>NZ_VTFT01000002.1:0-300000 GCF_008244685.1 Luteimonas viscosa
ACGCCGTTCTTCAAGGGCTACCGTCCGCAGTTCTACTTCCGCACGACCGACATCACCGGTGCGGTGACGCTGCCGGAGGGCACCGAGATGGTGATGCCGGGCGACAACGTGAAGATGGTGGTGTCGCTGATCAACCCGGTGGCGATGGACGAGGGCCTGCGCTTCGCGATCCGCGAGGGTGGCCGTACGGTCGGCGCCGGCGTGGTGGCGAAGATCATCAAGTGATGTGACGGCCCACGCGCGCAAGCGCGTGGCTGCCGGAACATCATCCCGAGCGCAAGCGAGGGATCCAACTAACCGGCCCCGGTCCCCACCGGAAACCGGACAGGTCAAGGGCGAGGCGGCGCAAGCCGCCTGCCGCCCGGAGCCCAGGCCGACACGGAAAAAAGCTGCAAGACCCCTTGCATCCCACCCGTGAAGGTTTCATAATATTCGACTCTTCACGGGCGGCAGGCTTCATGGCCGCCCGCGAAACCGCGAAATGAGGTGCAGGATGCGCCTCGTCTTCGCCAGACAGGGACCATGTCGCGCGGCATGCGCTTCGCCCGTTCCGGAGGTCTCCGGGACACATAGGCGGGGCGTTTCGTTGCGCTCGCTGTTCCCTCTCTGGGCGGATCGGGCAACCGGTCTGCCCTGATTTTTGCAGTCGCCCGAAACTCCCGGGGTTGGTTCTTCCCGCGAGGTCGAAGGTTCAACGGGGTCCTGCGCACCCAGCCGCAGGGCCTGTCGCTCTTTCAACGAAGGAATTCCGTCATGGCGGACCAGAAAATCCGGATCCGGCTCAAGGCGTTCGATCACCGCCTGATCGACCGTTCGGCCAGCGAGATCGTCGAAACGGCCAAGCGGACCGGCGCGCAGGTGCGCGGCCCGATCCCGCTGCCGACCAAGATCGAACGCTACACCGTGCTGGTGTCGCCGCACGTCGACAAGGACGCGCGCGACCAGTACGAGACCCGCACGCACAAGCGCGTGCTCGACATCGTCGACCCCAACGACAAGACCGTGGACGCGCTGATGAAGCTCGAGCTCGCGGCTGGCGTCGACGTCCAGATCAAGCTGACCTGAGGACCGTCACCATGACCGCGAAGATCCATTCGTTGGGCATCGTCGGCCGCAAGGCCGGCATGAGCCGGGTGTTCACCGAAGACGGCAAGTCCGTACCGGTGACCCTGATCGAAGCCACCCCGAACCGCATCACCCAGGTGAAGACGGTCGCGACCGACGGCTACAGCGCCGTGCAGGTCACCGCCGGCGTCAAGCGCGCCTCGCTGCTGACCAAGCCCGAGGCCGGCCACCTGGCCAAGGCCAAGGTCGAAGCCGGCCGCGGCCTGTGGGAACTGCGTGTGGCCGACGACAAGATCGCCGATTTCGAGGTCGGCGGCGAGATCAAGGCCGACATCTTCGAGGTCGGCCAGATCGTCGACGTCCAGGGCGTGACCAAGGGCAAGGGCTTCCAGGGCACGATCAAGCGCTGGAACTTCAAGATGGGCGACGCCACGCACGGCAACTCGCTGTCGCACCGCTCGCCGGGTTCGATCGGCCAGCGGCAGACGCCGGGCCGCGTTTTCCCGGGCAAGAAGATGTCCGGCCACATGGGTGCGGATACACAGAGCACGCAGCGCCTGCAGGTGGTGAAGGTCGACGCCGAGCGCGGCCTGATCGCCGTCAAGGGCGCGGTGCCCGGCGCACCCGGTGGCGACGTCATCGTGCGTCCCTCGAGCAAGGCATAAGGAGAGATGACGATGGAACTCGCCATCAACGGTAGCAACGACAAGCTGTCCGTCTCCGACGCGATCTTCGGCCGCGAATTCAGCGGCGACCTGGTCCACCAGGTCGTCGTTGCCTATCGCAACGCCGGTCGCGCCGGGACCAAGGCGCAGAAGACCCGCGCCGAAGTCAACGGCACCACCAAGAAGTCGAAGAAGCAGAAGGGCGGTGGCGCACGCCACGGCGCGCTGACCGCGCCGATCTTCGTCGGCGGCGGCGTGACCTTCGCGGCCAAGCCGCGCAGCTTCGCGCAGAAGGTCAACCGCAAGATGTATCGCGCCGCGATGGCGGCGATCCTGTCCGAGCTCAACCGCCAGGGTCGGATCACGGTCGTCGAGTCGTTCGACATCGACGCGCCGAAGACCAGCGGCCTGATCTCGAAGCTGAAGGATTTCGATCTCGGCCGGCGTCCGTTGATCGTGACCGAGGACGCCTCGGAGAACCTGTACCTGTCCGCGCGCAACCTGCCGTACGTCGAAGTGCGCGACGTGCAGGGCCTGGACCCGGTGTCGCTGGTCGGTGCCGACAGCGTGCTGGTCACCACCGGCGCAGTGAAGAAGATCGAGGAGTGGCTGGCATGAACGACGCCAAGCTCTATGAAGTGATCCGTGCGCCGCGCGTGTCCGAGAAGACCGCGCGCCTGCAGGAAGTATCCAACCAGTACGCGTTCGAAGTGGCGAAGGACGCGACCAAGGCCGACATCAAGGCCGCGGTCGAGAAGCTGTTCGACGTCAAGGTTTCGGCGGTCAACGTGGTCAACGTGAAGGGCAAGAGCAAGTCCTTCCGTTTCCGCCAGGGCAGCCGCGGCAACTGGCGCAAGGCGTACGTGACGCTGGCCGAGGGCCAGTCGATCGACGTCATCAACGCGACGGCCTGAGGAAGCTCCCATGCCTTTGATGAAATTCAAGCCCACGTCCCCCGGTCGCCGCTCCGCGGTCCGGGTGGTGACGCCCGACCTGCACAAGGGAGCGCCGCATGCCGCGCTCGTCGAGCCGCAGGGCAAGTCCGGTGGCCGCAACCACCATGGCCGCATCACCACGCGCCATATCGGTGGCGGCCACAAGCAGCACTACCGCATCATCGACTTCAAGCGCGACAAGGAAGGCATCCCGGCGCGCGTGGAAAGGATCGAGTACGACCCGAACCGCACCGCCCACATCGCGCTGCTGTGCTACGTCGACGGCGAGCGCCGCTACATCATCGCGCCCAAGGGCCTGAAGGCCGGCGACCAGGTGATCGCGGGCAACGATGCGCCGATCAGGGCCGGCAACACCCTGCCGCTGCGCAACATCCCGGTCGGTTCGACCGTGCATTGCATCGAGATGAAGCCAGGCAAGGGCGCGCAGATCGCGCGCGCCGCCGGCGCCGGCGTGCAGCTGGTCGCGCGTGAAGGCGTCTACGCGCTGATCCGGCTGCGTTCGGGTGAGATGCGCCGCGTGCCGGCCGAGTGCCGCGCCACGATCGGCGAGGTCGGCAACGTCGAGCACAACCTCGAGAAGCTGGGCAAGGCCGGTGCCAAGCGCTGGCGCGGCATCAAGCCGACCGTCCGCGGCGCGGCCATGAACCCGGTCGACCACCCGCACGGCGGCGGCGAGGCGAAGGCCGGCCAGGGCAACCCGCACCCGGTCACCCCGTGGGGCGTGCCGACCAAGGGCTACAAGACCCGCAAGAACAAGCGGACGCAGCAGTTCATCGTGCGCGACCGCAGGAGCTGATAGACCATGGCACGTTCACTGAAGAAGGGCCCGTTCGTCGACCACCACCTGATCAAGAAGGTGGAAGTGGCGGGCAACACCAAGAAGCCGATCAAGACCTGGTCGCGCCGCTCGATGATCCTGCCGGAAATGGTGGGCTTCACGATCGCCGTCCACAACGGCCGCAACCACATCCCGGTACTGGTCAACGAGAACATGGTTGGCCACAAGCTCGGCGAATTCGCGTTGACGCGGACCTTCAAGGGTCACGGCGGCGACAAGAAGTCGGGCAGGTAAGGAGCGCACGATGGACAAGGCAAAACGAGCCAAGCACGAAGAGGCCAAGCGCGTGCGCACCGAGGCCAACAAGCGGACCGCCGTGCTGCGCACGGCCCGCATCTCGCCGCAGAAGGCGCGCCTGGTCGCCGACCAGGTCCGCGGCCTGCCGGCGGAGCGGGCGGTGAGCCTGCTGAAGTTCTCCGACAAGAAGGCCGCCGCGATGATCAAGAAGCTGGTCGAGTCGGCGATCGCCAATGCCGAGAACAACGCCGGCGCCGATATCGACGAGCTGAAGATCGCGACGATCACCGTCGACGAGGGTCCGACGCTGAAGCGCTTCATGGCACGCGCGAAGGGCCGCGGCACGCGCATCCTCAAGCGCACCAGCCACATCACCGTCGTCGTGGGAGAGGGCAAGTAAATGGGTCATAAAGTTCATCCCACCGGCATCCGCCTCGGCATCGCCAAGGACTGGAACTCGAAGTGGTATGCCGGCAAGAAGGAATACGCCGACTACCTCGTCGCCGACCTCAAGGTCCGCGAGATGCTGCGCAAGCGGCTCGCCGCGGCCGGGATCAGCAAGATCCTGATCGAACGCCCGGCGAAGACCGCGCGCGTGACCATCCACACCGCCCGCCCGGGCGTGGTGATCGGCAAGCGCGGCGAGGACATCGAAAAGCTGCGCAAGGACGTCAGCACCATGATGGGCGTCCCGGCGCACATCAACGTCACCGAGGTGCGCAAGCCCGAGCTCGACGCGCAGCTGGTGGCCGAGTCCATCGCGCAGCAGCTCGAACGCCGCATCATGTTCCGCCGCGCGATGAAGCGCGCCGTCGGCAACGCGATGCGCCTGGGCGCGCTGGGCATCAAGGTCAACGTCGCCGGCCGCCTGAACGGCGCCGAGATCGCGCGCTCGGAGTGGTACCGCGAAGGTCGCGTGCCGCTGCACACGCTGCGCGCCGACGTCGATTACGGCTTCGCCGAGGCCAAGACGACCTACGGCATCATCGGCATCAAGACCTGGATCTACAAGGGCGAGATCTTCGATTTCAGCCAGGTGGGCCAGGAGAAGCAGGACGATTCGCCGCGCGGCAACGATCGCGGCGACCGTGGCGATCGCGAGCGTCCGCGCGGACCGCGCCGCGACCGTGGCGACCGCGAGGCGAGGGACTAAACCATGCTGCAACCCAAGCGAACCAAGTACCGCAAGATGCACAAGGGCCGCAACGACGGCTTGGCCTGGAGCGGAAACGCCGTCAGCTTCGGCGAGTACGGACTCAAGGCCACCGCGACCGGGCAGCTGACCGCGCGCCAGATCGAGGCCGGCCGTCGTTCGATCAGCCGCCACGTCAAGCGCGGCGGCAAGATGTGGATCCGCGTGTTCCCCGACAAGCCGATCACCAAGAAGCCGATCGAAGTCCGCATGGGCTCGGGCAAGGGTGGCGTGGAGTACTGGGTCGCGCAGATCCAGCCCGGCCGCATGATCTACGAGATCGAGGGCGTCGACGAAGCCGTGGCGCGCGAGGCGTTCCGCCTGGCCGCCGCCAAGCTCTCGGTCACCACCACTTTCGTGACCCGGACGGTGCGCTGATGGCGACGATCAAGGAACTGCGCGGCAAGTCCGCCAACGAGCTGCAGAGCCACCTGTTGGAACTGCAGAAGGAACGGTTCGCTCTGCGCATGCAGAAGGCGACCGGCCAGCTGACCAAGACCCACGAGGCACGTCGGGTGCGCCGCGAAATCGCGCGCGTGAACACGCTCCTCGGGTCGAAGAAGTAAGGCACACGACCATGAACAACAGCGAAAAGAAGCAGAACACGGTCCAGGGCCGGGTGGTCAGCGACAAGATGGACAAGACCGTGACCGTTCTGGTCGAGCGCAACGTGAAGCACGCGCTCTACGGCAAGTACATCCGCCGCTCGACCAAGCTGCACGCACACGACGCCGACAACGCCGCGAAGGAAGGGGACATCGTCCGCCTCGTGGAAGTGGCCCCGATTTCGAAGACCAAGAACTGGCGCGTGGTCGAGATCGTCGCCCGCGCGGCCGAGTAACGGAGGACGCTTCCCATGATCCAGATGCAGAGCCACCTCGACGTGGCGGACAACTCCGGTGCCAAGGAAGTGATGTGCATCAAGGTGCTCGGCGGCTCCAAGCGCCGGTATGCCGCGATCGGCGACATCATCAAGGTTTCCGTGAAGGATGCGATCCCGCGCGGCAAGGTCAAGAAGGGCGAGGTCTACGACGCGGTCGTGGTGCGCACCCGAAAGGGCGTGCGTCGCGCGGATGGTTCGCTGATCCGCTTCGACGGCAACGCCGCGGTGTTGCTCAACAACAAGCACGAGCCGATCGGCACGCGCATCTTCGGGCCCGTGACCCGCGAGCTGCGGTCCGAGAAGTTCATGAAGATCGTCTCGCTCGCACCCGAAGTGCTGTGAGCGGAAGGACATAGAGATGGCCAATCGAATCAAGAAGGGCGACCAGGTGGTCGTGATCGCTGGGCGCGACAAGGGTAAGACCGGCGACGTGGTGCGCGTGCTCGGCGACAAGGTCGTCGTCTCGAACATCAACATCGTCAAGCGCCACACCAAGCCCAACCCGCAAGCCGGCCAACCCGGCGGCGTGATCGAGCGCGAGGCGCCGATCGATGCTTCGAACGTGATGCTGTTCAACCCTGCCTCCGGCAAGGGCGAGCGCGTCGGTACCAAGGTGCTCGAGGATGGACGGCGGCTGCGCGTGTTCCGCTCGAGTGGTGAGGCGGTCTGACCGCCTGATCCTGAGGATTAAGAAATGACGACCCGTCTGGAACAGTTCTACAAGGATGAAGTGGTGCCGAAGCTGATGAAGCAGTTCGGCTACACCAATCCGATGCAGGTGCCGCGCCTGAGCAAGATCACGCTCAACATGGGCGTGGGCGAGGCTGCCGCCAACAAGAAGGTGCTCGAGAACGCGACTGCCGACATGGCGAAGATCAGCGGCCAGAAGCCGCTGGTGACCAAGTCGCGCGTCTCGGTGGCCTCGTTCAAGATCCGCGATGGCTGGCCGATCGGCTGCAAGGTCACGCTGCGCCGCAACCGCATGTACGAGTTCCTCGACCGCCTGGTCAACGTCTCGCTGCCGCGGGTGCGCGACTTCCGTGGCGTGTCGGGCCGGTCGTTCGACGGCCGCGGCAACTACAACATGGGCGTGAAGGAACAGATCATCTTCCCCGAGATCGATTTCGACCAGGTCGACGCGATCCGCGGCATGGACATCGCCATCACTACCACCGCCAAGACGAATGCGGAAGCCAAGGCACTGCTCGAAGCCTTCCGTTTCCCGTTCCGCAACTGAGGAAAAGACATGGCGAAGACCTCCATGGTCAACCGCGAGACCAAGCGCACCAAGCTGGTCAAGAAGCACGCCGTCAAGCGCGCCGAGCTGAAGAAGGTGATCAGCAGCCAGACCGCGAGCTACGAGGAGAAGATCGAGGCCGCGACCAGGCTGCAGAAGCTGCCCCGCGACTCGTCGCCGGCCCGGCAGACCACGCGCTGCGCGCTCACCGGTCGTCCGCGTGGCGTGTATGCCAAGTTCGGCCTGGGCCGCAACAAGCTGCGCGAGGCCACCATGCGCGGCGACGTGCCCGGCCTGCGCAAGGCGAGCTGGTAGGAGTACGAACCGCCTCCGGTCGCGTTCGCGCGGGCGGAGCGGAAGGCCCGGTGCCGGTTCGCGCCGGGTGAGGCAGCTGACCCGCCCGTGGGACGGCCGGCTCGTATATAATGTGCGGCTCGCCGGCTTCCCCCGGCGGCTCGCAGCAAGCCCGGCCAGGCCGGGGACAACCCGAACAGATTTTCGCGAAAGCGGATATCGGTGCACTCATAAGGAATTTCCATGAGCATGACTGATCCCATCGCCGACATGCTGGTCCGCATCCGGAATGCGGCCGCGGTCGGCAAGCCGACGGTGAAGATGCCGTCCTCCAAGACCAAGGTCGCGATCGCCAACGTCCTCAAGGACGAGGGCTACATCGCCGCGCTGCGCGTGTCCGAGAACGGCGCCAAGGCCGAGCTCGAGATCGAACTCAAGTATTACGAAGGCCGTCCGGTGATCGAGCAGCTCAAGCGCGTTTCGCGTTCGGGCCTGCGCCAGTACCGCGGCAAGGACGCGCTGCCCAAGGTCCTCGGCGGCCTCGGCGTCGCGATCATCTCCACCTCGAAGGGCATCATGACCGATACGCAGGCGCGCCAGCAGGGCGTCGGCGGTGAAGTCCTGTGCTTCGTGGCCTAAGGGAGTAACGCTCATGTCCCGCATCGCCAAGAAGCCGGTCGTCCTCCCGAAAGGCGTCGAGCTCAATGCCCAGGCCGAGTCGATCAGCGTCAAGGGCCCGAAGGGCACGCTGTCGATCGCGAAGCCGGCCGACATCCAGGTCAGCATCGAGGACGGCAACGCGTTGCTGTCCGCGAACGATCCGGCGCGGATCGCCCTGACCGGCACCCTGCGCGCGATCGTCGCCAACATGGTGCACGGCGTCGCCCACGGGTTCGAGCGCAAGCTCGAGCTGGTCGGCGTCGGCTACCGTGCCGCCGTCCAGGGCAAGGACCTCACCCTGTCGCTCGGCTACTCGCACCCGGTCGTGTTCAAGGCGCCGGAGGGCATCACCATCACCTCGCCGACGCAGACCGAAGTGATCGTCGCCGGCGCCGACAAGCAGCTGGTGGGCGAAGTCGCCGCCAAGATCCGTGGATTCCGTCCGCCGGAGCCCTACAAGGGCAAGGGCGTGAAGTACTCCGACGAAATCATCATCCGCAAGGAAGCCAAGAAGGCCTAAGGGCCGATCCGCTTCCCGCCAGAGAACAGACCATGGACAAGAAAATCGCCCGCCTGCGCCGCGCCAAGTCGACCCGCGCGCACATCCGCGAACTCGGCGTGCCGCGCCTGTCGGTGCTGCGCACCGGCCAGCACGTGTACGCGCAGGTGTTCAGTGCCGACGGCTCGAAGGTCCTGGCCGCGGCCAGCACCACCCAGTCCGACGTGCGCGAAGGCCTGACGAGCGCCAAGAATGCCGAGGCCGCCGCCAGGGTCGGTCGCGCGATCGCCGAGAAGGCGCGCGCGGCAGGGGTCGAGAAGGTCGCTTTCGACCGTTCCGGCTACCGTTACCACGGCCGAATCAAGGCGTTGGCCGATGCCGCCCGCGAGGGTGGCCTGCAGTTCTGATGTTCCGGCGGGGGCTTGCCTCCGTCGCTTGAAAAACCAGGTCATGGCGCCATCCATGGCGGAACACTGTCGCTTCCGGACAGTCCGACCCGGCCATTCATGGTCGGGTGTTCGCCAGGGCAGCGCGGCAGTGCCGCGCTGAGCCTGCCTTGACTCACCCCTGCCGGTGCGGGTTGCACCGGACGCGCCGCGGCTTCTGCCCGCGGACGCGGTCCACCGCTCCAGACCACAACCATAAGCGGCAAAGCCGCAAATTCCTTCCAGACACGAGACATGGCAATGGCAGAACAACGTGAATCCCGCGGGCGCGACCGCAATCGCGATCGCGAAGAGATGGACGACGGCATGATCGAGAAGCTGATCGCGGTCAACCGCGTCAGCAAGACGGTCAAGGGCGGTCGCCAGTTCACCTTCACCGCGCTGACGGTGGTGGGCGACGGCAACGGCAAGGTCGGCTTCGGCTACGGCAAGGCGCGCGAAGTGCCGGTCGCGATCCAGAAGTCGATGGAGTACGCGCGCAAGAACATGAGCAACGTCGACCTCAACGGCGCCACCCTGTGGCACACCGTCAAGGCCGGCCATGGCGCGGCGCGCGTGTTCATGCAGCCCGCGTCCGAGGGTACCGGCGTGATCGCCGGCGGCGCGATGCGCGCCGTGCTCGAGGCGGTGGGCGTCAAGGACGTGCTGGCCAAGGCCGTCGGCTCGCGCAACCCGATCAACCTCGTGCGCGCCACGGTCAAGGGCCTGGAGGCGATGCATTCGCCAGGCAAGATCGCGGCCAAGCGCGGCAAGAAGGTGGAGGACATCGTCCATGGCTAAGACCGGGAACAACGACGGCACCGTGAAGGTCCGTCTGGTCAAGGGCCTGCGCGGCTCGCAGGCGAAGCACCGCCTGTCGGTGCGTGCGCTCGGCCTCAACAAGCTCAACGATGTCCGCGAACTGAAGGACAGCCCCCAGGTCCGTGGCCTGATCAACAAGGTCCACTACCTGGTCCGGGTCGAGGAGTAATCAGATGAAGCTCAACACGCTCAAGCCTGCCGACGGCGCCCGCAAGGAGCGCACCCGCGTCGGTCGCGGCATCGGTTCCGGCCTCGGCAAGACCGCCGGCCGCGGCCACAAGGGTTCGTTCGCACGCGCCGGCAAGGGCAAGATCAAGGCCGGCTTCGAAGGCGGCCAGATGCCGATGCACATGCGCCTGCCGAAGGTCGGCTTCCGTTCCAAGCTCAAGACCGATACCGCGGAAGTGTTCCTGTACCAGCTCGACAAGCTCGAGGGCGAGGTCGACCTCGCCGCGCTGCGCGCCGCCAAGCTGGTGCCGCGCATCGCCAAGAAGGCCAAGATCGTCAAGAAGGGCGAGATCTCGAAGAAGCTCGTGCTCAAGGGCCTGCTGGTGACGGCCGGTGCCCGGGCGGCGATCGAAGCCGCCGGCGGCGAGATCGGGGAGTAAGCAGGGCATGGCGCGAAGCGCAGGGGCGATGTCGGGTCTGGCCGGCGCGGGCAAGTTCACCGAACTGCGCCAGCGCCTGCTGTTCGTGCTCGGTGCGCTGATCGTCTATCGCATCGGCTGTTTCATCCCGGTGCCGGGCGTGAACCCCGACGCGATGCTGCAGCTGATGGAGCAGCAGGAAGGCACCATCGTGGACATGTTCAACATGTTCTCCGGTGGCGCGCTGGAGCGCTTCAGCCTGTTCGCGTTGAACGTGATCCCCTACATCTCCGCCTCGATCGTCATGCAGCTGATGGTGCAGATCGTGCCCAGCCTGAAGGCGATCCAGAAGGAAGGCGAGTCGGGCCGGCGCAGGATCACCCAGTGGTCGCGCATCGGCGCGATCCCGCTGGCGATCTTCCAGTCGGCCGGCATCGCGATCGCGCTGCAGAGCCAGGGTGCCGGGACCGGCATCCCCGTGGTCTACGCCCCGGGCCCGGGCTTCGTGCTGACCGCGATCATCGCGCTGACCGCCGGCACCATGTTCCTGGTGTGGCTGGGCGAGCAGGTCACCGAGCGTGGCATCGGCAACGGTGTGTCGCTGATCATCTTCGCGGGCATCGTCGCGGGCCTGCCGAGTGCGGTGCTCGGTACGATCGAGGCCGCGCGCAACGGCGACATGAGCCCGATCGCGGTGATCGTGATCGCGGTGCTGGTGCTGGCCTTTACCTACTTCGTGGTGTTCGTCGAGCGCGGCCAGCGCCGGATCACGGTGAACTACGCGCGCCGCCAGGGCGGGCGCAACGCGTACATGAACCAGACCTCATTCCTGCCGCTCAAGCTCAACATGGCGGGCGTGATTCCGGCGATCTTCGCCTCGTCGATCATCATGTTCCCGGCCACCGCCACCACCTGGTTCGGCCAGGCCGGTTCGGCGCAGTGGCTGCAGCGGGTGGCGCAGGCGCTCTCGCCGGGAGAGCCGCTGTACATCCTGCTGTATGCGGGCCTGATCGCCGGGTTCGCGTTCTTCTACACCGCGCTGGTGTTCAACTCGCAGGAAACCGCCGACAACCTCAAGAAGTCCGGCGCACTGGTGCCGGGCATCCGGCCGGGCAAGGCCACCGCCGAATACATCGACGGGGTGCTGACCCGGCTGACCGCCGCCGGCGCCGCCTACCTGGTCCTGGTCTGCCTGCTGCCGGAGTTCATGCGCGCGGAGATGGGGGTGTCGTTCTACTTCGGCGGCACCTCGCTGCTGATCGTGGTGGTCGTGGTGATGGACTTCATCGCCCAGATCCAGGCCCACCTGATGTCGCACCAGTACGAAAGCCTCCTCAAAAAGGCGAACCTGAAGGGCGGAGCCCGGACGCGCTAGCGCGACACTGTCGCGCTGTCCGGGCGTAGCGCCCGACCATGGATGGTCGGGCCGGACGATCCGAAGCCGCCATGGCCCCGCCATGGATGGCCTCGGCGTCGAAAGCCGAAGCGGCGCCTCTGGGCGCCTCCCCGGCAGCCATGGAGGCATAACCAGAATTCACGCCGACGCGGAGCTTCGCCTCCCCCCGGCACGATGGGCGACCCGTGCGGCAGTCCCGCGCATGGGTGGATCCGGGCCGATTCGCGCACCAGAGTAGTGCGCGTGGCCGGGCGGGGGGAACCCCGTTCAGCCAGCCGGGATCCGTCGCCGGAGCATGGGCACACTCCCCATGCCGGGCCGGGGGCGCTTGCGCCTTCGGCTTCCAACGAAGCCGGGACCCTGTTAGAATTTCGTGTTCACTTCGCCGGGATCAACCGTTCCGGACGACCAACCAGTTGGAGATCCGCGCATGGCGCGTATTGCAGGTGTCAACCTGCCTGCCCAGAAGCACGTCTGGGTCGGGCTGCAAAGCATCTACGGCATCGGCCGTACCCGTTCGAAGCAGGTCTGCGAAGCAGCCGGTGTGTCCTCGAGCACCAAGATCCGCGACCTGTCGGAGCCGGACGTCGAGCGCCTGCGCGCCGAGGTCGGCAAGTTCGTGGTCGAGGGCGACCTGCGCCGTGAGGTCGGCATCGCCATCAAGCGCCTGATGGACCTGGCCTGCTACCGCGGCCTGCGCCACCGCCGCGGCCTGCCCCTGCGTGGCCAGCGCACCCGGACCAACGCCCGTACCCGCAAGGGTCCGCGCAAGGCCATCAAGAAGTAATCGAGGACATCCGAAATGGCCAAGCCGGCAGCTGCCAACAAGCAGAAGAAGAAGATCAAGCGCGTCGTCACCGACGGCATCGCACACGTGCACGCTTCGTTCAACAACACCATCATCACGATCACCGACCGCCAGGGCAACGCGCTCTCGTGGGCGACCTCGGGCGGCGCGGGCTTCCGCGGCTCGCGCAAGTCGACCCCGTTCGCCGCGCAGGTCGCCGCCGAGAAGGCGGGCAAGGATGCGCTGGACTACGGCGTCAAGTCGCTGGAAGTCCGCATCAAGGGCCCGGGTCCGGGTCGCGAGTCGGCCGTGCGTTCGTTGAACAACGTGGGCTACAAGATCACCAACATCATCGACGTGACGCCAATCCCGCACAACGGGTGCCGTCCGCCGAAGAAGCGCCGCGTCTAAGGGGGCGAAAAGAACATGGCTCGTTATATCGGTCCCACCTGCAAGCTCGCGCGTCGTGAAGGCGCCGACCTTTCGCTGAAGTCCCCGACCCGTGCGCTCGACTCCAAGTGCAAGCTGGAGCAGAAGCCCGGCCAGCATGGCGCCGGCACCGGCGCGCGTCGCAGCAAGCTTTCGGATTACGCCCTGCAGCTTCGCGAGAAGCAGAAGGTCAAGCGCATCTACGGCCTGCTGGAGCGCCAGTTCCGCAACTACTACAAGAAGGCGTCGAACAAGAAGGGCAACACGGGTGAGAACCTGCTGCAGCTCCTCGAGACGCGCCTGGACAACGTCGTCTACCGCATGGGCTTCGCGATCACCCGGCCGGCCGCGCGCCAGCTGGTCTCGCACCGCGGCGTCACGGTCAACGGCAAGCCCGTGAACCTGCCTTCCTACCAGGTCAAGGCCGGCGACGCGATCGCCCTGTCCGAGAAGGCGCAGAAGCAGATGCGCGTGCAGGAAGCGCTAAACGTCTCGTCCAGCATGGACCTGTCGCCTTCGTGGGTCGAGGTCGACCAGAAGAAGTTCAGCGGCGTGTTCAAGGCGGTCCCGGACCGCGGCGACCTGCCGGCGGACATCAACGAAGCGCTGATCGTCGAGCTGTACTCGAAGTAAGGACTGGCGGCGGGTCAACCCGCGGCACCAGCAAAAACTCCCCCGGCCCGTGCCCGCGCACGGGCCACCCCCTGCCAGCAGGCAGGGGGCTCGAAACACCTAGAGCCATCGTGTCGACGGATGCGGTGGCGCTGCAGGAGACGCTATCAACATGACAGTTACCGCCAACCAGGTCCTGCGCCCCCGTGGTCCCCAGATCGAACGCCTCGCCGGAAACCGCGCGAAGGTGGTGATCGAACCCCTCGAGCGCGGTTACGGCCACACCCTCGGCAACGCGCTGCGTCGCGTGCTGCTTTCGTCGATCCCGGGTTTCGCGATCACCGAGGTCGAAATCGACGGCGTGCTGCACGAGTACAGCACGATCGAAGGGCTGCAGGAGGACGTGCTCGAAGTCCTGCTCAACCTCAAGGACGTTGCTATCCGCATGGGCACCGGCGAGAGCTCGACGCTCACGCTGAGCAGGTCCGGGCCGGGTGTCGTCACCGCCGCCGACATCAAGACCGACCACAACGTCGAGATCCTCAATCCCGACCACGTGATCGCGCACCTGACCAAGGACACCCAGCTCAACATCCGCCTGAAGATCGAGCGCGGCTTCGGCTACCAGCCGGCCGCCGCGCGCCGTCGCCCGGACGAGGAAACCCGCGCCATCGGTCGGCTGATGCTCGACGCCTCGTTCTCGCCGGTGCGCCGCGTGGCCTATGAAGTCGAAGCGGCACGCGTCGAACAGCGCACCGATCTCGACAAGCTGGTGCTCGACATCGAGACCAACGGCACGATCGACGCCGAGGAAGCCGTGCGCACCGCCGCCGACATCCTCACCGACCAGCTGAGCGTGTTCGGCGACTTCACCCACCGCGACCGCGGCGGCCAGAAGGCGGCGACCCCGGGCGTGGATCCGATCCTGCTGCGCCCGATCGACGACCTCGAGCTGACCGTGCGTTCGGCCAACTGCCTCAAGGCCGAGAGCATCTACTACATCGGCGACCTGATCCAGAAGACCGAGGTCGAGCTGCTCAAGACCCCGAACCTGGGCAAGAAGTCGCTCACCGAGATCAAGGAAGTCCTCGCCCAGCGCGGCCTGTCGCTCGGCATGAAGCTCGAGAACTGGCCGCCGGCCGGCGTCTCGCAGCACGGAATGCTGGGGTGAGTGGGCGCCGCACAGCCGTTGCCATCAGGCAACGGCTGGCGACCACGAACGCACGGCGCGCTGCGCCGGGCCGGGAGTGCAAGCGCGGCGCAGCCGCGGCTCCAAGTTGTTGACGTACACCAGATGAGTTTCGCCGACGAACCCAAGTTCGCGGCCCCCCGGCCAGGGATGCCGGACCGGACCAGCGCAGTCCAATTTCCAACGCCAGGATGGCGACAGCGATACCCAAGGCCTCACACTTCAACCGATAAGGATCCACGACCATGCGCCACCAGAAAGCCGGTCGCAAGTTCAACCGCACCAGCGCGCACCGCGATGCGATGTTCAGCAACATGGCCGCGTCGCTGTTCAAGCACGAACTGATCAAGACCACCCTGCCCAAGGCCAAGGAGCTGCGCCGCGTCGCAGAGCCGCTGATCACCGTCGGCAAGGTCGACAGCGTCGCCAATCGCCGCCTCGCCTTTTCGCGCCTGCGCGACAAGGAAGCGGTCGGCAACCTGTTCACCACGCTGGGGCCGCGCTATGCGAGCCGTCCCGGCGGCTACCTGCGCATCCTCAAGTGCGGCTTCCGGGCCGGCGACAATGCGCCGATGGCGTACGTCGAACTGGTGGACCGCCCGCAGGCCGACGCCGAGTAAGCTGCGCCCCGAGGGTTGCAGCGCGGCAAGCAAAGCCCCGGCCCGGCCGGGCTTTCGCGTTCCATGGACCTGCGGATCCGGCGATGGCCGACGCGCTGACGCGTCCCGACGGTCGTACGCAGGCCCGACGACGGGGGATAATGTCGGCCCCGACTGCCCGACGAGCACGCATGAACCCCTTCCGCTGGTCGTTCCGCTTCCAGATGCTGGCCGCCGCGGCGATCTGCTTCGCGCTGATCGGCTTCGCGATCTACAGCCAGTTCGCCTGGGGGTTGAAGCCGTGCCCGCTGTGCATCTTCCAGCGCATCGCCTTCGCTGCGCTCGGCCTGGTGCTGCTGCTGGCGGGATTGCATGCGCCGCGCGGGACGGGCGGGCGCCGCGCCTGGGGATTGCTGGCGCTGGCCGCGGCGATGGCGGGGATCGGGGTCGCCGCACGGCATGTCTGGCTGCAAATGTTCCCCCCCGAAATCCCTGCATGCGGCGCCCCGTTCGCGTTCATGCGCGAGACCATGGACACCCCCGGACTGATCCGGCAGGTGCTGATCGGCACCGGCGACTGCGGCGCGGTGGACTGGACCTTCCTCGGCCTGTCGATGCCCTGGTGGAGCCTAGTCTGGTTCGTGCTGCTGGCCGCTTGGGCGCTTCTGGCCTCGTTCCGGCGGCGCTGAACACGCAACGGCGTAGGTTGCAGCTGAAATTGACGCGTCGCAGCAACCGGCGCACCATCGCGCGATCCATCCGAGCACGTCCATGACCAGGCACGACCGACCCCTGCAAGCAGTGAACCTCCCGTCCGAATGGCATCCCGGCAGCTGGCGTACGCGCCCGGCGCTGCAACTGCCGACCTATCCGGACGAAGACGCGCTCGCCGAGGTGCAGGCCGAACTGCGCGCGCTGCCGCCGCTGGTGACCTCGTGGGAGATCCTCGCGCTCAAGCAGCAGCTGGCCGAGGCCCAGGAGGGCAGGCGCTTCCTGCTGCAGGGCGGCGATTGCGCCGAGAACTTCGGCGAATGCAGTTCCGACATCATTTCCAACCGGCTCAAGGTGCTGCTGCAGATGAGCCTGGTGCTCGTGCACGGGATGAAGCTGCCGGTGGTGCGCGTGGGCCGCTTCGCAGGCCAGTACGCCAAGCCCCGTTCGGCCGATACCGAGGTGCGCGACGGCGTGGAGCTGCCCAGCTACCGCGGCGACATCGTCAACGGCCCCGCCTTCACCGCGCAGGCGCGCGTGCCGGATCCGAGGCGCATGATCAAGGCGCACGCGCGCTCGGCGATGACGATGAATTTCGTCCGCTCGCTGATCGACGGCGGCTTCGCCGACCTGCACCACCCGGAATACTGGGGACTGGGCTGGGTGAAGCAGTCGCCGCTCGCAGGCGAATACCAGAAGATGGTGGCGGGCATCGGCGACGCCGTGCGCTTCATGGAAACGCTGGCCGGCGCCCAGGTGCACAACCTCAACCGGGTGGACTTCTACACCTCGCACGAGGCGCTGCTGCTGCCCTACGAGGAAGCACAGACGCGCCAGGTGCCGCGGCAGTGGGGCTGGTTCAACCTCAGCACCCATTTCCCCTGGGTGGGCATGCGCACCGCCGCGCTCGACGGCGCGCACACCGAGTACTTCCGCGGTATCCGCAACCCGATCGCGGTCAAGGTCGGTCCGTCGGTGACACCGGACCAGTTGCTCAGGCTGATCGACGTGCTCAACCCGGACGACGAGCCGGGCCGCCTCGGCCTGATCCACCGCATGGGCGCTTCGCACGTGGCGGCGAAACTGCCCGCGCTGCTCGAGGCGGTGAAGCGCGATGGTCGCCGGGTGCTGTGGATCTGCGACGCGATGCACGGCAACACCGAGTCGACCAGCAACGGCTACAAGACACGCCGCTTCGACAACATCCGCAGCGAGATCGAGCAGTCGTTCGACATCCATGCCGCCGCCGGCACCCGCCTGGGCGGCGTGCACCTGGAACTGACCGGCGAGGACGTCACCGAATGCACCGGCGGCGCCCGGGACCTGACCGAGGTCGACCTGGAGCGTGCCTACCGTTCCGCCGTCGACCCGCGCCTGAACTACGAGCAGGCGCTGGAAACGGCGATGCTGATCGTGCGCAAGCACGCTCAGCTCAATCCTCCGGTCAGCGCCTGAAGGCTGAGCGACGTCGTTTCAAGGGCGTCGGGACGGACTGCATCTGTCCTTGGCTGGGTACCCCCGAACCTCGATGGGTCAGCACGACAATCGAGCCGGTCCGTTTCGACGACCAGCCTAAGTTTGGCGGAAAGCTGAAGGCTCAAAGCTCACAGCAATGAGCCCTGCCTGGGCGGCGCGGGCAGGCTAGTGCCGGCCAATCTCCAATTCCCGAGCGCCTCGTAGCGGCCTCCTGGATTGAACAACAGTTCGAACCGGTCGACGCGCAGCGGTTCGCCGGTGCAGCCGATGTCGGAGAGCCAGCCCTGTTCGTCCAGGCCGCGGTCGAGGTAGGCGAGCGTGACATGGGGTTGCGTAGTGACCTGTGCCGGAGCGATGCCGCAGCGGCGGATCGCGTCGCGGGTGGCATCGCACAAGGCCTGCAGTTCATGGCTGGCATGTGGCAGGGCAACGACTGCGCCCGACTGCCGCCAGTAGGCGATGCGCTCGATGGTGAAGGTGTGCGGCGGGATCCGCATCGCCGCGCCGGCGAAGGCGTCGAGCAGGGTTGGGGTGACGAGATGGCCCAGGTCGTAGCCGATGAAGCACAAGGTCGCGTGCCACTGGTCCGGACGGCGCATCTGCAGCTTCGGCGCGCGATCCAGGCGCGCCGCGGTCAGGGCGGTGACAAGCGTCGCCAGTCGTTCCCGCCCACCGGCATCCGGCCGCCAGCCCGGGAACAGCGCATGGCTCACGCCGCGCGGCTGGCCCGCTTGCGGTCGCTCTCGGTGAGCATCTTCTTGCGCAGGCGGATTTCCTTCGGCGTCACTTCCACCAGCTCGTCGTCCTCGATGAAGTCGAGCGCCTGCTCCAGCGAGTACTTGAGCGCAGGCGTGAGCTTGATGGCGTCGTCCTTGCCCGAGGCGCGGACGTTGGTCAGCGGCTTGGGCTTGATGACGTTGACCGTGAGGTCGTTGTCCTTGGAATGGATGCCGACCAGCTGGCCCTCGTAGACGTTGTCGCCCTCGGCGGCGAACAGGCGGCCGCGATCTTCCAGCGGGCCCAGCGAGTACGCCGGCGTCACGCCGGGGGCGTTGGCGATCATCACGCCGTTCTGGCGCTTGGCGATCGCGCCGGTTTCCTTCGGCCCGTAATGGTCGAAGACGTGGAACAGCAGGCCCGAACCCTGGGTGAGGGTGCGGAACTCGTTCTGGAAGCCGATCAGGCCGCGCGCGGGAATCATGTAGTCCAGGCGAACGCGGCCCTTGCCGTCGGGCTCCATGTTCTTGAGCTGCGCGCGTCGCGTGCCGAGCTTCTCCATCACGCCGCCCTGGTGCTGCTCCTCGATGTCGACCACCAGCTGTTCGACCGGCTCCATCAACTGGCCGTCGATTTCCTTGATGATGACTTCCGGGCGCGATACCGCGAGCTCGAAACCTTCGCGGCGCATGTTCTCGATCAGCACCGACAGGTGCAGTTCGCCGCGGCCGGACACCAGGAACTTGTCCGCGTCCCCGGTCTCCTCGACCTTGAGCGCGACGTTGTGCAGCGTCTCGCGCTCCAGGCGCTCGCGCAGCTGACGGCTGGTGATGAACTTGCCGCCGGAGAATTCCTTGTGCCCGGCGAACGGCGAGTTGTTGACCTGGAAGGTCATGCTGATCGTCGGTTCGTCGACGGTCAGCGCCGGCAGCGCCTCGGGCGTGTCCAGCGCGCAGATGGTGTCGGAGATGCTGAGGTCCTGGACGCCGGCGATGGCCACGATGTCGCCGGCTTCGGCCTGTTCGGCGTCGATCCGCTCCAGACCCAGGAAGCCCAGCACCTGTGCGATCTTGCCCTGGCGCTTCCTGCCCTCGCGGTCGACCACGCTGACCGGCATGTTCTTCTTCACCTTGCCGCGCTGGATGCGGCCGATGCCGATCAGGCCGACGAAGTTGCTGTAGTCGAGCTGGCTGATGCGCATCTGGAACGGGCCATCGGGATCCACCGACGGCGCCGGCACATGCTGCATGATCGCCTCGTACAGAGGGGTCATGTCGCCCTCGCGCACGCTGTCGTCGAGGCTGGCGTAGCCGTGCAGCGCCGAGGCGTAGACGATCGGGAAGTCGAGCTGCTCGTTGGTCGCGCCGAGCTTGTCGAACAGGTCGAACACCTGGTCGATCACCCAGTCCGGACGCGCGCCCGGGCGGTCGATCTTGTTGACCACCACGATCGGGCGGAAACCCATCGCGAAGGCCTTCTGGGTGACGAAGCGCGTCTGCGGCATCGGCCCGTCCATCGCATCGACCAGGATCAGCACCGAGTCGACCATCGACAGCACGCGCTCGACCTCGCCGCCGAAGTCGGCGTGCCCGGGCGTGTCGACGATGTTGATCCGGTTGCCCTGCCAGGTGATGGCGGTGTTCTTGGCCAGGATGGTGATGCCGCGTTCCTTCTCCTGGTCGTTGCTGTCCATGACGCGCTCGGCGAGCACGGTGCGCTCGCTGAGCGTGCCGGACTGTTTGAGCAGGCAATCGACGAGGGTGGTCTTGCCGTGGTCGACGTGGGCGACGATGGCGATGTTGCGCAGGCGTTCGATGGACATGTCAGCGGGGATCGTGAAGGACGCACCCGCTGCCGGAGGACAGGGCACGAAGTGTGAAAGGGAAGCCCGGTATTATAGCCGGCCTACCGGCCAATCCGGCCACCTGGAGCTGAATCCCATGACCCTTTTCGCCACTTTCGACACCGACCGCGGCGCCATCAAGGTCGAACTGCACGCCGACAAGGCCCCGCTGACGGTCGCCAACTTCGTCAACCTGGCCCGCCGGGGCTTCTACGACGGGCTGGCGTTCCACCGCGTGATCCCGGATTTCATGATCCAGGGCGGTTGCCCCGAGGGCTCCGGCCGCGGCGGCCCGGGCTACCGTTTCGAGGACGAGACCGGCAACGGCGTGAAGCACGACCGCGGGGTGCTGTCGATGGCCAACGCCGGCCCGAACACCAACGGCAGCCAGTTCTTCATCACCCATATCAAGACCGACTGGCTGGACGGCAAGCACACCGTGTTCGGCAAGGTCACCGAGGGGCTGGACGTGGTCGACGCGGTGAAGCAGGGCGACGCGATCCGCTCGGTGAAGATCGAGGGCGACGCCGAGTCCGCGCTGGCGGCGCAGGCCGACCGCGTGGCGGAGTGGAACAGGATCCTGGCCGCCTGAGCCCACGCCTCGACGCGGTTCGCGGACCGGTACGCCGGTCCGCGGACGGGGAGCCCTGCGGACAGCCGCAGCCGCTGAGCGGGCCGGCAGTCCAACTGCCTGCCCATGTTAAGATTTCGCGCTGAAACACGGCCGGACCAGGCGTCCTGCGCAACGTGTGTCCCACCCACCTCAGGTCCGTCGCAGATGCCGCAACTCGCCCGCCGCATGGGTCGTGCCAAGCCGAGCGCGATCATGCTCGTCGCCGAGAAGGCGCGGCAGCTCAAGGCGCAGGGGCGCGACATCATCAGCTTCTCGATCGGGGTCCCGAACTTCCTGCCGGGCGCCCATGTCTACGAGGCCGCGCGCATCGCGCTCGAACGCGACAGCGGGCAGTACGGCAGCAACCGGGGCACGGATGCGCTGCTGGATGCGTTCCTGAAGCACATCGAATCCGCCGGACTGACCGGCTACACCCGGGCCCATTGCGCCACCGGCATCGGTGCCAAGCACGTGCTCTACAACCTGTGCGAGGCGCTGCTCGACGAGGGCGACGGGTTCGCGTTCGCCACGCCCTACTGGACCACCTACGTCGACATCGGCGAAATCGTGGGCGCCCGCATCCAGCTGCTGCCGTGCCCGCCGGAACAGGATTACAAGCTGGTACCGGACCAGCTCGAGGCCGCGCTGGCGTCGAAGCCGAAGATCTTCCTGTTCAACAATCCCGCGAACCCGACGGGCATGGTCTACACGCGCGAGGAAATCTCCGCGCTGGCGGACGTGGTCGCACGGCACCCGGACACCTGGATCATCACCGACGACATCTACCACCGCATGGTGTTCGACGGCGTGGGCTACCACAATTTCCTGCACGCGCGCCCCGAGCTGCGCGAGCGCGTGATCTTCGTCGACTCTCTGTCCAAGACCTACGGCATGCCGGGCTGGCGGGTCGGCTTCATGGCCGGTCCCGAGGCGGTGGCCAGGGCGGTGACGACACTCAACTCGAACCACATCACCAACGTGCCGGAAGTGGCGACGGCCGCGGCGATCGCCGCGTTCGACGGGCCGCAGGACGTTCCCGCGGCCAAGGTCGTCGAATTCCAGGCCAGGCGCGACCAGGTGATGGCGGCGCTCGAATCGATCCCCGGCCTGGTGTGCCCGATGCCGCGGGGCGCGTTCTACGCCTTCCCCGACGTCAGCGTCGCGTTCGGCCGGACGCACACGCCCACCGGCCTGCGGATCGAGAGCGACGTCGATCTGTGCAATGCGCTGCTTGAAGCCAAGGGCGTCGCCTGCGTGCCGGGCTCGGCCTTCGGCGAACCCCGTGCGCTGCGCATCTCCTACACCTGCCCGGAGGCGCAGCTCGCGCCGGGCCTGCAGCGCTTCCGCGAATTCTTCGCGGAACTGGCCTGAGCCGGGGCGGCGGGTGCGCATCGCGGACGTACGGCTGGCCAGGCTCGCGGGCGCCGCAGGCATCACTCATTCCATTGGGCCACCGCGTGTTCCGACGCGGTCCCGCATTCCACCTTGCAAGAGGACATCGTCATGAAAGCTCCCGTTCGAGTCGCAGTCACCGGCGCCGCCGGCCAGATCGGTTACGCCCTGCTGTTCCGCATTGCCTCCGGCGAGATGCTGGGCAAGGACCAGCCGGTCATCCTGCAGTTGCTGGAACTGCCGATCGACAAGGCCCAGGCCGCGCTCAAGGGCGTGATGATGGAACTGGAGGACTGCGCGTTCCCGCTGCTCGCGGGCATGGTCGGCACCGACGATCCGGAAGTCGCGTTCAAGGATGCCGACGTCGCGATGCTGGTCGGCGCGCGCCCGCGCGGCCCGGGCATGGAGCGCAAGGACCTGCTGCTGGAGAACGCCAAGATCTTCACCGCGCAGGGCGCGGCGCTGAACAAGGTCGCCAGCCGCGACGTCAAGGTGCTGGTGGTCGGCAACCCGGCGAACACGAATGCCTATATCGCGATGAAGTCGGCGCCCGATCTCGATCCCAAGAACTTCACCGCGATGCTGCGCCTGGACCACAACCGCGCACTGAGCCAGCTGGCGAACAAGGCCGGCGTGGCGGTGGGTGAGATCGAGAAGCTCGTGGTCTGGGGCAACCACAGCCCGACCATGTACCCCGACTACCGCTTCGCCACCGTCGGCGGCGCCTCGCTCAAGGACCGGATCGGCGACGACGACTGGAATGCAAACGAGTTCATCCCCAAGGTCGGCAAGCGCGGCGCCGCGATCATCGAGGCGCGCGGCCTGTCCTCGGCGGCGTCGGCCGCCAACGCCGCGATCGACCACGTCCGCGACTGGCTGCTGGGCAGCGACGGCAAGTGGGTGACGATGGGGGTCCCGTCCGACGGGTCCTACGGCATTCCGGAAGGCGTGATCTTCGGGTTCCCGGTCACCACGCAGGCCGGCAGGTACGCCATGGTCAGGGATCTTCCGATCGACACCTTCAGCCAGGCGGCCATCGACAAGACCCTGGCCGAACTCGAGGAAGAGCGCAGCGGCGTGGCGCACCTGCTGGGTTGATCGACACCGTGGACCAGAGCCGTTCCGTCGCGGGCGCGCCGTCGGGAGTGGGAAAAGCGGCAACGACCGCGACGCGCGCGGTCGCGGTCGTCGTTCCGGCTTTCAGGGCGAGTCATTCGGTGGTCGATGTCGTACGCGGCATCGGGGCCGATGTGGACCACATCCTCGTCGTCGACGACGCCTGCCCCGATGGTTCGGGCAGGCGGGTCGATGAGGAAGTCGACGACCCGCGTGTCGAGGTCATCTTCAACCCGGTCAACCTTGGGGTGGGCGGCGCGATGGTGGCGGGGTACCGCCGCGCCATGGATCTGGGTGTCACAGTCTGCGTCAAGCTGGATGCAGACGGGCAGATGGATCCGGCCCTCATTCCGCGCTTCATCGCTCCGCTGCTCGCGGGCGAAGCCGACTACGTGAAGGGCAACCGCTTCTTCCATATGCGGGACGTGGTGGAGATGCCGGGCTTGAGGCTGCTGGGCAATGCCGCGCTTTCATTCCTCAGCAAGCTGTCGACCGGCTATTGGCACGCCTTCGATCCAACCAATGGATTCACCGCCATCCATGCTGCGTGCCTGGAGAACATTGAACTCGAAAAGATCGACCAGCGGTTCTTTTTCGAGAGCGATCTTCTGTTCCGCCTGCACCTGATCGATGCGGTGGTGATGGATCTGCCGATGCGCGCGACCTACGCCGATGAGACCAGCAACCTCAGTCCGATGCGCGAGATCCCCCGGTTTGCCGTCTCGCACACGAGGAATTTCCTCAAGCGGATCTTCTACGAGTACTACCTGCGCGATTTCAACCTGGCGTCGCTGCAACTGCTGGGCGGTAGTCTCCTGCTGCTGTTCGGAGCGGTATACGGCGCGACCATATGGATCACCAACCTCGCGCGGGCAGCCGAATCCCCGCCTGGCACGGTGGGCGTGGTCACAATGGCGATGATCCTGGGTTTCGTGTTCATCCAGGGCTTTGTGGCCTTCGACTACGCGCGAATCCCGCAGCGTCCCTTGCAGCGCAGGCTGCAGTAGCCAGCGTGGCTCATTGTTCGTCGCGACCTTCCACTCCGGACCAAAGGTGAACAGGATGTTCCAGCGCCACCGAATGGATGCCTTCGGCCTGGGCGTTGCCCTGTTCGCTCCGCTCCTGCTCGCGTATCTGTACTACACCGGCCTGTACTGCAGCGACGACACCCGATACCTGATCGGCGCGATACGTATCGCGAGTGGCGAGGAGATCTCCACGACTTCGGTGGCCGAGCGTCGGGTCGTGCTGCTGCTGCCGGCGGCGGCGATGTACGCGTTGTCCGCCAGCGTGGAGCTGTCCGTCGCCATCTATGGGTTGTTCTTCCTGATGCTGGGGGGCACAGGGTTCCTGCTGGCCCGCCAGTTCTTCGGGCCCCTGGGCGCTGCGGCCGCGGCCGTACTCGCGGTGTCGCAGCCCGTCGTGTTTCTGTACGCCGGTGCGATGGCGCCGGATATCGCGTCTTCGGTGTTCCTGGTGGCAGGCCTGTACTGCCTGTGCCGGTGGATAGGCGGCGACCATGCCTCGCGCAACGCCCGACGTAGGGCCCGGGCATACGCGTTTGGCGCGGGCGCGAGCCTGGCGGTCGGCTTCGTAGTCAAGGAGAGCGGAGCGGTCGTGCTGGTGATTCCGGCGGCGCTGCTGCTGTGGAAGGCCTGGCGTGACCGGGTGTCCATCGCAGTTCTGGACGGCATGGCGATGGCTACCGGGTTCGCCGTCGTCCTGCTGATTGAGATGCTCGTGTTCCGGGTAACGTCCGGAGACTGGTATTCGAGTGTGGGGAGCCTGTTGTCTCCGCATGACTTCACCGGTTACGCCGACGCACAGGGGCGGACCGTGAGGGCGAGACTCGATTCGCTGCGTTACCTGCTGGGCGATCATTCCTGGGCGCTTTTCCTCTTCGCAGGGGTCGCGACGGCACACCTGCTCTGGGACACCTTCAGGCGACGCCTACGGGGTCCGGCCGCGACGATGTGGTGGACGATCGCAGCATTCTGGGTCTGGCCGCTGCTGTACTTCACCTACGGGTCGGGTTCCTTGTCCGAGTATGTTTTTCCGGTCATGCAGCAGCGCTATTACGCGCCCTGCATCGTGCCGGCTGCGTTACTTGTGATGCGGTTGCTGACCTCGCTTGCCGGCTGCGCTGGACGAAGTTGGATCCGGATTCCCGTCCTTGCGGCGCTCTGCCTCGTATGGCTCGCGCTGTCCAGCGGTCCGAACAGGGAGTGGAACCAGCGTGGACTGATCTATAGCGCGGCAGCGAAGGAAGCGTTCGAGCTGGCGCTCATGGACGCCCAGCGCAGGTACCCCGGGGTGTCGGTGGTCGATACGCCCTCGGGCTGGACGACCGATCTCGCCCGTTGCCGGGCGCTGCTGACACTCGATACCGATCAGGAGCGGGAGCGGTTTGCGGACATGCTGCGACGGGAGACTGATCGGAAGGGGCGGTTCGACTATCCTGCGCTTGATCAGGTGGATGGTCCGCTGCTCCTGGTGGGGCACGGAGACTATCTTGGCTCGTCCAAGCCGCCGCGATGGGTCAAGCCACTGCAGAGGAATGTCCGCGACGGCAGGCTGCGCATCCTCCGCGTGGGACGCTTCACTGCGTTGCCGACCCTGGCCCCGGACACATGGTGGTTGCCGCGGCAACTTGCGGCTCGTGCGTCCCGGGCGGGTCCGGCCGAAATAGGTGCGGGGCGGATCCCCGAGCTTCAGGAGTTGGACGAGCATGCGCAGCTGTCTTCCGTGGAGGTCTATCTGGTCGAGCAGTCGACAGGCCTGCCGAAGGTCGACTGATCGAGCGGCACGCCAGACGGGCGCGATCTGCTTGCCGGGACTCCCGGCGCATGCAGCGGTGCACAGACCCAATGCTGGCGGTTCAATCGAGCGTGAAACCGAAGCGGTTCGCCTTGTGCGCGGGCAATGGCGGCGGTATGACGCGCGCGGCAGGTCCGCACTGCCATCGCTTCGCGCGGTAGCGCTCGCCGCAGCGCAGCTCGGGAGAGGCGCATCGCAGCGGAAAAGGCATGTCGGTCGTTCGGAAGGCGGGTCGCGCAAGTGGTCGTGAGTCGTCGTGGCAGCGCCTGCCCGGGCGGATGGGCATGGGCGCGCGTACTCGTGCTGCAATGGCTGGCGATGACCGCGCTTGGCATCTGGCTGGCGCTGTGGTGGCAGCCTGCGCCTCACAGCGACTGGGGCTATTACTGGTCTGCGGCGGGATCGGTCTCCGCGTACGAGCGTGGCGGTCTCTCGCTATGGCTGCTGGCGCTTCCGAAGGCCCTGGGCTGGTCGCCGGTGGCGTCCGCGCTTGCACTGAACCTGCCGGCTGCGACAGTTGCGCTTCTGCTCGCATGGCGGGCTGATCCGACTCGCTGGCGCGTGCTGGCTCACGCGACAGCGGTGTATCTGCTGCTGATCACGCCATTTTTCGGAATCGTCCAGCTCGACCTGATCGCCGCCGCGCAGCTGGGGATCGGCGCGTGGCTGGCGGTGGGTCAAGCCAGGCAGGGTTCGCATTGCTTGCGTGTCGCCCTAGCACTAGTTGCGGTCGCGTTGGCCGTGTCGACCAGGCCGCAATATGCGCTGGTGCTCTGGGTGTTCGTGCCACTGACTGCGTTCCTGCTCGCGTTTCGCGGCCGCCCCGGATCGCGCGCGCTCGTCGTGCAGGTCGTGTTGCTGGTGGGATCCGTGCTGGGGTTCGCTGCCGACATCGCGATGCGCCAGGCCAGCGGGCGCACCGAGGAGATCCGCACCAGTTCGGCGGTCACGCTGTATGCGGGACTGCTGGCGTCCAGTGATCGCTGGAGCCAGCGCTGCGGCAACTGGTCGCCGGCCGCGGCCGCTGCCGCGCGCGAGGACCTGGATCGTCCGATGTTGCGGGCAGTGGTGGATCGGCTGGCGGCACGTCCCGCCAGCCACTGGGCATCGGTGATCGCATGTAAGGCACCGCAGATCGGCAGTCCGCCTCCCTACGCCTTGTACTGGCTGTTCGAGGCTCCGAACGTGCGCGAGCGCATCGATGCGAGCCCCGACCGGGATCGGGTCGAGGCTGCCTACCACACCCTGCGCCGGATCGAGAACGTCGCCTATCGGGGGCTGTGCGTGGCGATCCTGGCGCTCTGCCTGATGACCGCGTGGCGGCTGCTCCGTCGCGGCAATTGGCTCGGCTGGATCCCGCTGGCATGGGTGGCCGGATTCTGGGCGGTGCACATGGTGTTCGAAGTCCAGGGACGCTATTTCCTGGGCCTCTACCTGCTTGCGCCGTTGTGGTGTGCGCTCGTGCTGCACACGCTGCCCGCGAACGTGGCACGGGCTGGTGGGGAACCGGACACGTCCGCGCCGTCGGGGGTGGCGCATCCCCGGTGCTGATTGCCGCGAACCGCGCATCGGCCACGCCGATCGGCACGCCGGAAAGGCGCCCAAGGCATTGATTCGAAAGTCTTCCCTCCGGTACCGACCAAGGTCGTAACGCCGCGAAGCCGGGCAAGGCCTAGCCTTCACCGCAGCAGTCGGCGGGAGGGCCGGTGATGCGCTACGAAGACTGGTATCGACGCTCCATCGAGGCGCCTGAGGAATTCTGGGGCGAGCAGGCGCAGGCGATCCACTGGCACCGGCCACCGCGGCGGATCCTCGACGATTCGAACCCGCCATTCCGCAAATGGTTCGTGGGCGGCGAGACCAACCTGTGCTTCAACGCCGTCGATCGCCACCTCGACGCGCGCGGCGAGCAGCTGGCGCTGGTGGGCTGGTCGAGCGAGACCGGCGATGTCCGCGAACTGACCTATCGTCAGCTGCATCGCGAGGTGAATGTGTTCGCGTCCGTGCTGCAGTCGCTGGGCGCCGGCTGCGGCGACCGGGTGGTGATCTACATGCCGCACACGGTCGACGCGGTGGTCGCGATGCTGGCCTGCGCGCGCATCGGCGCGATCCACTCGGTGGTGTTTGGCGGCTTCGCTGCGCTCAACCTGGCGATGCGCATCGACGACGCGCGGCCGCGCGTGCTGGTGACCGCCGACGCCGGCACCCGTGGCGGCAAGGTGATCCCGTTCCTGCCGCTGGTGAACGAGGCGCTCTCGCGAAGCGAACATCCGCCGCAGCGGGTGCTGGTGATCGACCGCGGTCTTGCCGGGCCGTTGCCGCTGCGGGAAGGGCGCGACGTCGACTATGCGCAACTGCGCAAGGCGCACGAGGACGCGAACGTTCCCGTGGTCTGGCTGGAATCGAACGAGCCCAGCTACATCCTCTACACCTCCGGCACGACCGGGAAGCCGAAGGGCGTGCAGCGCGATGTCGGCGGCTACGCGGTGGCGCTGGCGCTGTCGATGTGGTCGGTGTACGACATCCGCCCCGGCCAGGTGATGTTCTCCACGTCCGACATCGGCTGGGTGGTGGGGCATTCCTACAACGTCTACGGGCCGCTGATCGCCGGCGCCACCTCGATCATCTACGAGGGCCTGCCCACCCACCCCGATGCCGGCATCTGGTGGCGCATCGTCGAGCGCTACGGCGTGCGCACGATGTTCTCCTCGCCGACCGCGTTGCGGGTGCTGAAGAAGCACGATGCCGCGTTCATCACCGACCGCGACCTGTCGAAGTTCGAGCACCTGTTCCTCGCCGGCGAACCGCTGGACCAGCCGACCGCGCGCTGGATTTCCGACGTGCTCGGCAAGCCGGTGATCGACAACTACTGGCAGACCGAGACCGGCTGGCCGGTGCTGACGCTGCTGCCGGGCCTGGACATGAAGCCGGTGCGCTTCGGTTCGCCGGGACTGCCCAACCTGGGTTTCAACCTGCGCGTGATCAACGAGGTCACCGGCGAGGACGCGCCTGCCGGCGAGAAGGGCGTGCTGGTGATCCAGCCGCCGCTGCCGCCGGGCTGCATGACCACGGTCTGGCGCAACGACCAGCGCTTCGTCGACAGCTACTTCAGCCACTTCAAGGAGCTGTTGTACAGCTCGCTCGACTGGGCGATCCGCGACGAGGACGGCTACACCTTCATCCTCGGCCGCACCGACGACGTGATCAACGTCGCCGGGCATCGCCTGGGCACGCGCGAGATCGAGGAATCGGTGTCGAGCCACCCGGACGTCGCGGAAGCCGCGGTGATCGGCGTGCACGATGCGGTCAAGGGCCAGGTGCCGATCGTGTTCGCGACGCTCAGGCGGGCGCAGTCGGGCGAGGAGGCGAACGAGACCGCGGCGCAGATGCAGAAGGTGGTGGTCGAACAGCTCGGCGGCGTGGCCAGGCCCGCGCGCGTATACGTGGTCAATGCGCTGCCCAAGACGCGTTCGGGCAAGCTGCTGCGACGTTCGCTGCAGGCACTGGCGGAAGATCGCGACCCCGGCGACCTGTCGACGCTCGACGATCCCAATGCGCTGGAGGAAGTGAAGCGCGCGCTGCTGCGGGGGCCCGAGGCCGGCAGTTGAAGCCGGTCGGACGACGATCAGGCGCCGCGCTCGCGCATCAGCCGCCGCGCGGCTTGAGCTTCTGCACCTTGAGGAAGGTGTGGTCGCCGATCGTCGCCACCTGGTAGGCATTGCGCCAGCTCGGCGCGGCGATCGCGTGCGCCATGAAATGACTCGCGCCGGGCACGATCTCGTTGCGCTCGCCGGCGGGCAGCGCCCAGTTGCGCTCGGATTCGATCGCGATGCTCACCACCTGCGCCCAGGCCTCGGTGTTGTGCATGCGCGTGCGCGGCGAGACGATGGTCGGCGCGAACTGCTTGCGTGCGGTCACCACCTCGCACATCGAATCGCCCCACAGGCCGCTTTCCTCGCGCCGCAGGGCGACCTCGGCCACGGCCTGCTGGCCACGGACGGACTGGTTGCGGGCTTCCAGGTACAGGGTGGTGCTCAGGCAGAGCGAATCGGCGGCTTGCGGCGACATCAGCGAGGCCAGCCACAGGATCCAGTCCAACTTCATCGGGGAACTCCTTGCTGCGTTGCGCCCGGTCGCGGCCGGGTCGTTCCCTTGGCGGAGAACAACGCCATCGGCGGCGATGGTCGGACATGGCGTACTGGGGAGGGCAGCGACTCTGAGGCGCTTTTGCCCGGGCACCGAAGTCCGCGCGAAACGCGGGCCGGGCCGGTCCCGCCAGTCTGGGCGGGAGAAGTGCGCGCACGGTACGGGCGCAAGACCGAATCGTTCCTGAACGGCGGTCAGGAAGTGGATGATTCGATTGGGGTTTTTACTGCGTAAGTCCTTGTTGCGACGCCGCAAATCAAGGGCTTGCCGCCGACTCCTACAGCGTCGCGGCCAGTCGGCTGGCCTGCGCGATCGCACGCTTGGCGTCGAGTTCCGCGGCCACGTCCGCTCCGCCGACCAGATGCACGCGACAACCGGCGCCCTGCAGCGGTTCGAGCAGGGCCCGGTGCGGCTCCTGGCCGGCGCAGACGACGACATGGTCGACCGGCAGCGTCTGCGGCTGGCCATCGACACGCAGGTGGAAGCCATCGTCGTCCACCGCGACGTACTCCACGCCGCCGATCATGCGCACGCCCTTGTGCTTGAGCGTGCTGCGATGGATCCAGCCGGTGGTCTTGCCCAGGCGCGCGCCGGGCTTGCCCGGGCTGCGTTGCAGCAGCCAGACCCGGCGAGAGGGCGGCTCGACGCGCGGCGGCGTCAGTCCGCCGGCGCTCTCGAAGTCCGGGTCGACACCCCATTCGCGCATCCACGCGGCGACGTCGAGCGTGGGCGAGGGCGCCTCCTGCACCAGGAACTCGCCGACATCGAAGCCGATGCCGCCGGCGCCGACGATCGCCACGCGTCGCCCGGGCACCACCCTTCCGCTCAGCACGTCGGCATAGCCCACGACTTTGGGATGGGCGTGTCCTTCGAACGACACCGCGCGCGGCGTGACCCCGGTGGCGAGCACCACCTCGTCGAAATCCGACAGCGCTTCGGCGGTCGCGTCTGTGGCCAGCCGCAGCTCGACGCCGGTCTCGCCGATGCGGTATCCGAACCAGCGCAGGGTTTCGTGGAACTCCTCCTTGCCGGGAATGCGCTTGGCGAGGTTGAACTGCCCGCCGATCGCGTCGGCGCGATCGAACAGCACCACGCGATGGCCGCGCTGCGCGGCGACCGTGGCGCAGGCCAAGCCTGCCGGGCCCGCGCCGACCACCGCGATGCGTTTCGGCGCGGTGGTCGGCAGGTAGTTGAGTTCGGTTTCCGCGCAGGCGCGCGGGTTCACCAGGCAGCTGGCGGTCCTGCGCTGGAACACGTGGTCCAGGCAGGCCTGGTTGCAGGCGATGCAGGTGTTGATCGCCTGCGGCTTGCCGGCGCGCGCCTTGTCCACCCATTGCGGATCGGCGAGCAGCGGCCGCGCCATCGACACCATGTCCGCGCCGCCCGCGGCGAGGATACGTTCGGCCACGTCGGGCATGTTGATGCGGTTGGTCGCCACCAGCGGCAGCGTCACGTGCGGGCGCAACTTGGCGGTGACGCCGGCGAACGCGGCGCGCGGCACCGAGGTGGCGATGGTGGGCACGCGCGATTCGTGCCAGCCGATGCCGGTGTTGATCAGCGTCGCGCCGGCCGCCTCGATCGCCTTGGCCTGCTGCACGATCGCATTCCAGTCGGAGCCTTCCGGCACCAGCTCCAGCATCGACAGGCGGTAGACGATGATGAAGTCGTGGCCGCAGGCTTCTCGCACGCGGCGCACGATCTCGGTGGCGAAACGCATGCGTTGCGACACGTCGCCGCCCCAGGCATCGTCGCGCCGGTTGCTGCGTGCGCTGAGGAACTGGTTGATCAGGTAGCCTTCCGATCCCATGATCTCGACGCCGTCGTAGCCGCCGTCGCGCGCGAGCTTCGCGGCGGTGGCGTAGGCGTCGATGGTGCGTTCGACGCCGCGCGCCGAGAGCCGCCGCGGCGTGAACGGCGTGATCGGCGCCTTGATCCGCGAGGGCGCCACCGACAAGGGGTGGTAGGCATACCGTCCCGCGTGCAACAACTGCAGGCAGATGCGCGCGCCGTGCGCGTGCACCGCGTCGGTGACCTGGCGATGCTTGCGCGCTTCCCACGGCCAGGCGAGACGGCTGGCGAACGGCGTCAGCCAGCCTTCGAAGTTCGGCGAGAAGCCGCCGGTGACGATCAGCGCCACGCCACCCGCCGCGCGCTCGGCGAAGTACGCGGCGAGTTTCGGGAAGTCGCGCTTGCGATCCTCGAGCCCGGTGTGCATCGAGCCCATCAGCACCCGGTTGCGCAGCGTGGCGAATCCCAGGTCGAGCGGCGCGAACAGGTGCGGGTAGGGTGGGGGCGTCGCGGAGCTGGCGGCCGTCATGTCCGGATACGCTGGCGTATGGAATGCGCACGATGCCGCGAAAGCGGCACTTGGGCAAGGGCACGCCGGGTACAGGCGCGGCAGTCGCGCCGGTCGCTGCGCTCGGGCCGTCAGGCCGGGCTGGGCTGGGCTGCGACCGCCGGCAACCGGGTATCGAGCCACGGCAGGGTCCTGCCGACCATCGGCCCGATCAGCAGGGCGAAGGCGAGCGTGCCCAGGCCGACGGTGCCGCCCATCCACCAGCCGGCCAGAAGCACCGAACCCTCGATCGCCGTGCGCACCATCCAGATCGGCCAGCCGAAGCGTGCGTGGAGGCCGGTCATCAGGCCGTCGCGTGGACCGGGACCGAAGCGCGCGCCGATGTACAGCCCGGTGGCCACGGCCAGCAGCCACAGGCCCGCGGCGAACACCAGCACCTGTTGCCACCAGAGCGCGAAATCCGGCAGCAGCCACAGCCCGAACTGCGCGCTGGGCCCGATCAGCAACACGTTGAGCACCGTGCCCAGGCCCGGCTTCTGCCGCAGCGGCCACCACAGCAGCAGTACCGCCACGCCGATGAGATTGGTCAGCAGGCCGAAGGACAGGCCGGTGAGGTTCGCCGAGCCTTGCGTCAGGACATCCCACGGCGCCACGCCCAGGCCCGCGCGCACCATCAGGCTGATGGCGATGCCGTAGAGGAACAGGCCGGCCAGCAGCTTGGACAGTCGCAGCGGCAGCAGGCGTGGTGGGGTCATGTCGCGATTGTCGACCGGATGCGGCGCGCGCGGTGGCGCGGTTCCCGCTCCACAGTGTTCCGGTAACCGGGCGAAGCGTCGCGTGCGTTGCGTGCCGCCACGCTACCAGCCCGCCAGCGCCAGTTTGCCGATGCTGCGACCGGACTCGAGCCGGCGATGGGCCTCGCGCAGGTTGGCGGCGTCGATCGGCGACAGCGTTTCGCGCAGCGTGCCGCGCAGCCGGCCGGCGTCGACCAGCCCGGCCACGCGCGCGAGGATGCGCCCCTGCTCGTCCATGTCGGCGGTGCGGAAACGCGGCCGCGCGAACATCATTTCCCAGTGGATGCCGATGCACTTGGCCTTGTAGGGGTCGCCGATCTTCAGCGCGCCGGCGGGTTCCACGATCAGGCCGACGTGGCCCTGCGGTGCGAGCAGCTCGCCCAGCTGCGTCCAGTAGCGGTCGGTGTCGGCGAGATTGAGCGCGGCATCGACCTGCGCGAAGCCGAGTGCCTGCAGCTGCGGCGCGAGCGCATGCCGGTGGTCGATCACGTGGTCGGCGCCGAGTTCGCCGCACCAGGCGATGGTGGCGTCGCGCGATGCGGTGGCGATGACGGTGAAACCCGCCAGCTTCGCCAGCTGGATCGCGATCGAACCGACGCCGCCCGCGCCGCCGATCACCAGCAGCGACCTGCCCGCGCCCCCTCCGTCGATCGCGTAGGGCATGCGTTCGAACAGCAGTTCCCAGGCGGTGATCGCCGTCAACGGCAGCGCCGCGGCTTCGGCGAAATCGAGCGAAGCAGGCTTGCGCGCGACGATGCGTTCGTCGACCAGTTGGAACTGCGCATTGCTGCCCGGGCGGGTGATGTCGCCGGCGTAGTAGACCGCGTCGCCGGGACGGAACAGGGCGACATCCGGCCCGACGGCCTCGACCACGCCGGCCGCGTCGTAGCCGAGCACCTTCGGCTGGGACTCGACCTGGGGCTTCGGCGCGCGCACCTTGGTGTCCACGGGGTTGACCGAGACGGCTTCCACCCGGACCAGCAGGTCGCGTGCACCGGGGACCGGCCGGTCCAGTTCGACGTCGACCAGCGCCCCGGGATCGTCGACGGGCAGGTAGCGGGTCAGGGCGACGGCTTTCATGGCGCTCACGGGGACTCTCCTGGCGGTGATGCATCCGGGATGGCAACGGCATGGCCGGAGACGGCAATTCCTCCGTCGGCCGGGACGTCGACCTGGATGCGGCCGGGTCGACCCATCGCCTCGCCTTGATACACCGTCAGGCGGGCGGGCGCGGAAAGCAGCCCGGCATCGCGCAGGTAACCTCCCAGCGCGGCGGCCGCGGCGCCGGTCGCCGGGTCCTCGACCACACCGCCGACGGGAAACGGATTGCGTGCGTGGAACACCGTCCCGCTCTCGCGCCACACCAGCTGCAGCGTGGTCAGGCCGTCGGCCAGCATCGCGGCCTTGAGCCGCGCGAAGTCGTAGTCCAGCGCAGCCAGTCGCCCGGCGTCCCTGGCCGCGAGGACCAGGTGCCACGCGCCGGCGTAGGCGCGCGCGGGGGGAAGCGCCGGGTCGAGTTCATCCTCGCGCCAGCCGATCGCGGCCAACGCCTCGAGCAGCAGCGGGCGCGGCGCCGGTTCGTGGCGCGGGGCGACGGACACCAGGGTGGCCATGCGCGCGCCATCGTGCGTCGAAACGGTCACCGCGACCTCACCCGCCGCGGTCGCGAACACATGGCCACCGTCGCCGTCCTGCTCGCCCAGCGCGACGCCGGCGGCGATCGTGGCATGGCCGCAGAACGGGACCTCGGCTTCCGGGCTGAAGTAGCGCACCGGCCGCCGGCCATCGGCACCCGGGGCGGCGACGAAGGCGGTTTCGGAATCGCCGACCTGCGCGGCGATGCGCTGCATGTCGGCCGGGGCGGGCAGCGCCTCGCCAAGCCAGACGCCGGCAGGGTTGCCGCCGGCAGGCGTGCGCGAGAAGGCTGCGTAGCGAAGGGGTCGGGGTGTCACGGGAAGGCCCTCGTGCATGGCGTTCAGGAGGTGGCCTCGCCTTGCGCGGCCACTGGCGGTGGGGCGAGTTCGGAAAACATGCCGTTCCAGTATGGATAGTAGGGATACGGTGGCGTGACGTGGCTGGCGGCATCCAGGAGGGCGATCTGTTGCGGCGACAGCGACCAGCCGGCCGCGCCGAGGTTCTGTTCGAGCTGCTCCCCGTTGCGCGCACCGATCAGCACGGTCGCCACCGTGGGCCGCTGCAGCAGCCAGTTCAGCGCCACCTGCGGCACGCTCCTGCCGGTTTCCCCGGCGACGGCATCGAGTGCGTCGACGACGCGGTACAGCCGTTCCTCGTCGACCGGCGGCGCGAACGCCGCGGTCTCGTGCAGGCGGCTGCCCTCGGGCAGCGGTTGTCCGCGCCGGATCTTCCCCGTCAGCCGTCCCCAGCCCAGCGGGCTCCAGACCACCGCGCCCACGCCCTGGTCGAGCCCCAGCGGCATCAGTTCCCATTCGTAGTCGCGGCCGATCAGCGAATAATAGGCCTGGTGCGCGACGTGGCGCGCATAGCCGCGCCGGTCGGCGATCGCCAGTGACTTCATCAGCTGCCAGCCGGAAAAATTGGACGCGCCGAGATAGCGGATCTTGCCGGCGCGCACCAGTCCGTCGAGCGTGTACAGGGTTTCCTCGACCGGCGTATGTGCGTCGAAGGCATGCAGTTGCAACAGGTCGATGTAGTCGGTGCCGAGCCGCCCCAGTGACGCATCGATCGCCTTGAGCAGCCGTGAGCGCGATGCGCCGGCGTCGTTCGGGCCGTCGCCGAGCCGCAGCGAGGTCTTGGTCGACACGATGACCTGGTCGCGCCGACCCTTGATCGCCGCGCCGAGGATCGATTCGGACGCACCGTCCGAGTACACATCGGCGGTGTCGAAGAAGTTGACGCCCGCGTCGAGGGCGATGTCGATCAGCCGGGTCGCCTCGGCCACACCGGTGTCGCCCCAGGCCGAGAACAGAGGGCCCTTGCCGCCGAACGTGCCGACGCCGAAGCCGAGCGCCGAGACTTTCAGTCCCGATGCGCCGAGGAAGCGGTATTCCATGGAAGCTCTCCTTGATGAAAGGGAATCAGGCCGCGTTCGCGCACACGGGTGGGTTCGCGCGCTCGCGCTTGCCGCCGATCGCAAACCAGGCCACCGCGAACGCGGATGCAGGCACGAGCGCGGCGACCCAGGGCAGCGCGGTGAAGCCAAGGCCTTGCGAGATCACCACGCCGCCCAGCCATGCCCCCGACGCGTTGCCGAGGTTGAACGCCCCGATGTTGAGGCTGGAAGCCAGGCTCGCCGCGCCGTCGGCTTTCTGCAGCACCCAGAGTTGCAGCGGCGAGACCGTGGCGAATGCAGTTGCGCCGAGCAGGCCGGTGAACACCACCATGCCCACCTGGCTGTGGAGGACGAACGTCATCAGGCCCATGACCAGCGACAGCGCCGCCAGCGTGCCCAGCAGTGCAGCGGCGAGGCGCTTGTCGGCAAGGCGACCGCCGAGCAGGTTGCCGACGATCATGCCGACACCGAACACCAGCAGGATCGGCGACACGGCTGCGTCGGCGAATCCGGTCACCTGGGTCAGCAGCGGCTGGATGTAGGTGTAGACGGTGAACATGCCGCCGAAGCCGAGCACCGTCATCAACAGGCCCAACAGCACCTGTGGGCGGGCGATGATGCGGATCTCTTCACGCAGGGCGAGCGGGGTGGGCGCGCTGCGATCGGCGGGGACCAGCGTGGCGATCACCACGGTGGCGAGGATGCCGATGGCGGTCACGGCCCAGAACGTCGCGCGCCAGCCGTATTCCAGTCCGAGCCAGGCGCCCGCGGGCACGCCGAGCAGGGTGGCGACGGTGAGGCCGGTGAACATGATCGAGATCGCCGACGCCTTGCGGTCCTCGCCGACCAGTCCGGTGGCGACCACCGCGCCGACACCGAAGAACGTGCCGTGCGCCAGCGCGGTCGCGACGCGCGCAACCATCAGCCATTCGTACCCGGGGGCCAGCGCGCAGGCGAGGTTGCCGAGCGTGAACAGCACCATTAGCGCGACCAGCACCGCCTTGCGCGGCAGGCGGCCGCTGGCCGCGGTCAGCAAGGGGGCGCCGACGAAGACACCCAGTGCATAGCCGGAGATCAGCATCCCGGCTGCGGCGATGGACACCTGCAGGTCCGCCGAGACCTGCATCAGCAGCCCCATGATTACGAATTCCGTGGTGCCGATGCCGAAGGCGCCGGCGGTCAGGGCGTAGAGCGCCAGCGGCATGCGGGGGCGCGAAGGCGAAGCGGGCATGGGCGGACCGATCGATGGCAGGCCGCAAGCGTGGTGCTTTCCCCAACTTTAAAAAACAGTGAAAATATCAAATCACTATCAACTGAAGTTTGATAATGGATCGGATCGGCGATGTGGCCCTGTTCCTGCGCGTGCTCGACCTCGGGTCGATCACGGCCGCGGCCCGCAGCCTGGATCTGTCGGCGGCGGTGGCCAGCCAGCGGCTGAAACGGCTGGAGAAGGACCTCGGTGTCCGTCTGCTGCACCGGACGACCCGGCGCCTGCACCCGACCCCGGAAGGCATCGCGCTGGCATCGCAGGGTCGGGCGCTGGTGGAGGAAATCGAGTCGCTCGGCGCCGGGCTGCGTGAAACCGCACGCGAGGTCGCCGGGACATTGCGGGTCACCGCGTCGGCCTCCTTCGGCCGGCAGTACATCTCCCCGCTGCTGCCGGACTTCCTTGCCGCACATCCGCGCCTGCGGGTCAGCCTGGACCTCGACGACCGCGTGACCGACCTGGTCGGCTCCGGTTTCGACCTCGCGATCCGGATCGGCGCGTTGCGCGATTCGACGCTGGTGTCCAGGCAGTTGGCGGTCAACCGCCGGGTCCTGTGCGCGTCGCCGGACTACCTGCGGCGGCGCGGGGTGCCGCGGGTGCCGGCCGATCTGGCGGCGCACGATTGCGTGCTGCTGACCGGCCGCGACGGGCGCCAGCACGGCTGGACCCTGGCCGGCCCCGACGGGCGGCCGCTCGAGGTCAGGGTGGCCGGCCGGTTCGAGAGCAACTACGGCGAAGCCCTGCGGGACGCGGCGGTGGCGGGGCTGGGCATCGCGCTGCATTCCGTGTGGCACGTCCACCAGGACCTGTGCGAAGGCCGGCTGCAGGTCGTGCTGCCCGACCATCCTGTGCCCGCGTCGGGGATCCACGCGGTCATGCCCGAGCGCCGGCTGGTGCCGCCGCGGGTGCGCGTGTTCGTCGACTACCTGGCGGACAGGTTCGCGCCGCCGCCGTGGGAGGTCGCCGCGGAGCGGCAGGGCGGACCCGGCTTGCAGGTAAGTCGCTGAATCCCCTATAATTCCGCTTCTGTCCGCCCTCGATGGCGGCCAGGACCAAGAATAACTACAGAATCAACACCGATATCGAGAGGCTCCACATGTACGCAGTACTGGTCACCGGCGGTAAGCAATATCGCGTGGCGCAGGGCGAAACGCTCCGCGTCGAGAAGCTCGAGGCCGAAGCCGGCAACGAGATCACGTTCGACAACGTGCTGATGCTGGGCGACAGCGACGGCATCAAGGTCGGCGATGCGCTCAAGGGCGCCAGCGTCACCGCGAAGGTCGTGGCCCACGGCCGCGCCGACAAGGTCCGCATCATCAAGTTCCGCCGCCGCAAGCACCACATGAAGCGGCAGGGACATCGCCAGCATTACACCGAAATCGAGATCACCGGCATCGCCGGTGGCGACAAGAAATAAGGAGCAGCAGCCATGGCACACAAGAAGGGCGTAGGTTCCTCGCGCAACGGCCGCGACTCCAACCCGAAATACCTGGGCGTCAAGATCTTCGGCGGCCAGGCGATCGACGCCGGCAATATCATCGTCCGCCAGCGCGGCACCCAGTTCCATCCGGGTCCGGGCGTGGGTCTGGGCCGCGATCACACGCTGTTCGCGCTGGTCGACGGCAAGGTGGAGTTCTCGGTGAAGGGACCGAAGAAGCGCCGCACCGTCAGTGTGGTTGCCGAAGCGTAAGCCTCGCGCCGCACCGAGCGAAGGCCCCGCCGCGTGCGGGGCTTTTTCGTTTGGGATTGGATGGGAAGCGGGTGGGAAGCGGATGTCCGCGATCCCGAGGGGCTCGCCTTCGACGTCGAGCTGGCCTTCGACGTCGAGCTGATCGCGATGACCTGGGAGGTGTCATCCCGAGCGTAGCGAGGGATCCGGTGTCCGGTCGCCGCGAAGCGGGATCCCTCGCTGCGCTCGGGATGACAACCCGTTAGGCTTCCCGTTCCCCGTTCCCCGTTCCCCGTTCCCCGTTCCCCGCGCCGCGCCTGCTTCTCCAGACGCCAGTTGTTCCGAATCCCCATTCCCGAATCCCCATTCCCATGAAGTTGGTCGACGAAGCTGAAATCACCGTCACCGCCGGCAACGGCGGCAACGGCTGCGTGGGCTTCCGCCGCGAGAAGTTCATCCCGATGGGCGGACCGGACGGCGGCGACGGCGGCGATGGCGGCAGCGTGTGGCTCGAAGCCGACGAGAACCTCAACACCCTCGTCGACTTCCGCCACCAGAAGCAGTTCCGCGCACAGCGTGGCGAGAACGGCATGGGCCGGCAGATGTACGGCAAGGGTGGGCAGGACGTGGTGATCGCGGTTCCCGTCGGTACCGTCGTCCACAACGTCGACACCGACGAGGTCATCGGCGACCTCACCGCCCACGGCGAGCGCCTGCTGGTGGCGCGCGGCGGCAAGGGCGGGCTCGGCAACATGCACTTCAAGAGCTCGACCAACCGCTCGCCGCGGCAGTCGACGCCGGGCACGGCGGGCGAGGAGCGCACCCTGCGGCTGGAGTTGAAGCTGCTGGCCGACGTCGGCCTGCTGGGTTTCCCCAACGCCGGCAAGAGCACCCTGATCCGCGCGGTCTCGGCGGCCACGCCGAAGGTCGCCGACTATCCGTTCACCACGCTGTACCCCAACCTGGGGGTGGTGAGCGTGGAGCCGGCGCGCAGCTTCGTGATCGCCGACATCCCCGGGCTGATCGAGGGCGCGGCCGACGGCGCCGGCCTGGGCGCGCTGTTCCTGCGCCATATCCAGCGCACACGGCTGCTGCTGCACCTGGTGGAGATCGAGCCGCTCGACGGCGGTGACGCGGTCGAACAGATCCGCACCATCGAGCGCGAGTTGGAGAAATTCGACGCCGGCCTGCTCGAGAAGCCGCGCTGGCTGCTGCTCAACAAGGCCGACCTGATCCCGGCCGACGACGCGCGCGAACTCGGCGAGCGGATCGTGTCCGCGCTCGGCTGGACCGCGCCGTGGTTCATCGTCTCCGGCCTGGCGCATACCGGCACGCGCGAGGTGATGATGAAGGTGCAGGCGCACCTGGACGAGATGGATCGCGAGGCGCGCGAAGCGAGGGAGTCTGTGCAGCCAGGCGGGCCGGGCGATCCGAGCGAGGCGGATTCTTCCGATGCGGGTTGATGGCGCCGTAAAGGCGGCCTCCCGGCATCCGGCGCGCCGGCGGAAACTCCCTTTGTCATTTCGACCGCAGGGAGAACTCTGTTGTCCGACGCCGGGGAAAGAGATTTCTCCCTGCGGTCGAAATGACAGGGGTGACCTTTCGTGGTTCCCCGGATCGGGACTGGCTGGGGAATCAACAAAAAACCCGGCTCTCGCCGGGTTTTTCGAAGCGACCGCTCTGAAGCGCGGATCAGGCGGCCTTGAGCGCCTTGATGCGGGCGGTCAGGCGGCTCTTGTGGCGCGAGGCCTTGTTCTTGTGGATCAGGCCGCGCGAGCTGAACCGGTCGAGCAGCGGCTGGGCGACGGCGAAGGCGGCTTCGGCGCCGGCGGCGTCGTTGGCGTCGAGCGCCTTGATCACCTTCTTGACGGCGGTGCGCAGCTGCGAGCGCTGGGCCGTGTTGCGCGCGTTGCGCACGACGGTCTGCTTGGCGCGCTTCTTGGCGGACTTGATGTTGGCCACGGTGGGATCCTGGAATCTGGTATGGAATTGAACGTCGAATACCGGCGACGGCCGGGCTTCGGGAAAACGGAGCCGGAAATTATGGAGGTTCCAGGCAATCGGGTCAACCAGGCGGCCGGTCGGCGGATTTCCGGATGAGCGAGCCGGATCCGACCCTCCCCCCCGGGCAAGGGGCGGCCGTGCCGGTGCGCCGCGCCGGGCTGCTGCGCTCGACCGCGGTGTTCAGCGCCATGACCTTCATCTCGCGGATCTCCGGGCTGGTCCGCGACCAGGTCTACGCCGCCGTATTCGGCGCCAATCCGGCGATGGACGCCTTCCTGGTGGCCTTCCGCATCCCCAACTTCCTGCGCCGGCTCTCCGCGGAGGGATCGTTCGCGATGGCCTTCGTCCCGGTGCTGTCCGAGTACCGGGAGCGCCGCGACCACGCGGCGGTGAAGGAACTGGTCGACCGCGTCGCCGGCACCCTGCTGGCGGTGCTGCTGGTGCTGACCGCGGCCGCGGTGCTGGCCGCGCCCTGGGTGATGCGCGTGTTCGCCCCCGGCTTCGACGCCGACGGCGAGCAGGGGCGGCTCGCCTCGGACATGCTGCGCATCACCTTTCCCTACCTGCTGTTCATCTCCATGGCCTCGCTCGCCGGGGGAGTGCTGAACAGCTACCAGCGGTTCGCCGTGCCGGCGCTGTCGCCGGTGCTGCTGAACATCTCGATGATCACCGCCGCGCTGGCGCTGGCGCCGCGGATGGACCAGCCGGTGATGGCGCTGGCGTGGGGCGTGCTGGCGGCCGGCGTGCTGCAGTTCGCCTTCCACCTGCCGTCGCTGGCGCGGCTGGGGCTGCTGCCGCGCCCGCGCTGGGGTGCGGCGCACGAGGGCGTGCGGCGGGTGATGCGGCTGATGGTGCCGACCCTGTTCGGCTCGTCGGTCGCGCAGCTCAACCTGCTGCTGAACACCGTGGTCGCCTCGATGCTGGTCGGCGGCAGCGTGACCTGGCTGTACCTCGGCGACCGCCTGCTCGAGTTCCCGCTGGGCATGTTCGGCGTGGCCATCGGCGCGGTGATCCTGCCGCACCTGTCGCGGCGCCACGCCGCGGCCGACCCCGAGGGCTACTCGAAGGCGCTGGACTGGGGCCTGCGGCTGTGCCTGATGATCGCGGTCCCGGCCTGCCTGGGGCTGATGCTGTGCGCCGAGCCGCTGGTGGCGACCCTGTTCCAGCATGGCCGCTTCACCGCCCACGACACGCAGATGGCGCGGCTGACCGTGGTGGCGCTGTCGACCGCGCTGCCCGCCTTCCTGCTGGTGAAGGTGCTGGCCCCGGCCTTCTACGCGCGCCAGGACACGCGCACGCCGGTCAAGGCGGGGGTGTTGGCGGTGGTCGTGAACGTGGTCGCCACGGTGCTGTTCCTGGCGCTGGCGCTGGCGTGCACGGAAGCCGGGCGCGAAGCCTGGGCGCAGGGCGGCGGGCAGGTGCGCGCGGCGTTGAAGGCGCTGCCGGGCGCCCATGCCTGCCTGGCGCTCGCCACGGCAGCCGCCGGCTGGACCAATGCGCTGCAGCTGTGGTGGTACCTGCGGCGGGCGGGGGTCTACCGCACCGAACCGGGCTGGGGCCGCTTCGCGCGCCAACTGCTGGTGGCGAGTGCGGCGATGGTGGCGGTGGTGGTGGCCCTGCTCGCGATCTGGGACGACTGGAGCGCGTGGCACTGGACCGAACGCGCCTGGAAGCTGGCGCTGGTCGTGGGCCCCGCGGCGCTGGTCTATGCCGGCGCGTTGTGGGCACAGGGCATCCGTCCGCGCCACCTGCGGCACTGAGGACATGGAAACGCGCCGCCGCGGGCGTGCCGGCGCGCCGCACCGCTATACTTTTCGCGCGCAATCTTGCGTCCGGGCCGCCCCATGCGCCGCCGGACACCCAACCGAGCATCCATGAGCAGGCTGTTCCGCGACGTCGACGGCGGGCCGTTGTGCCCCAACGGCAGTGTGGTCTGCATCGGCGCCTTCGACGGCCTCCACCTGGGCCATCGCGCGCTGGTGCGGCATGCGGTCGACCGTGCGCGCACGCTCGGCGTGGCGGCGGTGGCGCTGAGTTTCGAGCCGCTGCCGCGCGAGTTCTTCGCGCCCGCCAATCCGCCGCCGCGATTGAGCCTGGCGCGGGCGAAGTTCGAGGGGCTGCGCGATCTGGGTGCCGACGTGGTCGGCCTGCTGCGCTTCGGCGACCGTCTCGCGGCAATGTCGCCCGAGGCGTTCGTCGAGCGCGTGCTGGCGCACAGGCTGCGGGCGCGCGAGGTGTGGGTGGGGCCGGAGTTCCGCTTCGGTCACCGGCGGGCGGGCGACATCCATGTGCTGCAGGGCGAGGGTGCGCGCCACGGCTTCGTCGCCGGCGAGATCGAACCGCTGCTGCACGAGGGCGAGCGCGTGTCGAGCACGCGCATCCGCCAGGCGCTGGTGGCGGGCGATTTCGACGTCGCCGCGCGCCTGCTCGGCAAGCCCTACGCCGTCTCGGGCCGGGTGGTGCGCGGACGCCAGCTGGGCCGCACGCTCGGCTATCCCACGGCCAACCTGCGCTTCGGCGGCAAGGTGCCGGCGCTGCGCGGGATCTACGCTACCCGCGTGCACGGCGTGGCCGAGGTGCCGTGGCCGTCGGTGTCGAGCTTCGGCACGCGTCCGACGGTGGGTGGCGTCGAGCCGCTGCTCGAGGCGCACCTGTTCGATTTCGACGAGGACGTCTACGGGCGCCGGATCGAAGTCGAGTTCGTCGCGCGCCTGCGCGACGAGGAGAAATTCCCGGACCTGCCGACCCTGGTCGCGCAGATGCACCGCGATGCCGCCCAGGCGCGTCGCCTCCTGCAACAGCACACCCCACGGCGGGCCACTGCGTGACCGAAACCGACGACAGCCAGCGCTACAAGTCCACGATCCTGCTGCCCGCGACGGAATTCCCGATGCGCGGCGACCTGCCCAGGCGCGAGCCGGGCATCCTCGAGCGCTGGGAGGACGAAGGCCTGTACGCGCAATTGCGCGAGAACGCGAAAGGCCGCCCGCTGTTCGTGCTGCACGACGGCCCGCCGTACGCCAACGGTGCGATCCACCTCGGCCATGCGGTCAACAAGATCCTCAAGGACATCATCGTCAAGTCGAAGTACCTCGCCGGCTTCGACGCGCCCTACGTGCCGGGCTGGGACTGCCACGGCCTGCCGATCGAGATCGCGATCGAGAAGAAGTGGGGCAAGGTCGGGGTGAAGCTCGATGCGGTGGAATTCCGGCAGAAGTGCCGCGAGTACGCGCAGTCGCAGATCGAACTGCAGCGCAAGGACTTCAAGCGCCTGGGCGTGCTGGGCGACTGGGACAATCCGTACAAGACGCTCGATTTCCGCTTCGAGGCGAACGAGATCCGCGCGCTGGCGAAGATCGTCGACAACGGCCACCTGACGCGCGGCGTGAAGCCGGTGCACTGGTGCTTCGACTGCGGCTCGGCGCTGGCCGAGGCCGAGATCGAGTACGCCGACAAGGTCTCGCCGGCGGTCGACGTGGCCTACGCCGCGCGCAGTCCGCAGGCGGTGGCGCGCAAGTTCGGCGTCGAGGTGCCGGAGGACGTCGAGGTGGCGGTGCCGATCTGGACCACCACCCCGTGGACGCTGCCGGCCTCGCTGGCGATCTCGCTGGGCGGCGAACTGGAGTACGCGCTGGTCGAAGGCCCGGCGCGCGACGGCAAGCGCCGCTGGCTGGTGCTGGCCGACGCGCTGGCCGAACGCGCGCTGCAGCGCTATGGCGTGGACGACGCCGTGGTGCTGGGGCGCGTGAAGGGAGAAGCGCTGGAAAGCCTGCTGTTCGCGCATCCGTTCTACGACGGGCGCGACATTCCGATCCTGCTCGGCGACCACGTGTCGGCCGAGGAGGGCACGGGCGCCGTGCACACAGCGCCCGGGCATGGCCAGGAGGACTATGCGGTCGCGCGCCAGTACGGGCTGATCGACCGGTACTCCGCGGCGCAGCTCAATCCGGTCGATGGCCGCGGCGTCTACCTGCCGTCGACGCCGGCCGCGCACGGCACCGAACTGGCGGGCCTGCACATCTGGAAGGCGAACGACACCATCGTCGAGGTGCTGCGGCGCGACGGCACGCTGCTCGCCTTCAGCCGGTTCGAACACAGCTATCCGCACTGCTGGCGCCACAAGACCCCGATCGCGTTCCGGGCCACGCCGCAGTGGTTCATCTCGATGGACCAGGCCGAGCTGCGTGCCGATGCGCTGGCCGCGATCGAGACCGTGCGCTGGTATCCGGCATGGGGCAAGGCGCGCATCGCCGGCATGGTGGAAGGCCGGCCGGACTGGACCATCTCGCGCCAGCGTACCTGGGGCGTGCCGATCGCGTTGTTCGTGCACCGCGAAACCGGCGAACCGCATCCGAGCAGCACCGAACTGATGCGCGCGGTGGCCGACCGCGTCGAACGCGAAGGCGTGGACGTCTGGTACACGCTGGATGCGGGTGAATTGCTGGGCGATGAAGCAGGCGATTACGACAGGATCACCGACATCCTCGACGTCTGGTTCGATTCGGGCGTGACCCACGAGGGCGTGCTGCTCGAGCGCGGCCTCGGCAAGCCGGCCGACCTGTACCTGGAAGGCTCGGACCAGCACCGCGGCTGGTTCCAGTCGTCGCTGCTGACCGGCATCGCCATCGACAAGGCCGCGCCCTACCGCCAGTGCCTCACCCATGGCTTCACCGTGGACGAGCATGGCCGCAAGATGTCCAAGTCGCTCGGCAACGGCATCGAGCCGCAGGACATCATGAAGACCCTGGGCGCGGACATCCTGCGCCTGTGGATCGCCAGCGCCGACTACAGCAACGAGATGTCGTTGTCGCAGGAGATCCTCAAGCGCAACGCCGATGCCTACCGTCGCCTGCGCAACACCGCGCGCTTCCTGCTCGGCAACCTGCACGGTTTCGACCCGGTGCGCGACCTGCGTCCGCTCGACGACATGGTCGCGCTCGACCGCTGGATCGTGCACCGCGCCTGGGAGGTGCAGGAGAAGATCAAGGCGGCCTACGGGCGCTACGACTTCGCCGAGATCGTGCAGGCGTTGCTGAACTTCTGCAGCGTCGACCTGGGTTCGCTCTACCTCGACGTGACCAAGGACCGCCTCTACACCATGGGCGAGGATTCGCGCGGTCGGCGCAGCGCGCAGAGCGCGATGTACCGGATCAGCGAGGCGTTCGTGCGCTGGATCGCGCCGGTGCTGAGCTTCACCGCAGACGAGCTGTGGGGCTACCTGCCGGGCGATCGCAAGGCCAACGTGCTGTTCGAGACCTGGTACGAGGGCCTGGCGCCGTTGCCGGCGGAGGCGCCGCTGGGCGCGCACGATTTCGACCGGCTGCTGGCGCTGCGCGAACAGGTGTCCAAGGTGCTCGAGCCGATGCGCGCCAGCGGCGAGATCGGCGCCGCGCTGGAGGCGGAGATCGAACTGCATGCCGGTACCGCCGACCACATCCGCGTCGCGCCGCTGGTCGACGAGCTGCGCTTCCTGCTGATCAGCGGCGACGTCACCGTGCTGCCGTTCGACGGCGAGGGCTCGCGCATCGTCGCCACGCGAACCAGGAAGGCCAAGTGCGTGCGCTGCTGGCAGCATCGCGGCGACGTCGGCAGCCATGCGACGCATCCGCAACTGTGCGGGCGCTGCGTGTCGAACATCGAAGGCCCGGGCGAGGACAGGACGTGGTTCTAGCGCACCAGGCCAGCCCAGGCCCGCGGCCCGTTGCCGCCGCGGCGATCGTCCCGCGTGCCTGCGCATGCGCCCACAGGACCGAGACATGACCCTTCCAAGACCCAATGCGCTGGCATGGCTGGCCGTCTCCGCCCTCGTCATCGCGCTCGACCAGCTGAGCAAGTGGTGGGTGCTCACCAGCCTGCCCGAATACACGCCGATCCCGGTGATCGAGGGTTTCTGGAACTGGTACCGCACCTACAACACCGGCGCGGCCTTCAGCTTCCTCGCCGGGGCGGGGGGCTGGCAGAAGTGGTTCTTCACCGTGCTCGGCGTCGGCATCAGCGGACTGCTGGCGTTCTGGCTGTCGCGGACGCCGCGCCACGACTGGCGCACGGCGCTGCCGTTCGCGCTGGTGATCGGCGGTGCGCTGGGCAACATCATCGACCGCCAGGTGCATGGCCACGTGGTCGACTTCATCCAGTGGCACTGGAACGACTACTACTGGCCCGCGTTCAACATCGCCGACTGCGCGGTGGTGGGCGGTGCGATCGGGATCGCGCTGTTCGGGTTGCTGGGCGCCCGGCAGGATTCGGGTCGCCCTCGCGGGGAGTGACTGTTCTCGGATGCATTTGCAGGCGTTAATGAATCTCATTACGCTATAGGGGTCCGGCGGCGCATGCGGCCGGCCCCCACCTCCACCGAGAACGACCTGCATGTCCCAGTTCCACGAAGGGCTGCGCGCCAGCGCGCCCAAGGCCCGCCGGCTGGCGCTGGCCTGTGCCCTGGCGCTCGCCACCGGCGCCCTGCCGGCCCTGGCCGCCAACGACACCAGTCCGGCGCCCGATGCCGCGGCGTCCGCCGATGTCGCGCTCGCCGATCCGACCACCCTTGACCGGCTCGAAGTGAAGGGCACGCGCGAGGCCGGGTACGTCGCGCCGGCGTCCAGCGCCGGCACCGGCCTGGTGCTGACCCCGCGCGAGACCCCGCAGTCGGTCAGCGTGCTCACGCGCGACCAGCTCGACGACTTCGGCCTGGACAACCTCAACGATGCGCTCGAGTCGACCACCGGCATCGTCGTCGAGCGGGTCGAGACCAGCCGCACCTACTACACCGCGCGCGGCTTCGACATCACCAACTTCCAGTTCGACGGGCTCGGCGTACCGCTGCCCTACGGCATCCAGAACGGCGACGTCGACACCGCCATGTTCGATCGCATCGAAGTACTGCGCGGCGCCAACGGCCTGATGTCGGGTACGGGCAACCCGTCGGCCACGGTCAATTTCGTGCGCAAGCGCCCGGGCGACGCCTTCGAAGGCGCGGCGCACGCGACCTTCGGCAGCTGGGACCGCAAGCGCGTCGACGCCGACCTGTCCGGACCGCTCGGCAGCGGCGCGGTGCGCGGGCGCGTGGTCGGCGCGTACGAGGACGGCGACAGCTACCTCGACCGTTATTCGCTGCAGAAGTCTGTCGTCTACGGCGTGCTGGAGGCCGATCTGGCCGCGAACACCCTGCTGACGGCGGGGCTTTCTCGCCAGGACAACAACGCGGACAGTCCGCTGTGGGGCGCGCTGCCGCTCTACTACAGCGACGGCACGCCGACGGACTACGACGCCGGCACCAGCACCGCCGCCGACTGGTCGTACTGGGACACGCGCGATACGCGCAGCTTCGTCGAACTCGAGCACGCCTTCGGCAACGGCTGGAACCTGCGCGCGGCGATCAACCACCACGAGAAGGTCGAGGACGCGGAGATCTTCTACGTCTACGGCGTACCCGACCGCGAGACCGGCCTGGGCCTGTTCTCCTACCCGTCGGCCTACAACAACACGGTACGCGCCCTGCATGCCGACGTACGTGCCACCGGCGCGATGCAACTGGGTGGACGCAGTCACGAACTCGTCGTCGGCGCCAGCTGGGCGGACAGCAACGTGCGCGAAGTGTCGTGGTACGGCGGCGACATCGGCACCGCGTTGCCGCCGCTGGAGCAGTTCGACGGCAGCTATCCGAAGCCGGCGTTCGACCTGTTCTCCGATGGCTCGGACTTCGACTTCCGCCGCGACACGGTCTACGCCAACGTGCGCTGGAACCTGGCCGACACGTTCCGGCTGACCACCGGGGCCAACCATTCGAAGGTGCGGATGGACGGCGTCGGCTACGGCACCCCGAAATCGACCGATGCCTCGAAGACCACGCCCTTCGTCGGTGCGGTCTGGGACTTCGCGCAGGCCTACTCGCTGTACGCGGCCTACGGCGGCATCTTCGCCCAGCAGACCGAGCTCGACGAGAGCGGCTCGCCGCTGGATCCGATCGAGGGGCGCAACGTCGAAGCCGGCATCAAGGGCGAATGGTTCGATGGACGCCTGAACGCATCGGCATCGGCGTTCCGCGTGCGCCAGGACAACCTCGCGCTGGCGATCGGATTCGATCCCGACACCGGGCGCTCGATCTACGAAGGGCAGGACGCGCAGTCGGAGGGGATCGAGCTCGAGGTCGCCGGCGAGCTTGGCCAGATCTGGTCGCTGTCGGCGGGATGGACCCGGCTCGACATCGAGGATGCTGCGGGCGAAGACGCCCGCAGCTACGTGCCGCGATCGATGCTGCGCGCGTCCGCGGTCGCGCGGATCGCCGCGGTGCCCGGCCTGCGGGTCGGCGGATCGCTGCGCTGGCAGGACGACATCCATCGCGAGGCGTTCCTGGCCGACGGCGAGGCGATCGGGATCCGCCAGGAGAGCTATGCGGTGCTCGGCCTGATGGCGGGCTACCGGGCCGGCAACGGCTGGGAAGCGAGTCTGAACCTCGACAACCTCACCGACGAGAAGTACATCGCCAGCCTGTACTGGGAGCAGGGCTACTACGCCACGCCGCGCAGTGCGTCGCTGACCATCGGCTACCGGTTCTGACCGGGGCGGGCCCGTAACAGCGGGCGCATCGCTGCGCACGGACACAGGAAACACCATGACGACCCAGGCCGCGACCCAGGCATCCCCGAAACCTCCGACCACCCGCTGGCGCCATGCCGGCGAGGTGCTGTTGCGCACGCTGGCCGCCGTGTTCGGCGGCTACTTCCTCGCCCACGCGTTCTCCGCGATGTCGGCCTCGGTGCTGCCATTCGCGCGGCCCGACCGCGTGGTGGCCGGTGCGCTGCTGGCCTTTCCGGTCTGGTGCGCGGCGGCGGTGTACGCGTTCGGCGCGCGCGACTGGAAGCGCGCCGTCGGGTTCCCGCTGTTGCTGGCGCTGGCCATGCTCGGCCTGGCGGCATCGCTCGCGGAACAGGCGGTGCGTCCATGAACCCGGTCGCGCGGAGGGGATGCCGATGAAGAACTCGCTGCGCCAGGCGATGGCCTGGCTCCACACCTGGTCCGGCCTGCTCGCGGGCTGGCTGCTGTTCGTGATCTTCGTCGGCGGCACCATCGCCTGCTTCGACCGCGAGCTCGACGACTGGGCACGACCGTCGCTGCACGATCTGTCCGGCCCGCAGCCGACCCGGTTCGACGCCGCGTTCGCGCGCGTGCGCGAGCAGGCGCCCGATGCGCACGTGTGGTGGGCGCACGTGTCGGGCGAACGCAAGCGCGGGATGGAGGCGTTCTGGTTCAACGACGACGGCAGCGAAGGCCACGTGCTGCTCGACCCGCGAGACGGAGGAGAGATCGCGGCCTCCGGGCCGGGCCAGTTCTTCTTCGAACTGCATTACGACCTGCATGCCGGGCTGTGGGGCATGTACCTGGTCGGCTTCACCGGGATGCTGATGATGGTGGCGCTGGTGGCGGGCGTGATCACCCACAAGAAGATCTTCAGGGACTTCTTCATGCTGCGCTGGCGCGGCGGCGGCCAGCGCGGCTGGCTCGACGGTCACAACCTGGCCGGCGTGCTGGGCCTGCCGTTCCACCTGATGATCGCGTACACCGGCGTTGCGATCTTCGCCGCCAGCTACATCTTCGGCGGCACCCAGGCCGCGTACGGCGGCGACGTCGAGAAGTTCTACGAAGAGGCCGGCGGCTTCTACGAGCGACCCGAGCTCGGCAGGCCGCTCGAATCGCTGCATTCGGTCGATGCCCTGGTCGCCGACGCGCAGCGGCGCATGGGCGTGCCGGTCGACTGGGCCTCGATCCACCATCCGGCCGACGCCAGCGCCCTGATTTCCTTCGGCACCGAGCATTCGCGCCGGGTCGCCTGGGACATGCAGCAGGTGCACTACGACGCCGCCACCGGCGCGTTCGTGCACCAGTCGGCGCCGGCGACCGCCGGCTACGACACCTACGCCTTCCTCGGCGGCCTGCACATGGCCCAGTTCGGCGGCGCGCCGCTGCGCTGGCTGTACTTCGTGCTCGGGCTGGCGGGCTGCGTGATGCTCGCCACCGGGATGCAGGTGTGGGTGCGCAAGCGCGAACAGCGCGTGGCCGCGGCCGGCGTGCTCAGCGGCTACGGCCTGGTGCGCGCGCTGAACGTGGGCGTGGTCGCCGGCATGCCATTCGCCTGCGCGACGATGCTGGTGGCCAACCGCGTGCTGCCGGCGACGCTCGCCGACCGCGCGGGCGCGGAAGTCACGGCTTTCTGCGCCGCCTGGATCACGGTGGCGGCGTGGGGGGCGGTGCGCGAGCGGGCCGGGCGTGGATGGCGCGACCTGTTCGCCGCGACCGCGCTGGCGATGGCCGCGATTCCGCTGGCCAATTTCGCCACCGCGCCGCAAAGTCATCTGTTCGCCACGATCGCGCGTGGCGAGTGGGCGCTGGCGGCGGTCGACCTGGTGGCGATCGGCTTCGCGCTCGCGTTCGGCGCGCTGGCATGGCAGGCGCAGCGCACCCCACGCCGCGCATTGTCGCCGGCGAAGGCGACCCCCGTGGCGGGCGGCGGCATGGCCACCCCGGGAGGCGCCTGAGATGGTCGCGATCGGAACCGTGCTGATCCTGGCCGCCTGGTGGCTGCTGGCGGTCGCGATGTCGCCGGGTGCCGCCACCCGGCGGCGGGCACTGCGCCTGGGCGCCGTCGCGGCGCTCGTCGCGAGCCTGGCCTGCTACGTCGTCGCCATCGGGGTCGAGCAGGGCCCGGTGTTCTGGACCGCCGTGCTGATGCTCGGTGCGCTCGCGGTCGCGCTGCTGCGCGCGATCGCCGGCGAAGACGGCAGCGCCCGACGGGGACGCCGCTGACGTCGCCGCCCGGGCCGGTCGAACGACCGGAACACCCCGCCGCTTGCGACGCGACGCCGCGTTCCAGCGGCATTGGCGACCGGAGCGCTAGAATGCGCGCCATGGACATCGTCCTGGCCAATCCCCGCGGCTTCTGCGCCGGCGTCGACCGCGCGATCGAGATCGTCAAGCGCGCGATCGAGACGCTGGGCGCGCCGATCTACGTGCGCCACGAAGTGGTGCACAACCGCTTCGTGGTCGAAGACCTGAAGCGGCGCGGCGCGATCTTCGTCGAGGAGCTCGACGAGGTGCCGGACGGCAACACCGTGATCTTCAGCGCACACGGGGTGTCGAAGGCCGTGCGGGACGAGGCGGCGCAGCGCGGGCTCAAGGTGTTCGACGCGACCTGCCCACTGGTGACCAAGGTGCATTTCGAGGTCGCGCGCCACTGCCGCGCCGGCCGCGACGTGGTGCTGATCGGCCACGCTGGCCATCCCGAGGTCGAGGGCACGATGGGGCAGTGGAGCGCCGAACGCGGTGCCGGCCGGATCTACCTGGTCGAGGACCTCGAGGACGTGGCCTGGCTCGATCCGGGCCAGCCCATGAACATGGCGTACACCACCCAGACCACGCTGTCGGTGGACGACACCCGCGACATCATCGCCGCGCTGCGCGCGCGTTTCCCGGCGATCCAGGGGCCGAAGCACGACGACATCTGCTACGCCACCCAGAACCGCCAGGACGCCGTGCGCGAACTCGCGCAGCAATGCGACCTGGTGCTGGTGGTGGGCTCGCCGAACAGCTCCAACTCCAACCGCCTGCGCGAGCTGGCCGAGCGCGACGGCGTCGAGGCCTACCTGATCGATGGCGCCGCGGAGATCGATCCGGAGTGGATCGTCGGCCGCCGCCATGTCGGCGTCACCGCCGGCGCGTCGGCGCCGGACGTGCTGGTGCAGGGCGTGCTGGCGCGCCTGCGCGAGCTCGGTGCCGGTCCCGTGCGCGAACTGCACGGGGAACCGGAAAGCATGGTGTTCGCGCTGCCCAAGGAACTGCGGCTGCAGTTGCTCGACTGAGCACCGGTGCGCCACCGGCGCCGCCGGACGGGTCCGGACGATCGTCGCGATCGCCGCAATGCCGCTCCTGTTGCCGCGCGACGGGCCAGCCGATGGCCCGGCGGAAGACGCTGCCCGGGGGCAGGCGTCTGATGGCACGACCGCCGGGACGCGTGCCAACGCCCGGGGATTCCGCGGCCCGTTCCGCTAGGAGGCCGGGCGCCGGTGGATACGCGGCCCGGCCGGTGCCTCTGTCGCGTCCGCTGCCTGCGGAACGTCCGTGGCTCCGGGTTCGGGCGCGGGCGAATCCTGCGGCTCGGGCGTGGATGCCGCTTCGCGCGCTTCGCGCTTGCGCGCGTCCTTCGCGTCCTGCTTCTTCTTCTTGGCCAGCTCGCGCTGGCGCTTCTCGAACGAATAGTTGGGCTTTGCCAAGTGGTTCCTCCTGGGGTCTCAGCGGGTGGGTTTGGCGGGCGCAGTCGCCGCCGGGGGTGAGGCGTCGTCGGCCTCGGGATCGATCTTCTTCAACGAGCGGGTGGTGCCCAGCACCTCGATGTGCCCGCCCGATTCATGGAAGGCCTCCAGGTCGTCGGCGATCCGCTCGCTGGTGAGGGCGGGGCGCTTCTTGCTGTCCCGCTGCGAGAACAGGTGCGTCGTCCTGGACGGCGCGATCGGGGGTGGCGCGGTGCCCGGCGCCCTGGCTTTGGGACTGCGTGGCATGTTGTCTCCGGTCAGTAGAGCCGCAGCGGAATGCCTTGGCGGGTGCGCTCGCTGTAGTCGGCGCGGACTTCGAGGCAGTACGGCCCCGCCATGGCGAACCGGCGGCAGACTTCCGGACGCGTTTCATAACACGAGCAGCACATGCGCGCCGAATCCAGCGCCACGCACCAGCCCTCCTCGTCGCGGGCCATCACGTGCAGGCCGTCCTGGGTGGTGGTCATGTGCAGGGGAACGCGATCCTCGGGCTGCAGCACCACGGTCAGGCGGCAACACACCGCGTCGCATCTCCCGCACAGGGGAGCCTGGTTCTCCATCGTCGAAGCCACTACGGCCGGTTTCCACGGCGATAGTGCAGCAGGCGACCGCGGTGCGGCGGCTCGTCGCCGTCGTTCATCGGGCAGTGCTCCTGTCGCACCTCGAATCCCTGGCTTTCGAGCAGCTTGCTGAAGCGTGCGCTGTTGCCGCGCCCGGGATCGGTGACCACCACCTCCGCCTCGGGCAACGCGTGCCTTTCGACCACGGCCGCGAGCAGTTCGGCGTGGCCGCGCTCGTACAGCACGTCGCTGGCGATGATCGCGTCGAAGCGACCGAGCGCCGGCAGCGGCGTGTCCCAGCGAAGCTCGCGGTAGCGCAGGGCAGGCAGGCTGTTGAGCGCGGCGTTGTAGGCGAGGAAGACCTCGGTGAGCGGATGCGCGTCCGACGCCACGATGTGGGCGCCTCGCTGCTGCAGCACCAGGCTCGCCAGGCCGATGCCGCAGCCGAGTTCCAGCATGCGCTTGCCTTCGATGTCGAAGCGCTGCATGGCCTGCGCCAGCAGGCGGCTGGCCGGCCAGACCTGCCCGAACAGGCTCCATTGCGCGGAGGAGATTCCGATGCGCGCGCTGTGTCCGTCGGGATCGGCGAATTGCTGCGTGTCGCTCAGGACGCGCAGCCGGTACACGTGGCCGCCGATGGCGTGCCTGGTTTCGCGGATCTGGTAACCCGGCATGGGCGCTCCCGCAACGGCGTCGCCACACAGCTTGGGCGGTAACGCGTGGAGACAAGCGCAGCGAGCGACGGCGACGGCGGTCGGACGGGACGCACGAGAAAGCGTTGAACGATGGCCATCTTACGCGAACGGACCTGCGGCTGCCGTGAATGCACGGGCCCGCCCGCGGCCCCGGCTTTGGGCGCATACTCGAAACTCCACCAAGGAGTCCGCATGGCGAACTACCAGATCGCGCTGTTCACGTTCACGCTGTCCGGCGACCGCAGCATCGGGCCGACGGCGTTGACGGAACTGTGGATGCGCGCGTGCGGGACGAGCGATGTCGGCGTCGATCGCAAGGAGTCGCATCGCGAGGGGCGGCCGGTCTACACGCTCTATGCATCCCGGAACCTGGCCGATCTGCAGGGTGTGGAGACACGCCTGCGCACGTTGCTGGAGTCCGCGCACCTGAACGCCTCGATCAGCCCCGTCTACCGTTGACTGCAAGGCGCGACGCGAACGCATCGACGTGATCCCAGGCGGAAGCCGACAAGCATCGCGGTCATGCCGTGCGCCGCCCCGTGGGCGGGTTCGCGCGAAACCGGTTGTGGTCGCGCACATCGACACTGCAGGCGATGCCGATCCGGCTTGCAGGCCCTGGGCACCCGTGCGAGTGCGGCCCGGGCAGCACGCGCGCCCGACCGATCTCGGTGCCGGAACGACTTGGTGCCGGAAATAGGAATCGAACCTACGACCTACGCATTACGAATGCGCCGCTCTACCAACTGAGCTATTCCGGCAAGGGCCGCAAATTCTAGGGGCTGGGGCCGGTGCGGTCAAAGGGAACGGGCAAGGCGTGCGGTCGACCGGCGGCGGGGCGCCTGGGGAGAGACGTTCCCGTCAGCGCAGGAACGACGCGCCGTGGCGTAGCGCGTGGTCCGTCGCAAGCGGGCGGCACCATGTGCCCGCGGGCGCGGGCGACGCCCGGGAGCCCGGCAGGCGAAGCTCACGCCATGCCGGACGGCCAGGAGGTGACCAGGGTCGTCACCATCCCCATCCGGACATGCAACTCGTCGGCCAGGCGCGTCGCCAGGGCGACCACGGTCAGGGTCGGGAAGCTCCAGCCTCCGGTCGGGAACACCGAACTGCCCGCGACGTAGAGGTTGTCGACGCCATGGACCCGGCACTGCGGGTCGACCACGCCGTTGGCGGGGGACGCGGCCATCCGGGTCGTGCCCATGTGGTGCGCCGTGCCGTGCACCGGCGGCGTCGCGCCGGCGTCGCGCAGCCAGTCGGCCGGTTCGAATTCGCACCTGAAGTGCGTGGCCACGTCGCGCGCCATCAGGTCGGCGGCCGTCCGGAGACTGGCCTTGTCGAGTTCGCCCAGTCGCCAGTCCACCTTGACCTTGCGCAGCCCCAGCGCGTCTTGCTGGTCGGACAAGCCGACCCGGCTGTCGCGACTGGGCGCCTGTTCGAAGTAGCCCACCATTTCGATCCGGTCGGTAGCGACCGTCGGGCGCCTGGCCAACCTGCGGCACCCGGCGTGCAGGAGTTGGCCGCCATGCCTGAGGGTGCTCAGCGCGAGCCGGCCCGGGCCCGGGTGTGGCGCGGGCACGGGAAACCGGGCGGGAAGATCCCGGGCCAGTGCATCGAGCAACGCGCGTTCCACCCGCGGGCTTTCGTCGCCCGGATCGACCGGCCTGCGCAACGAGGCCCGCAGGGATCGCAGCGACTGCACGCCCTGCGGCGACGGGCGTTCCACCGCGAACGGCCATGCCCGGGCCGCGAGCAGCCGGTGGGTCCGCTGGGCCTGGTCCGAGAGGCTCAGCTGGCGGTGCGCCCGCGCAGGCGCATGGTCCACCGGCCGGGCGTAGCCCCTGGCCAGCCGGTCCAGTTCGCCACCGTGCAGGGTGCCCAGGCCGCAACGCGGGTGGTCCATGAAATAGCGCCCCACCAGGTCGCGGTCGTTGCCGAGCCCGTTGCGCGCGACCCCGTCGGACAGCAGCAGCAGGCGCGCGTTCTCCAGCCCGCCTGCGGCAAGCACGAAGAAGCGCGCGCTGACCATTCCGCGGCGACCGTCCAGGCTCCCGATCTCCGCGCCGCGAACCGCCGATGCATCTTCGGTCACGTCCAGCCGCATGAGGTTGGCATGCAGCAGCAGTTCCAGGTTGGGCGCGCCACGCAGCAGGTCCAGGTGCGTACTGCCGTAGTCCACCGGACTGATGCGGAACGTCCGGTTGTCCAGGTTGCGGAATGGCGACGCCCGCCCGTCCGCGCCTGGCAGTACGAAGCTGCCATCCTCGATCCCGTGCGGCTCGATCCGGCAGGCCTTGCTTGCGCGCGCATAGTACGGGGCCAGCTCGTTCCAGCCGATCGGCCAGCCGCTGTCGGGCACCCAGTCGCGCGCGACCATCTCGAGCGAACTGAGCGGGATGCAACCACCGCCCCAGAGCCGCGCGGCACCGCCGAAGGCGCGCAGGCGGCTGATTCCGGGGTCGAGCGTGCAGGGGCCGACCGACTCGCCTTCGCTCAGGGCCTGGCTGGCGCGCTCGCTGCGCAGGCCGCCGCTCTCGAGAACGCAGACCTTCCAGCGGGTGTTGGCGAACTCGGCGGCGATGGTGAGGCCGGCCGGGCCGGCCCCGACGATGCACAGGTCCGCATCGAACCTGTCGGGGCAGTCGGGCGTGCGAAAATCCTTGATCATCCGGTCGTCCCTGGATGCCTGCAGCCGGGGGAACCTCCGCCCGAACGTCGCCGGCCGGGCCTCCGGCAGGCTGTCGACCGGATCAGAGGGTGTGTACGTGACCGGGGGCGGAGGCCGGACAGGGCAAGCGGGCCGGCGCCGCCTCGGGGAGGGGCCCGCGGGACCGCCGGCGACCCGCCGCGGCTCAAGGCGGGTCGATCGCGCGCCGGGCCACGGCAGGGTCATCGGCGAACAGGCCATCGATGCCGGCGGCCACGTGTTCGCGGATCTGGCGGATGGAACCGGCCTCGTTGCGCGCACCGGGATCGCCGGCGCGATGGCCGGGGGGCAGGAACCTGTTCTCGGGGCGGTAGGTCCATGGCATCACCCGCAGGCCGGCCGCATGGGCATCGTCTACCAGGGTGCTGCGCGGGCGCTCCCCGGACACGCCGAGCGAGCGCAGGGAAGGGCCGATGATGTCCGCATAGGTGGCGACCTCGCGCAGTCCCGCCGGCGTCTGCATCTCGGCGTAGTGGCCGCCACGCTTTTTTCCGGCCGGTCCGGCGGGGACGTGCAGCATGAGCTGCAGCAGCCGGATGTTCGGCCGGCTGCCGATGCGTTCGCGCAGGTAGCGCAGGTTGCCGCTCTCGAACGACTGGATGATCACCGGTGCGCGCCGCGTGTAGGCGTGCGCGTCGAGCACCGCCAGCAGCCGGTCCTCCATCGCCAGCCCGATCGAGGCGAAATGGGACGGGTGCTTGGTTTCCGGCACCAGCGCGATGTCGCGGCCGAGCCGCGCGGAAGCCTCGTCCGCAAGTGCGATGACCTCTTCGAGCGTGGCGACCGGGTAGTGGCCGTCATGCGCGGTCGAGCGCAAGCCGGGCAATCGCTCGCGGGCGCGCAGGGTCTTCAGTTCGGCGAGGGTGAAGTCTTCGGTGAACCAGCCTTCCACCCATTCGCCGTCGATCCGCCTGCGGGTCCGGCGCGCGGCGAAATCCGGGTGCGTGGCGACGTCGGTGGTGCCGCCGATCTCGTTCTCGTGGCGGGCTACCAGGACGCCGTCCCGGGTCATCACCAGGTCGGGCTCGATCGCATCGGCGCCGTCGTCGATCGCCCGCCGATACGCTGCCAGCGTGTGTTCGGGCAACAACGCGCTGGCGCCGCGGTGGGCGATGAGCAGCGGACGGGTGGCGGGCGTCATCGCTGGCGGCGCAGGACCGGAAGGCGGCGGAGCGGCACCCGCCGAGGCGGCCAGCAGCAGGATCGGCAGCAGGATGATATGCATCGGGCGGGTTGGCGGGGTTGGCCGGACATCGCGCGATTGTAGGGGCCGCACGTGACAGCCCGCCGGATCCCGTCTCGTCACCCGCGACGGCGAGCGGATAGAGTAGCCGCTGGCCGAAACACCCCCGGATCATGGCGAAGACCCGCACGGCGTACGTCTGCAGCGATTGCGGCGCCGATTTCAGCAAGTGGCAGGGACAGTGCGGTGCCTGCGGCGCCTGGGACACGCTGTCGGAAATCGTGCTGGAGACGGCGGCCGCGGCGAAGTCGCCGGCGGCGCGGCGCGGCGGCTGGGCCGGCAAGGTCGATCCGCCGAAGGTCACCGCGCTGCGCGACGTGCAGCAGGGCGAGGACGTGCGCGTGTCGACCGGCATCGGCGAATTCGACCGCGTGCTCGGTGGCGGACTGGTGCAGGGCGCGGTGGTGCTGGTGGGCGGCGATCCGGGCATCGGCAAGTCGACCCTGCTGCTGCAGGCGGTGGCGTCGATGGCGGCGAGCCTGCCGGGGCTGTACGTCACCGGCGAGGAATCGCTGGCGCAGGTGGCGGGGCGCGCAGCGCGCCTCGGCCTGCCGCTGGAGGGCCTGAACGCGCTGGCCGAAACCGGGATCGAGCGCATCCTCGAACAGGCCGCGCAACTGCGCCCGCGGATCATCGTCGCCGATTCGGTGCAGACGCTGTGGACCGATTCGCTGACCGCCGCGCCGGGCTCGGTGAGCCAGGTACGCGAAAGTGCGGCGCGGCTGGTGCGCTACGCCAAGGAGACCGGGACCGCGGTGTTCCTGGTGGGCCACGTCACCAAGGAAGGCGGCATCGCCGGCCCGCGCGTGCTCGAACACATGGTCGATGCGGTGCTGTATTTCGAGGGCGATTCGGGCAGCCGCTTCCGCGTGTTGCGGGCGTTCAAGAACCGCTTCGGCGCAGTCAACGAACTGGGCGTGTTCGCGATGGGCGATCGTGGCCTGAAGGAAGTGCCGAATCCGTCGGCGATCTTCCTCTCGGGCGGCACCACGCCGCAGCCGGGCAGTTGCGTGATGGTCACGCGCGAGGGCACGCGCCCGCTGCTGGTGGAAGTGCAGGCGCTGGTGGATGCCTCGCCGCTGTCGAATCCGCGACGGGTCGCGGTGGGCCTGGAGGGCAATCGCCTGGCGATGTTGCTGGCGGTGCTGCACCGGCACGGCGGCGTGGTGACCGGCGACCAGGACGTGTTCGTCAATGTGGTCGGCGGCATCCGCGTGCAGGAAACCGCGGCCGACCTGCCGGTGCTGCTGTCGGTGCTGTCGTCGCTGCGCGACGTGCCGCTGCCGGAGAAGACGGTGGCGTTCGGCGAGGTGGGTCTGGCGGGCGAGATCCGCCCGGTCCCCAACGGCGAGGAACGGCTGAAGGAAGCGGCGACGCACGGCTTCCGTCGCGCGATCGTGCCCAAGGCGAACGCGCCGAAGGCGGGCAGTTACAAGGGCATGGAGGTGGTGGCGGTCGAGCGCCTGGCGGACGCGCTGGAACAGGCGTGAGTCGCGGACCGGCCGAGGATCCGCGCTGGCGTTTCGCGCGCGCGCTGTCCGTGGCGTTGCATCCGTTCGCGGTCCTGGGCGCGCTCGTGCTGCTGATGGCCTTGCGGCTGGATCCGGCCGGGTTGCCGCGCACCGCGATCGGGATCGGCGTGGCCATCGCCATCGTCTGGACCTTCGTGCTGCAGCGCCGCCGTGCAGGGCACTGGCAGACGGTCGACGCCTCGCGCCCGCACGAACGACCACTGTTGTACCTGCTGGCGCTGGTCGTGGCCGGCATCTTCTGGGGGTGGACGGGCGGACACGCGTCGCCGACGTCGACCGGGGTGCTCGCGGCGATGGCGATGCTGTGCGTGGCCGCCGTGGCCAACCGCCGGATCAAGCTGTCGTTGCACATGGCGAGCCTGGCGTTCGCGGGGGTGCTGCTGGCGACCTGGCCGCTCGCCGCTGGCGGCGTGCTCGCGCTGCTGCCGCTGCTTGGCTGGGCACGCTTGCGGATGGCGCGGCATACCCTGCCGGAAGTCGCAGGCGGTGCGCTGCTGGGGTTGGGATTCGGCGCTTTGCCGATGGTGCTCCGCTAGCGCCGCGCGGCTGGCGCCCCGGCGCTTTCGTCCTGGGGTTTCTGGTCCGCGGGCAGCCGCTATCGATCGGGTACGCCGTCGACGTGCCGCGATACCGGTTCCAGGTCCGGCAGCGCGTCCTCGCCGTCGGCGGCGAGCGCGATGATGCGGTCGGCATTCGCGACGTCGATGCCCTGCGCGGCGTACCACTCCGGGTCGTAGTAGCTGTGGGCGTAGCGCTCGCCGCCGTCGCAGAGGATGGTGACGATCGAGCCCTGCTCGCCGCGCGCACGCATCGCCTGCGCGAGCCGCAGCACGCCGACGAAGTTGGTGCCGGTCGAGCCGCCGACGCGCCGCCCCAGGCGCGCATTGACATGGCGCATCGCCGCGAGGCTGAGTGCGTCGGGCACCCTGACCATGGCATCGACGCAGCCGGGGATGAAGCTGCGTTCGATGGTGGGACGACCGATGCCTTCGATGCGCGACCCGGGCACCGTGGCCTCCGGCGGCGTCCGGCCCTGCGACAGCGCGGCATAGTGCGCATGGAAGGCCGAGTATTCCGGATCGACGCACAACACGCGCGTGGCCAGGCCGCGGTAGCGCGCATAGCGGCCGATGGTGGCACTGGTGCCGCCGGTGCCCGCGCTGCACACGATCCACGCCGGCACCGGATGCGGCTCCTGCTCCATCTGCCGGAAGATCGATTCGGCGATGTTGTTGTTGGCGCGCCAGTCGGTGGCGCGCTCGGCGTAGGTGAACTGGTCCATGAAATGGCCGCCGGTGCCGCGCGCAAGCCGCTCCGACTCGGCCGCGATGTCGCAGGCGTTGCGGACCAGGTGGCAGCGGCCCCCATGGAACTCGATCGCGGCGATCTTTTCCGGCGAGGTTGAGGCCGGCATCACCGCGACGAACGGCAGGCCCAGCAGCCGCGCGAAGTACGCCTCCGACACCGCGGTCGAGCCGCTGGAGGCCTCCACCACGGTGCTGCCCGCATGCAGCCAGCCGTTGGCCAGCGCGTACAGGAACAGCGAGCGTGCCAGCCGGTGCTTGAGGCTGCCGGTGGGATGGCTCGATTCGTCCTTGAAATAGATGTCGATGCCGGGGAATCCCGGCAGCGCCAGCGGGATCAGGTGGGTATCGGCGGAGCGGTTGAAATCCGCCTCGATCCGGCGGATCGCCGCGGCCGTCCAGGCGTGCTGGCGGGCGCAGGCGATGCGGCTGGCGTCGTCGTGGAAGGGCATGGGCTGCGGGGCGAAGCGGGCGGATCCGGCATTCTCGCCGATCCGGGGGATCCTCCGCTCGCGCGCCTCCGGGTCGCCGGGGGCGGCGCGGGTACGTCCGGCCCTGCCGCAACCCGGTCGTGCACCCGAGCGACCCCGGCGTCGCGAAAGTTGTCGTCGGCCGCCGGGCGCGGCACACTGCACCCGCACTGCAAAAGGAGATTGCACATGTCGAAGGGAATCGCGCGCGTCGTGCATGCATGCTCGTGGCTGCTGGTCGCCCTGGTCCTGGCCGGGTCCCCGTTGGCCGCCCGTGGGCCGGACCCGATCGAGCGCCTCTCGGTGCCCGGTCCGCTGCACCTGGATGGTCAGCAGTACCACTTCGCGTGGAGCAGCCACCCGACCCCTGACTTCTACAAGCAGGAATACCTGCCGGCCGGACAGACGCTCGAACGCTACCGGCAGATGCTGGTGCTCGACCTGCTGACCATCGAAGCGACTCCGGCCCAGCTCGCGACGGCGAAGATCGGGGAACTGGGTGCGCGCAAGCAGACCGATCCGCTGGTCAACCACGATCTCGTCCTCAAGCAGGACGGTTCCGCCGCGCTGCTGGATTTCGTGCTGTCGGCAAGGGACGCGCAGGGCAACCTGGTCGTGGAATGGAACGCCTACCGCTACCAGGCCATGCCGGAGGGCGTGCTGCTGTTCGGCATCAGCCGGCGCGCCTACGGCGACGAGGACGCGCGCCGCTTCCTGGGCGAGGAACTCAAGCAGAACCGCTCGCGCTGGATCGACGAGATCGCCGGGCTCGCGATGCCCGCGGTCGCCCTCCAGCCGCGCGCGCGGCCCTGACGGCCGGCAGGCGCGTCGCCGGCCTCAGCCGCGCCGCAGCACCAGCTCGTAGACGAACTTGCTGCCGAAGAAGGCCAGCACCAGCAGTGCCATCGCGGTCAGCGTCCAGCGCACCGCCTTCGTCCCGCGCCAGCCGTAGCGCCAGCGACCGAACAGCAGGGCGCCGAACACCAGCCACGACATCAGGCTGAGCACGGTCTTGTGCGACAACCGCTGGGCGAAGAAGTCCTCGACGAACAGCGCCCCCGTCAGCAGGGTCGCGGTCAGCAGGACGAAGCCCACCGCGATCGTGCGGAACAGCAGCGTCTCGAGTTCGGTCAACGGTGGCAGGACCCGCACCCAGCCGCGGAACTCGTGGCGGCGCAGCGCTCGTTCCTGCAGCCAGAGCATGATCGCGAGCAGTGCCGCGATCGCCAGCGTCGCGTAGGCCAGCAGCGCCAGCCAGGCGTGCAGTTCCAGCCGCCAGTCCAGGTCCCGGGCCACGTGGTTGCCCGCGAACGCATAGCCGGTCAGGGCCGCGGCCGCGATCGGGTAGACCAGCACGCCGAGCGCGCCGAGCCGGCCGGTGGCGGCGTAGGCGCTGGTCAGCGTCGCCATGCCGAGGCCCACCAGGGACAGCGCGGCGAAGAAGTGCAGGTCGAGCCCGCCCCCGTGGCGCCAGCGCAGGTAATGGAACAGGCCGTGCAGCGCCACCGCGCTCACCGCGGTCAGCAGCCAGAAGCCGGCGCCGGCGCCGCCGTCGGCCAGCAGGCGGCGCATGACCAGCCAGGCGGCCAGCAGGTACAGCGCCGCGGCAATGAGAACGATTGACATCGGGAAAGTGTCGCACACGGTCGCATGCGCGGCGCGCCTGTCCGTCCCCGGCCGGACGCAAACGTGCGCCGCTGTCGGCCGCAGCGGGACGGGGCAGGCGGCCCGTTATAATCGTGGGCCGCTCCGTACGGTGTTTTCCCCATGTTCGAATCGCTCACCCAGCGCCTGTCCGGCACCATCGAGCGCCTGCGCGGGCGCGGGCGGCTGACCGAGGAGAACATCCGCGAGGCCACGCGCGAGGTGCGCATCGCCCTGCTCGAGGCCGACGTCGCGCTGCCGGTGGTGCAGGCGCTGGTGGAGCGGATCAAGGTGCGCGCGGTCGGGCAGGAAGTGATCCGCTCGCTGACCCCCGGACAGGCCCTGATCAAGGTCGTCCGCGACGAACTGACCGCGGTGATGGGCGCGCAGGCGAGCGAGCTGAACCTCAACGTGCCTGCGCCGGCGGTGATCCTGATGGCCGGCCTGCAGGGCGCGGGCAAGACCACCACCGTCGGCAAGCTGGCCAAGCTGCTCAAGGACAAGCGCAAGAAGAAAGTGATGGTGGTCAGCGCCGACGTCTACCGGCCTGCCGCGATCGAGCAGCTCAGGACGCTTTCGCAGCAGGTGGGCGTGCTGTTCTTCCCCTCCGATGCGGGGCAGAAGCCGGAAGACATCGTGCGTGCCGCGATCGCAGATGCGCGCAAGTCGTTCGCCGACGTGCTGATCGTCGACACCGCCGGCCGCCTCGCCGTCGACGAGGCGATGATGGCCGAGATCAAGGCGCTGCATGCCGCCGTGAACCCGGTCGAGACGCTGTTCGTGGTCGACTCGATGACCGGCCAGGACGCGGCCAACACCGCGAAGGCCTTCGGCGAGGCGCTGCCGCTCACCGGCGTGGTGCTGACCAAGACCGACGGCGATGCCCGCGGCGGCGCGGCGCTCTCGGTGCGCTACATCACCGGCAAGCCGATCAAGTTCATCGGCACCAGCGAGAAGTCCGACGGCCTGGACGTGTTCCACCCCGACCGCGTCGCCAGCCGCATCCTCGACATGGGCGACGTGCTGTCGCTGGTCGAGCAGGTCGAACAGCAGGTCGACAAGGACAAGGCGCAGAAGCTGGCCGAGAAGGTCGCCAAGGGCAAGAAGTTCGACCTCAACGACATGCGCGACCAGCTCGAGCAGATGCAGAGCATGGGCGGCATCGGCAGCCTAATGGAGAAGCTGCCGGGCCTGGGCCAGGTGCCGGACCACCTCAAGCAGCAGGTTTCGCAGGGCAGGGAGGTGCCGCGCATGATCGCCATCATCAATTCGATGACCAAGAAGGAACGGCGCAACCCGGCCCTGCTCAACGGCTCGCGCCGCGCGCGCATCGCCGCCGGTTCCGGCATGCACCCGTCGGACGTCAACAAGCTGATGAAGCAGTACCAGCAGATGGAAAAGATGATGGGCAAGATGGCCCGCGGCGGCATGAAGGGCATGATGCGCGGCCTGCAGGGCATGATGGGCGGGATGGGCCGGATGCCGTTCCGCTGATCACATCCGGAGGGCGTTTCGCGTGTCCCGGCTTGTCCGAATATCGTCCGGGCTCGAGATGTCATCCGGGCTCGAGATGTCATCCGGGCGCGAGATGTCATCCCGAGCGCAGCGAGGGACCTTGCCTCATGGCCATCGGAAACAGGATCCCTCGCCGGGCTCGGGATGGCAGCTTCGGGGCTCGCGCCGGCGATACGCTCTGGAGTGACCCGTGACCCGAGCCTTTTTTAACGGCCAGCCCGCCGCCGCCGCCGAACTGCAGCCCCTGGCATTGGCCAACTACGGCCACTTCACCTCGATGCAGGTGCGCGCACGCGCGGTACGCGGCCTCGACCTGCACCTGCAGCGGTTGAAGGCGGGAACGCGCGAACTGTTCGACTCCCCGCTCGAGGAGGCACGCATCCGCATCGCCATCCTCGCCGCGCTCGATGCCGACGGCGTGGACGATGCCAGCGTGCGGGTCACCGTGTTCTCGCGCGCCTTCGACTACACCCGGCCGGACGCCGTCGTGCCGGTCGACGTGCTGGTCTCGCTCACGGCGCCGCGCGAGGCCGATCCGAAGCCGGCCTGGGTGAAGACCTACCCGTTCCAGCGCCCGCTGCCGCAGCTCAAGCACGTCGGCACCTTCCCCCTGTTCCAGTCGCGGCGGCAGGCGCGGCGCGACGGCTTCGACGACGCGCTGTTCGTCGACCCGAAGGGCCGGATCAGCGAGGGCTCGGTCTGGAACATCGGATTCTGGGACGGCACGCAGGTCATCTGGCCGCAGGCGGAGGCCCTGCGCGGCACCGAGGAGCGGCTGCTGCAGCTGGGGCTGGCGGAGATCGGCGTGACGCAGCGCCACACGCCGGTGGAAGCGCGCGCCCTGGGCGGCCTGCGGGCCGCCTTCGCGGCCAACGCCACCGGCATCTGGCCGATCGCGGGGATCGACGATCTCGCGCTGCGGCCCGATCCGGCGCTGATGGAGCGACTTGCCGCCGCCCGGGCGACGCAACCATGGCAGCCCCTGGGCCCGGGCTAGGGCGGGGTGGGTTTCGCGCCCCCGATCAATGGCTTACAATATCCGGCTTACCTCGCCATCCTGGCGACTGGGCAATACCGGGAACGCACCATGGTCAAGATCCGCCTCACCCGCGGCGGCGCGAAGAAGCGCCCCTTCTACCACATCATCGTCACCGACTCGCGCAGCGCGCGCGACGGCCGCAACATCGAGCGTGTGGGTTACTACAACCCGGTCGCGCAGGGTGCCGAGCAGCGCATCGTGCTGGACACCGCGCGCGTCGACCATTGGGTTTCGCAGGGCGCGCAGCTGACCGACAAGGTCCGCAACCTGTACCGCGAAGCCGCCAAGGCCGCCGCCCCGGCCGCCTGAGGCCCGGCTGCGCGATCCGCGTGGCCGGCGACACCGTGAACGCACCGACGCGCCGTATCCTCATGGGCAGGATCCACGGCGCGTTCGGCGTGCGTGGAGAACTCAAGCTCGAATCCTTCAGCGACCCACCCGAAGCGATCTTCCGCTACCGCCCCTGGATCCTGCGCGACGCCGACGGCGGCGAGCGTGAGCTCGAAGGCGGGCACGGGCGCAGCACCGCCAAGGGCATCGTCATGCGGCTGCCGGGGGTCGAGGACCGCGACGCCGCCGAGGCGATGCGAGGCAGCGAGATCCTCGTTCCGCGCGCGGCGCTGCCGCCGCCGAAGCCGGGCGAATACTACTGGGTCGACCTCGAAGGCCTGCGCGTGGTGAACACCGAAGGCGTCGATTTCGGCAGGGTGTCGCACCTGTTCTCCACCGGCGCCAACGACGTGCTGGTCGCGCGTGGCGAACGCGAGCGGATGATCCCGTTCGTCGAGCCGGACTACATCGTGTCGGTGGATTTCGACACCGGCGTGGTCATGGTCGACTGGGATGCGGACTTCTGAGACCGTGATTGGTGATTGGTGATTTGAAGTAGCGAAGAGCATAGGCTCCTGCTCTTTCGAATCACCAATCACGAATTACCAATTCCCGCCTCAATGCGCATCGACATTATCAGCCTGTTCCCCGAGTTCGTCGCCCAGTGCGCCGGCTTCGGCGTGGTCGGGCGCGCGCAGGAGCGCGGGCTGCTGGCGCTCCGGGGCTGGAATCCGCGCGACTACGCTCAGGGCAACTACCGCCGGGTCGACGACCGCCCGTTCGGCGGCGGGCCGGGCATGGTTATGCTGGTCGATCCTTTGCGCGCCGCGATCCGCGCCGCCCGCGGCGCCGATCCGACGCCGGCCAAGGTGATCTACCTCAGCCCCCAGGGGCGCCCGCTGACCCAGGCGATCGTGCGCGAACTGGCGACCCGGGAGCGGATGATCCTGCTCTGCGGCCGCTACGAAGGCGTGGACGAGCGCCTGATCGCCTCCGAGGTCGACGAGGAACTGTCGATCGGCGACTACGTGCTGTCCGGCGGCGAGCTGGCCGCGGCCGTGGTGGTGGATGCCGTCGCCCGCCTCCAGGAGGGAGCGCTGAACGATGCCGAGTCGGCAGCCCAGGACAGCTTCGAGGCCGACGGACTCCTCGACTGCCCGCACTACACCCGACCGGTGGAACATGAGACCGGCATGGTCCCCGAGGTGCTGCTGTCGGGCAACCATGCCGAGATCGCCCGCTGGCGCCGCCGACAGGCGCTGCTGCGCACGCGCGAGCGGCGCCCGGACCTGCTGGCCGCCGCCGGTCTGAGTGCGGAAGAGGTGCGGTGGCTCGATGCGCAGGACTGGGTCGGGGACGAGGCGGGCTGACTCCGGGAGCTGATCCATCGTCCCTTTTCCCGCAGGGGGCGGCAGTGCCAGGTGGGCAGGGGTTGGCGAGTCCCTGCGAGGGGAGCCGTGCCGGAGTCGCGGGCGCGGGACATGGCTTGCGAGCCCCGGGTGCGCTTCGCTTACCCGGGCTACGGGATGGGTGGCCGCACGGGGGTGAGGAGTCGGTGGACGGGGTAGCGGCGCCGACCGCGAGGGACGATGGTCTCCGGCCGGGTCCGTCGGGACGGCGTGGGGCGTACGGGGTCAGGGGAGGGCGCGTGGCACCGGCCCCATGGCCCGCGATCGATCTTCCGGCTATAATGCGCGGCTGACCTGCCCTGAGCAGGGCACATGCCGAGAGCGTGCGTCCACGTGCACCACGCCTACAACGACTCCAACAGGCTCCGCCGAGATACCGCCATGACCACCAAGCCGTCCCTGAACACCCTGCTGCAGCAGTTCGAGAGCGAACAGGTGCAGCGCAAGCTTCCCGACTTCGGCCCGGGCGACACCATCGTCGTCAACGTCAAGGTCAAGGAAGGCAACCGCGAGCGCATCCAGGCCTACGAGGGCGTGGTCATCGGCAAGAAGAACGCCGGCCTGAACTCCTCGTTCACCGTGCGCAAGATTTCGCACGGCTACGGCGTCGAGCGCGTGTTCCAGACCCACAGCGCCACCATCGATTCGGTCGACGTGAAGCGCCGCGGCGCGGTGCGCGCCGGCAAGCTGTACTACCTGCGTGGCCTGGAAGGCAAGAAGGCGCGCATCAAGGAAGACCTGTCCGCGCACGCCAAGGCCAAGGCCGCTGCGGCCGTGGCTGCGGCTGCCGAAGCCACCGAGTAGGCCGCGCCCGGCGCTGTTCCGCGACGGCCGCCGCAGGGCGGCCGTTTGCGTTTGTGGGACGCCGGGTTCGCGCGTCGATGCAGGGACGCGCAGGCGGCCATCGGCCAAACCGTCTTCGGGGGCGGTCGTATCCGGCTTCGACCGGACTCCCGGCATGGTGGCGTGGCCCGGCTGCTTCCGTGGTGTCCGCGCGGTGCGGCCGGCGCCCCGCATGCCGGCCGCTACAATCGATGGCGATGACATCCGCGCACGATCCCGCACCGCGTATCCGGCTCGACATCTGGCTGTGGGCCGCGCGCTTCTATCGGACCCGCGCGCTGGCCCGGCAGGCAGTGGACACCGGCAAGGTCGAGGTCGATGGTCAACGCGCCAAGCCCGCGCGCCCGGTGCGGGTTGGCGACACCATGCGGATCGAGCGCTCCGGCGAGATCTTCGAGATCCAGGTGCGCGACGTGTCGGACGTCCGCGGGCCGGCGACGGTGGCGCAGGGCCTCTACCTCGAGTCGGAAGCCTCGCGCACGCGGCGCGAGGCGGCGCGCGAGCTTGCCCGCGCCGGGCGCAACGGCTACCGCCCGCCGGAAACGAAGCCCGACAAGCGCGCCCGCCGCCTGATCCGCGCGCTGGGCGATATCGACGCGAGCTAGGCGGGACTGCGGAAAGGAAGACGCCGGCGTCCGGCCGGCGTCCTCCTGTTCGACGAAGCGAGCGCCTCAGGCGAGGTCGAAGCGATCCAGTTCCATGACCCGGGTCCAGGCGGCGACGAAATCGTCGACGAGCTTCCGCTTGCCGTCTTCGCTGGCGTAGACCTCGGCCAGGGCGCGCAGCACGGAATTGGAACCGAACACCAGGTCCACCCGGGTGCCGGTCCACTTCTTGTCGCCGCTGCGGCGGTCGCGCCCCTCGAACAGGTCGGCCGCTTTCGACGTCGCCTGCCACTGCGTACCCATGTCGAGCAGGTTGCGGAAGAAGTCGTTGCTCAGCGTGCCGGGCCGGTCGGTGAACACGCCGTGCGCGGCGCCGTCGTGGCTCACGCCGAGCACGCGCAGGCCGCCGACCAGCGCGGTCATTTCCGGCGCGGTCAGGGTCAGCAGCTGGGCGCGGTCCACGAGCATGTGCTCTGCCGGCACCGCCGAGGCGCCCTTGCTGTAGTTGCGGAAGCCGTCGGCGAACGGCTCCATCACCGCGAACGATTCGACATCGGTCTGGTCCTGGCGCGCGTCGGTGCGCCCCGGGCGGAACGGCACGGCGACCTCGAAGCCCGCGGCCTTCGCCGCCTGTTCGACGCCGACGCCGCCGGCGAGCACGATCAGGTCGGCCAGCGAGATCTTCGTGCCGCCTTCCGCGTCCAGATTGAACTCCATCTGGATGCGCTCGAGTGCCTTGAGCACCTTCGCCAACTGCGCGGGCTGGTTGACCTCCCAGTCCTTCTGCGGCGCCAGGCGGATGCGCGCGCCGTTGGCGCCGCCGCGCTTGTCGCCGCCGCGGAAGGTCGACGCCGAGGCCCACGCGGTCGAGACCAGTTCGGCGACGGACAGCCCGGAGCCCGCGATCTTCCGCTTCAACGCATCGATGCCGGCCGCGTCCACCAGCGGGTGGTCGACAGCGGGCACCGGGTCCTGCCAGACCAGTTCCTCCTTCGGCACTTCCGGGCCGAGGTAGCGCGAGCGCGGGCCCATGTCTCGGTGGGTGAGCTTGAACCAGGCGCGGGCGAACGCTTCCGCGAACGCCTGCGGGTTCTCGAGGAAGCGCCGGGAAATCGGTCCGTAGACCGGATCGAAGCGCAGCGACAGATCGGTGGTGAGCATGCGCGGTCGATGCTTCTTCGACGGATCGTGCGCGTCGGGAATGTCGTCCGGTGCGTCCTTGGCCACCCACTGGTGGGCGCCCGCGGGCGATTTCTCCAGTTCCCATTCGAATCCGAACAGGTTCTCGAAGAACTTGTTGCTCCACAGCGCCGGGGTCTGGGTCCAGGTGACCTCCAGGCCCGAGGTGATGGTGTCGCCGCCCTTTCCGGTCCCGTAGCGGTTGTGCCAGCCCAGGCCCTGCGCGTCGACGTCCGTGGCTTCCGGTTCGGGGCCGACGTTGTCGGCCGGGCCGGCGCCGTGGGTCTTGCCGAAGCTGTGGCCACCGGCGATCAGCGCGACGGTTTCCTCGTCGTCCATGGCCATGCGGCCGAAGGTGTCGCGGATGTCCTTCGCGGCGAGCAGCGGATCGGGATTGCCGTCCGGGCCCTCGGGGTTGACGTAGATCAGACCCATCTGCACCGCGGCCAGAGGATTCTCGAGCCGGCGCGTATGCACGTCGCCGTCGGCGTCGTCGTCGGACACCAGCACGCCTTCGTCGGCCGGTTTTTCCACACCCTCGGAGCCATGCGCATAGCGCACGTCGCCGCCGAGCCAGGTGGTCTCGCGGCCCCAGTACACGTCGAGGTCCGGTTCCCAGGTGTCCTCCCGGCCCGCGCCGAAACCGAAGGTGCGGAAACCCATCGTCTCCAGGGCGACGTTGCCGGTGAGGATCAGCAGGTCGGCCCAGGAAATGGCCTGTCCGTACTTCTGCTTGATCGGCCACAGCAGCCGACGCGCCTTGTCGAGGCTGACGTTGTCGGGCCAGCTGTTGAGCGGGGCGAAGCGCTGCTGACCGCGCCCGCCGCCGCCGCGGCCGTCGCCGATCCGGTAGGTGCCGGCGCTGTGCCAGGCCATGCGGATGAACAGGCCGCCGTAGTGTCCGAAGTCCGCCGGCCACCAGTCCTGCGAATCGGTCATCAGCGCGCGCAGGTCCTTCTTCAACGCGTGGTAGTCGAGCCTGCTGAACGCGTCCGCGTAATCGAAGTCTTCACCCAGGGGATTGGAGCGGTTCGAATGCTGGTTCAGCAGGTCGAGACGCAGTTGCTGGGGCCACCAGTCACGGTTGCTGGTGCCGCCTCCGGCGGTGGCGTGACGGATCGGGCACTTGGCTTCGCTGGACATCGCTGGAGCGCTCCCTCGGTTGGTGATGCGGGACGAACCCCCACCCTACGCCCCCGCGATGAATAGATGAAATCGAATTAAGCAAAGGCATGCATAGCCACTGACTATCGACGCCTGCTTCTGATGCATCGCATCGATCAGCCGGCGCATCCGACCCGCGGCAGGCTCAGGCCACAAGTCCCGCTGCGTGGCCCGATGCCCAGGCCCACTGGAAGTTGTAGCCGCCGAGCCAGCCGGTGACATCGACCACTTCGCCGATGAAGTACAGGCCGGGGACGTGCCTGGACATCATGGTGCTGGAGGACAGGCCGGCGGTGTCGACGCCACCCAGCGTCACTTCGGCCGTGCGGTAGCCCTCGGTGCCGCTGGCCACCAGCGGCCAGGCGCCGAGCAGGTCGGCGACCTGCCGCAATTGCGTCGGCGTGTACTGGCGCATCGGGCGACTCGGCAACCAGGCCTCGCACAGGCGCTGCGCGAAGCGGCGCGGCAGCACGTCCCCCAGTACCGTGCGCAGCTCGGCGGCGGGGCGATCGCGTTGCTGTGCGCCCAGCCAGCCGGGAAGGTCGTGGCCGGGCAGCAGGTCGAGCCGCAATTCGTCGCCCGGCTGCCAGAACGAGGAGATCTGCAGGATCGCCGGGCCGCTGACCCCGCGGTGGGTGAGCAGCAGTGAATTGCGGAAGCTCGCGCCGTTGCAACGGGCCTCGACCTCGAACGCGACGCCCGAAAGGTCCTGCAAACGGTCGAGGTGCTTGCCGCTCAAGGTCAGCGGCACCAGGCCCGCGCGCGTCGGCAGCAGCGCATGGCCGAACTTGCGCGCGAGCTCATAGCCGAACCCGGTCGCGCCCATGCTCGGGATCGAGAGGCCGCCGGTGGCGACCACCAGGGATTCGCATTCGATCGTGCCCAAGCGGGTATGCAGGCGGAACCGGCCCTCGTCGGGGCGTTCGATCGCGTCGATGCTGCAGTGGGTACGCACGTCGGCGCCGACGGCCGCCGCTTCCTCGAGCAGCATGCGCACGATCTGCTTCGACGAGTCGTTGCAGAACAGCTGGCCCAGTTCCTTCTCGTGCCAGGCGATGCGGTGGCGTTCGACCATCGCGATGAAGTCCGCCGGCGTGTAGCGGGCGAGCGCGGACTTGCAGAAATGGGGATTGGCCGAGAGGAAATTCTCCGGCGTGGTGCCGGTATTGGTGAAATTGCAGCGCCCGCCGCCGGACATCAGGATCTTCTTGCCGACCTTGTTGGCGTGGTCCAGCACCAGCACGCGCCGCCCGCGCCCGCCTGCGGTGATCGCGCACATCAGTCCCGCGGCGCCGGCGCCGAGGACGACGACGTCCGCATCCGACGGGGGCGGGAGATCAGGCGTCACACCCGCCCCCTTGCGAACGGGCGTGTCGCACGTAAGCACCGGACGCGAACACGGCGGGCCGTGCCCGCCGTGTGCGTTGCGGAACCGGAACGCGGCTCGGTCAGCGCTTGCCTCCCAGCAGCCCGCCGCCGATCCTGAGCAGATCGCCAAGGCCGAGCTGTCCGTCGCCATCCTGGTCGAGCACCGCACCGAGCAGGCCGCCGCCCACTCCACCCTGCTGGCGCACCTGCTGCTGTTCCTGGCCGAGGATCGAGCCGAGCAGCTGCGCGCTGGGGTCGCTCTCCGCCAGGGTACCCGCGCCCTTGTTCTGGAACATCTGCCGTGCGAGGAATGCGAGCACGATCGGCGCGAGGATCTTCATCAGCTGCCCGGCCTTGTCGCCGCCCAGCCCGGTGGCCTGGCCGAGGCCGGCCTCGGCGCGCGGCTGTTGCCCGCCAAAGACATGGTCGAGGATGCCTGCGCCGTTGGTCTGGCGCGACTGCGCACCGCCGAGCACCGCGCCGAGCAGGCCGCCGAGATCGCCGGCGCCGGCGAAATCCTTCTGCAGCGCGCCGAACAGCGCCTCCGCTCCCTGCGGCTGGCTGGCGTTGCGCCCGAGCGCGCCGAGCAGCAGGGGAAGGGCCGCGCTGATCGCGCCCGCGGTCTGCGCCTGGCCGACGCCGAGCTGGCTGGAGATCTGCTGCAACGGCGCGCCGCTGAGCTGCTCGAACAACTGGTCGGTCAATGAACTTGCCATGATCTGTCCCCTCGGGGGATGGGCGGTCGGCACGGACGACTACTGTAGCGCCACGGGCCCTAGTGAATGAGGTCGAAGTCGCCGGCGAGCACGCGATCGAGCCGGCCGCTGCGCCAGCCGCGCCGGGTGTCGCGCACCAGCGGAGCGGGTTCGCCGCGATAGCGGCGGCAGATCGGTGGCGCCGCCGGGGCCGACGACGGCGCCGGTGCCGGGTCCGCGCCGCCGGGGCCGGCCGGCGTCACCGCGACCTGGATCGACAGGCGCTCGGTCGCGCCGCGCTCGTCGTCGATCTCCAGCACGTGCAGGCCGGCTTCGGCTGCGAGCAGGTGGAACGCGCCGAACCCGGAGACCGAAAGCCGCGCCCGGCAACGCTGCGGGTCCTGCTCCAGGACCTCGACCTGCATGCCGCGCCGCTCGCCCCAGGCCAGGTACATGCCCAGCAGGCGCTGCCACCATGTCCGGACGTCCGCGGCATGACGCGAGAGCTCCGCATCGCCGGCGCTCAGGACCAGCTCGGCATCCTGCGGGCGTCCCTGTACGAGGTCATCGATCGCGATCTCGAGCAGGAACAGCAACTGGGCCAGCCGGGCCGGGAGCGTGCGGTCGGCACCACGTCGCAGCCGATCGAGCATGCGTGCCGCGCCTGCGAGCGCGCTTTCGATGCGGTCGCGGCGCTCGATGCGGTCGAGGATCGGGAACCGGCCGGGGTCGGTCCAGAAGCCGGCATCGTTCATCGCGCCGAAATCCGCGTCGCGCGCTTCGTTCCAGCTGCCGTCCTCGACGCGTGCGGACAGCGCGAGCAGGTGCGGCTCCAGCGTGGCGGCGGGGAGCGCGGCATCCTGGGCCGCATCCACCAGCGCGCGCAGGTCGGATGCCGCCGCGGCCGTTGCCACTCCGGCGGCCGGCGCATCCGGATCGATGAACTCCACGTCCAGCCGGTCGCCGGCGCCGCGCACGAACAGGAACTGTCCGCCTTCCGGAGCGCGATGTTCGACGATGCTGCGCGCCAGTGGCGCCAGCAGGTGGTCCTCGATCGCGCGGCGCAGGGGACGTGCGCCGAGGTCGGGAGTGAAACCGCGGTCGAGCAGGAACTCGACTGCCGAAGGTTCCCACTCCACCGCCCAGTCGCGGCTGCGCAGGCCGCGGCGCTCGAGCGCGCGCGCCAGCTCCTTGTGCAGGATGCCGCGCATCGCAGCGCGGTCGAGCGGGCGGAACAGCACCACCCGGTCGAGCCGGTTGAGGAATTCGCGGCGGAAGGTCTCGTACAGGGCCTTTTCCACCGTGCCGCGCGAGTAGCCGCCGGCACTGGCGGTGAACCCGGGACCTGCGCCGCGGGCGATGGTCGAGCCGACGTTGCTGGTGAGGATGATGATGCTGTGGCGGAAATCGGCGGTGTTGCCGTGCTGGTCGCTGAGCCGGCCGTCGTCGAATACCTGCAGGAACAGGTCCCACACGTTGGGATGCGCCTTCTCGAACTCGTCGAGCAGCACCACCGAGAACGGCTGCTCGCGGATCCGCGACACCAGCGAGCGCGCGCCGTCGTCGCCGCGGCCGCCTGCGATCAGCCGGTGGGCCGAATCGGGCGACTGGAACTCGCTCATGTCCAGCCGCAGCAGCCGCTCGTCGCTGCCGAACAGCAGCTCACCCAGGGTCTTGGCCAGTTCGGTCTTGCCGGTACCGGTGGGGCCGGCGAACAGGAACACCCCGATCGGACGGCGGCTGTCGGTCAGGCCGGCCTTGAGCATCGCGATGCGGTCGACCAGGCACTCGACTGCCTCGTCCTGGCCCACGACGCGCCTGCGGAAGACGTCGCGCAGTCCGTCGAGCGAAAGTCGCTGGCGCTGGTCGATCACTTCCATCGGCAGGCCGCTGCGCTGGCCGACGGCGAGCAGCAGCGTGTTGCCGTCGATCGGCAGGGCGGGCGGCTGCTGCTGGCGTGCGAGCGCAAGCGCGTCGTCGAGCAGCCGCAGGCTGCGACCGGGTTCGTGCTGGTCGGGAAAGTACTGGGCGGCGACGCGCAAGGCCTCTGCCAGCGTGCCGGCCTCGATCGCGTCCTGCCCGCAGCTCGCGCGCGCGGCCTGCGCCCACTGCCCGGCGATGTCCGCGAGCGCGGCCTCGCTGGCGGGCGCCATCGGCTGGACGTCGAACAGCCGCGCCACCGCCGGCCGGGAGAGCAGCAGGCGCGCCTGCTGCTGCGGCGTCAGTTCGCCGATCAGCAGCAGCTCGCCGCGTTCGACCGCGGGCAACACCAGGTCGAGGATGCCCCGCGGGTCGTTGGAATGGCTGCCCTTGTGCAGCAGGTCGAAGAAGTCCGGCACGCGCCACAGCGCGCGCTGGCGCTGCAGCACTGCGAGCATCTCGCGCAGCCGCCCTTCGAGCTCTCCGATGTATTTCTGCCCGGCCAGCACGTCGGCGGCGGACGCTTCGAACACCAGCCAGCCCTCGTCGTGCAGGCGCGTGCACAGCAGGTCGAGCAGGACGGACTTGCCGATGCCCGGCTCGCCGACCAGCAGTTGCGGTCGAGGCGACGGGCCGGTGAGCCGTTCGTGCAGTTCGTCGATCGCATCGCGCAGCGCGTCGTGCCAGAACCGGGGCGCCGGAGCCGCGCGCGCATCGAGCCGGCCGATGCCGCCGAGCACGCGCCGCTCGCGCAGCCCGGCCAGCGCCGCCGCGACCGCATCGATCGATGGCTGCAGGACCGGTTCGCGGAAGCGCCCGAGCGTGGTGCTGATCTCCTCCAGGCGCGACTCTTCGGCATCCGCAGGCGCGGTGGGCGTCGCGTCGCCCGCCGGCAGCGCGGACACCCGGCGCAGGTAGCGGCGGATATCCTCGCGGATGCCGCCGTAGTCCCACCACCATTCGCGCGCGGCCATCGCGACCTCGGGCAGGGTGCCCGCATCCGGCAGCGTCTGCAGGTAGTCGAGCACGAAGTGCAGGGCGTAGGCGCCCAGCTGCGGGATGGTCGCGGCGACCGCGTGCGGGTCGATATCCTCGCGCCGGCGCAGGGCGGCGCCGGCCAACGAGGGCAGTACGTAACCCTGGCTGGTGAGGCATTCGAGCACGCGCGAAGCGCCGAAGGCCGGCCCTGCGAGCAATGCCACGCCCTCCTCGAATCCCGGCTGTTGCAGCAGGTCGGCAGGGCGCTGGATGGCGTCGTCGTTCGCTTCGATCGCCTGCTTGAGCGCCTGCAGCCGGTCTTCGGCCGCGACGTCCGTGGGGGCCGGGTCGGCGGCCACCGCCCCGCCGGGCGCGGCCTCCGCCGCGCGCGTGGGAGCGGCCATGCGACGCGCGCGTCGCGACCACACGGACATGGCCAGCGCCCCGGCGACCACGCCGGCGGCGAAGAGCAGAAACTCCATGGATGCTCCCTGCCTGGCCCGGCCGCAAGTCTAGACGAGGCCGGCGCGACTCACGACAGCGCCTTGAGCCGGTACAACGCCTCCAGCGCCTGTTTCGGCGTGAGCTCGTCCGGATCGAGCGAGGCCAGCGCCTCGAGCGCCGCCGAGGACGGCACGAACAGGCCGAACTGCTGCGGCTGTCCGATGCGCTCGGCCGACATCGGCGCCGGCGCCGGCGCGTCGTGGCTGCGCCGTTCGAGTTCGGCCAGGCGTGCGCGCGCGTCGCGGATCACGGCCCGGGGCAGGCCGGCGAGCGCGGCCACCTGCAGGCCGAAGCTGCGGTTGGCCGGGCCGTCCTTCACCGCGTGCATGAACACCAGGGTGTCGTTGCCCTGGCCGTCGTGGTGTTCCACCGCGTCCAGATGCACGTTGGCGATGCCGCTGCCGGGTTCGGCGAGCGCGGTCAGTTCGAAGTAGTGCGTGGCGAACAGGGTGTAGCTGCGGTTGTGCATCGCCAGGTGGCGCGCGCAGCCCTCGGCCAGCGCCAGGCCGTCGTAGGTCGAGGTGCCGCGTCCGATCTCGTCCATCAGCACCAGCGAGCAGTCCGTCGCATGGTGCAGGATGTAGCTGGTCTCGGCCATTTCGACCATGAAGGTCGATTGCCCCTTCGCCAGGTCGTCGCCCGCGCCGATGCGGGTGAGGATGCGGTCGATCGGGCCGATCGCGGCGCTCGCCGCCGGCACGAAGCTGCCGATGTGCGCGAGCAGCACGATCAGCGCGTTCTGGCGCATGTAGGTGCTCTTGCCGCCCATGTTCGGGCCGGTGATCACCAGCATCCGGCGCGCGTCGTCGAACACCAGGTCGTTGGGTTCGAACGGTTCGTCGCGCACCGCCTCCACCACCGGGTGGCGGCCGCGTTCGATGCGGATGCCGGGTTCGCTGGACAGCTCCGGACGCGACCAGTCCAGCACCTGCGCGCGTTCGGCGAAGGCCGCGAGCACGTCGAGCTCGCTGAGGGCGGCGGCGCAGCGCCGCAACGGCTCGAGGCGTTCGCCGAGCGCGTCGAGCAGGTGTTCGTACAGCAGCCGCTCGCGCGCCAGGGCGCGTTCGCGCGCGGACAGCACCTTGTCCTCGAACTGCTTGAGTTCCTCGGTGATGTAGCGCTCGGCGCCGGTCAGCGTCTGCCGCCGGGTGTAGTGCGCGGGCGCCTTCGACGACTGGCCCTTGCTGATCTCGATGAAGTAGCCGTGGACGCGGTTGTAGCCGACCTTGAGCGTGGCGATGCCGGTGGCCTGCCTCTCGCGCGCCTCGAGCTCGACCAGGAAACCGTCGGCGTTGCTGCTGAGCTGGCGCAGTTCGTCGAGTTCGCCGTCGTGGCCGTCGGCGAAGACGCCGCCGTCGCGCGCCAGCACCGGCGGCTGCTCCACCAGCGCCTGCGCCAGCAGTGCCGCCTCGGCCGCGTGATCGCCGAGTTCGTCCGACAGCTCGCGCAGGCGCGGCGAATCCAGCGGCGCCAGCGCCTCGCGCAGTGCCGGCAGCATCGCCAGGCCATCGCGCAGGGTGGACAGGTCGCGCGGGCGCGCCGAACGCAGTGCGATGCGCGAGAGGATGCGTTCGAGGTCGCCGAGCGCGCGGAAGCGTTCGCGCAAGGCCTCGTCGCCGCGATGGTCGATCAGGGTCGCCACGGCGGCGTGGCGCTTGCGCACGGTCGCTTGCTCGCGCAGCGGCCGGTGCAGCCAGCGCCGCAGCAGGCGCCCGCCCATCGGCGACACCGTGGTGTCGAGCACGCCGAGCAGGGTGTGGCGGGTGTCGCCGTCGACGCGCGTGTCGAGTTCGAGGTGGCGGCGGGTGGCCGCGTTCATCGCGATCGCGCCGTCCCCGCTTTCCACCGCGATCGAGGCCAGGTGCGGCAGGCGCTGCTTCTGCGTCTCCTCGACGTAGCCGAGCAGGGCGCCCGCCGCCGCGATCGCCAGCGGCCGGTCCTCGATGCCGAAACCGGTCAGGTCGTGCAGGTTGAAGAACCGCAGCAGCTGGCGGCGCCCGACATCGGCATCGAACAGCCACGGTGCGCGTCGCCGCAGGCCGCTGCGCTCGCCGACGAAGCCGGGCCAGCCTTCCTCGTCGGGCAGCAGCACCTCGGCCGGCTCCAGGCGCGCGAGCTCGGCTTCCAACTGCGCGTCGCCAGCCACCTCGTTGACCAGGAACCTGCCGCCGGCGAGGTCCGCCCAGGCCAGCCCGTAGCCCGCCTTGCCGCGGGCGACGGCCAGCAGCAGCGTGTCGCGACGCTCGCTGAGCAGGGCCTCGTCGGTGACCGTGCCCGGAGTGACGATGCGGACCACCTTGCGTTCGACCAGGCCCTTGCTGGTCGCCGGGTCGCCGATCTGCTCGCAGATCGCCACCGATTCGCCCAGCGCCACCAGGCGCGCCAGGTAGCCCTCGGCCGAATGGTGGGGCACGCCGGCCATGGGGATCGGCTGGCCCCCCGAGCTGCCCCGCTGGGTCAGGGTGATGTCGAGCAGCCGCGCCGCCTTGCGCGCATCGTCGTGGAACAGCTCGTAGAAGTCGCCCATCCGGAAGAACAGCAGCACGTCGGGATGCTCTGCCTTGGCGGCGAAGTACTGCTTCATCAGCGGCGTGTGTTCGCTCGCCTTGCCCGGAGTGGCGGCGCGGTCGGGATCGGGGCGCTGCAAGAGGAGCCTCGGCAACGGGGGGACGGAAAGTGTAGGTGAAGGGCAGGGGCAGGGTGCGGCGCGGCGACCGGACGCCGCCCGGACGTGTGGCGGCTCGCGGTGCGCGCCGGCCGCCGGCAAGCTCCCTGCGCCGGGGACTTTCGGGGGCAGCGCAGGACGCCGCGCCAGCGGGCGGACGGATGTTCCGAAAGTATGTTAGGTTTTCGTTGCCATACGTCCGCGGCGGCGCCGGCCAGTCCCCCCACACAGGCCCCGCGCCCGGGCGTTGCGATGCCATCCGCATGCGGTGTCGCAATGCGATCCGTTGCACGCTCGACCGTCGATACACCAACCACTTCTTTGGTTTTTCTTGGGGGGACATACCATGGCTTCAGGCCATCCGCAGCGCAGTGTTCTCGCCATCGCCCTGTTCTCGGCGATCGTTTCCATGGCCGCACCCGTGGCTGCCCAGGACGCTGCCCCCGCCGGCGCGGAGGACGAGCCCAGGACGCTCTCCACGATGGTGGTCACCGCGCAGAAGCGCGAAGAACAGATGCAGGACGTGCCGATCTCGGTCACCGCGCTCGACGAACAGCTGCTGCGCGACAACAACGTCAGCGACATCAAGGACATGCAGATCCTGGTGCCCGGCCTGACCGTCACCAGCACCCAGAACGAGGCGATCACCACCGCCCGCATCCGCGGCATCGGCACGGTCGGCGACAACGTCGGCCTCGAGTCTTCCGTCGGCGTGGTCATCGACGGCGTGTACCGCCCGCGCAACAGCGTCGGCTTCGGCGATCTCGGCCAGCTCGAGCGCATCGAGGTGCTCAAGGGTCCGCAGGGCACCGTGTTCGGCAAGAACACCTCGGCCGGCGTCATCAACGTGGTCACCCGGCGACCCAGCTACACCCAGAGCGCCGAGGCCGAGGTCACCGTGGGCAACTACGGGGCGATGGGAGTGTCGGGCGCCTACAACGACGCCTTCAGCGACACCGCCGCCTTCAGCGTCTATGCCGCCAAGCGCAAGCGCGACGGCTGGATGGACGTCGAAACCGGCAACGGCCCGCGCACCGAGGACGAGGACTACGACCAGAATTTCCACACCGTCCGCGGCAAGCTGCTGTTCGAACCGACAGAGACGCTCGACATCCTGCTCTCGGCCGACTACACCAGCCGCGAGGAGAACTGCTGCACCGCGGTGCAGACCACCGTCGGCGGGACCGCCGCGATCCTCAACGCGCTGGCGGGCGGACAGGCCGTCGCCGCGCCCGGCGACGATCCGTTCGACCGCGTCGCCTACAGCAACCGGCCGACCGACCAGGACATCAAGGACAAGGGCGTTTCGGCAGAGATCAACTGGGACATGTCCGGCCTGGGTGGCGCCACCCTCACCTCGATCACGGCCGCGCGCGAGTGGCAGGCGATCAACGGCCTGGACTACGACTTCAGCACCGCCGACCTGATCTACCGCAACGGCACCGAGGACGAGTCGTTCACCGGCTTCGAGACCTTCAGCCAGGAATTCCGGCTGACCGGCGCGACCGACCGCCTGGACTGGATGGTCGGCATGTTCTATTCCGACGAAGACCTCACGCGCAACGAGAGCTATCGGGTCGGCTCGCACTACGAGCCCTACGTGTCCACCCTGGTGTACACGCTCGTCGGCCAGAGCCTGGCCGCGGCGGGCGTGCCGCTGGACAATCCGATGGGCATTCCGCCGGCCGCCTTCCTGTCGCAGGTGGGCGGAACGCCGTATGGCACCGGCTTCACCGGTCTCGGCGCGCTCGACCGCTACGAGCAGAACGCGAAGAGCCTGGCGCTGTTCACCAACAACACCTGGCGCGCCACCGACGCGCTCGATATCACCGTCGGCCTGCGCTACACGAGCGAGGACAAGGAGCTGTCGTCGGCCTACAGCAACCCCAACGGCAGCCTCGGCTGCACCGGCGCGCTGACCGACCAGAACCCGCTCAATCCCAACCGCTATGCGCTGCTGCGTGCCGCGCTGGCCTCGCGCAGCAGCACGTTCGCCTCGCTGCCCGCGCCGGTGCAGAACGCGGTCATGGCGTCGGCCGGCCCTCAGATCGCCGGCTACATGTGCCTGCCGTGGGCCAATGCGCTGCACAACGGGCGCAACACCTTCCAGGAGAGCGATGAAAAAGAGTGGTCGGGCACGTTGAAGGCGGCCTATCGCTGGAACGAGAACGTGATGACCTACGCCTCCGCCGCGCGCGGGTACAAGGGCGGCGGTTTCAACCTCGACCGGGTGCAGTCCGCGGACGGCGATTCGGCCAGCGGTGCCGGCATCACCCCGGTCGCCGACACCTCGTTCGGTGGCGAGTTCGTCGACAGCTACGAGCTCGGCGCCAAGACCACCTGGGCCGGCGGCTCGCTGCTGCTGAACGCGACCCTGTTCCACCAGGAGTACGAGGACTTCCAGCTCAACAGCTTCCTCGGCACCAGCTTCGTGGTCCGCTCGATCCCGGACGTCACGTCCAGCGGCATCGACGCCGAGATCCTGTGGCAGCCGCAGGCGGTCACGGGACTGATGCTGCAGGGCGGCCTGATGTACGCCGACACCACCTTCGGCGACGACATCCCCGGAGGCGACTTCGTCGAGCGCACCCCGCTCAGCACCTCCGGCGCGCTCTACAAGCTGCCCGGCGCGACCATGCCGTTCGCGCCCGAGTGGTCGGGTTCGATGGCCGTGACCTACGAGTGGGACTTCAGCAACGCCATGATCGGCCGCTTCAACATCGGCGCCAAGTACATGGGCGACTACAACACCGGTTCCGACCTCGACGTGGAGAAGGAACAGTCGTCCTACACGGTGGTCAACGCCCGCTTCGGCTTCGGCGCCAGCGACGACCGCTGGATGGTGGAACTTTGGGGCACCAACATCACCGACACCGAGTACGTGCAGGTGGGGTTCGATGCGCCGCTGCAGGGCCTGTTCCCGGATCCGGGCAATCCGCTGAACACGTTCAACGCGTTCCCCGCCGCGCCGCGGATGTACGGCGTCACGTTCCGCGTCCGCTACTGAGGCCGGCGGCGATGCCCTGGCCCGCGCATCTTCGGAGGCGCGGGCCTTTTGTCTGGATGTTCCGCGATGCGGGGAGTGGAAGTTTTCTCCGGGATGGTAGCGGCCCCGACCGGGCGGAAAGCGATCCCCGGGCGTCAGGGCGCGGCGTCCAGTCCTGACTCAACCTCCCTCACATGGGAGAAGAGCCTTTTCCTTGGCCTGAACGACAACGCCTCGCTCGAGGCACTGTCGACCCGGGTCGGGTCCATCCGCATGCCGATGCGCGGGCCCGCGCGAAGCAGCGGCAGCGCGATCCGGCGGATTGGGTTAAAAAGGGCGGCACGATTCCCCTTTGTCCCCCGAATGCCGAACGCGATCCCCAGCGACCAAGACCTGCACCATCTCGCCAGCGCGACAGGCGCACGCCTGCGCGACGGGCACCACATGCTGGTCACCGCCGAGAGCTGCACCGGCGGCTGGATCGCCAAGGTGGTGACCGACATCGCCGGTTCGTCCGGGTGGTTCGACTGCGGCATGGCGGTCTACAGCTACGAGGCCAAGCAGGCGATGCTGGGCGTGCAGCCGCAGACGCTGGAGGTGCACGGCGCGGTCAGCCGCGAGACCGTGATCGAGATGGTGTCCGGCGCGCTGGTGCACTCCGGCGCCAGCGTGGCGGTCGCGGTGACCGGCATCGCCGGTCCGGGCGGCGGCAGTGCCGACAAGCCGGTCGGCACGGTCTGGATCGCGTGGAAACGGCGCGGCGGCTATGCGCGCGCCGAACTGTTCCAGTTCGACGGCGACCGGGAGGGAGTGCGGCGCCAGACCGTGGCCGCGGCGCTGCGCGGCCTCGAACGTACCCTGGGGTGACGGCCGCGGCAGGGAGGGCAGGGTGATGTGGGAAGCGCTCGGCACGGTCCGCGACCTCGGCCGCCTGCAGGACATCGCCACCGTCCTGGTGCGCTACGGCTTCGGCGACATGGTCCGCCGCGTCGGCCTGGCCGGCGCGCTCGAGCGGGCGGGGCGCCTGGTGCACTGGCGCTCTGCGGAAGACGGACTGCTGCAGCTCGACGTGCCGGCGCGCGTGCGTGCCGCACTGCAGGACCTCGGACCCACCTTCGTCAAGCTGGGCCAGGTGCTGGCCACGCGCGTGGACCTGCTGCCGCCGCGCTGGATCGAGGAACTGTCCGAGCTGCAGAACGCGGTGCCGGCGGTCGGATTCGAGACGATCCGGCCGCAACTCGCCGAGGACCTCGGCGCCGACCCGGAGACCGTCTTCGCCGCGCTCGAGCAGGTGCCGATGGCCGCCGCGTCGCTGGCGCAGGCGCATCGCGCGCGTCTCCACGACGGCACGCCGGTGGTGCTGAAAGTGCGCCGGCCCGGAATCCGCGACGTGGTCGAGGCGGATCTGCGCCTGCTCGCGCACCTGGCGACGATCGTCGAGAAGCAGATGCCGGAACTGCGGCGCTACCACCCCTCCGACATGTTGCGGCAGTTCGCCGCCTCGCTGCGGCGCGAGCTCGATTTCGCCGCCGAATGCCGCAACGCCGAGCGCATCGCGCGCAACTTCGAAGGACGCGCGGACATCGTCATCCCGAAGGTCTACTGGACCTGGACCTGCGAACGGCTCAACGTGCAGGAATGCCTCGACGGCATCCCCGGCCGCGACCTGGCCGCGGTCGATGCCGCCGGTCTCGACCGGGTGCGGCTGGCGCGCACCGGCGCCGGCATCGTGCTCAAGATGGTGCTCGAGGACGGCTTCTTCCACGCCGATCCGCATCCGGGAAACATCTTCTACATGCCCGGCGGCGCGATCGGGGTGATCGATTTCGGCATGGTCGGACGCGTCTCCGAGCCGCGTCGACACCAGATCGTGCAACTGCTGCACGGGCTGGTGGACCAGGATCCGGCGTCGGTCACCGACGTGCTGGTCGACTGGACCGGGGACAGCCCGGATATCGAAGAGGCGCGGCTGCAGGAATCGGTCGACCGCTTCGTCGACCAGTACCGCGGCGTCCCGCTGAAGGACCTGCGGATGGGCGCCATGCTCAGCGACGTCGCCGCGATCCTGCGCGAACATGGCCTGACCCTGCCGCCCGACCTGGCGCTGATGATCAAGGCCTTCCTCACGCTCGAGGGCATGGGCCGCCAGCTCGATCCCGGCTTCGACATGGCCGGAGAGGCGCGCCCGTTCCTCGAACGCGCGATGCTCGAGCGCTACCTGCCCTCGGCGCTGGCGCGGCGCGGCAGGCGCACGATGACGGGCGTGTTCGATCTGTTGCGCGACATGCCGAAGGACCTGCACCGCCTGTTGCAGGCGGCGCGGCGCGGCAGGCTGCGGGTGCAGGTGGAGGTCGAGGCGCTCAAGGTCTTCGGCGACCAGGTGGACCGGGCGGTCAGCCGGCTGACGATGGGGGTGGTGACCGCGGCGCTGATCGTGGGCTCCTCGATCGTGCTCAACAGCGCCGGCGGCGTGACCAGCGGCGCGTTGCGCGTGCTGGGCACGGTCGGTTTCGTCGGCGCCGCGCTGGGCGGGCTCTGGGTGCTGTTCTCGATCTGGCGGGGCGGGAAGCACTGAGAGGATGCGGACGCATCCGATGGATGCGTCAGCCGCCGCGGTGGACGGATTGGCGGGATCACGCGGCTGCCACCGCTTGCGACGGGTAGAGGCCCGTGGTCCCGGGAACCGGACGCGGCCGCGAGTCTGCCCGCGCGGGTTGACCACCCGAAGGGTTAGTAGTATTACTACTAACCATGAAACTCACCGACACCCAGCAGGCCATTCTCGGGCTCATCGCCGAGCGGATCGAGGCCGAAGGCGTTCCCCCCTCCCAGGCGGAGATCGCACGCGCCTTCGGCTTCAGCGGGGTGCGGGCCGCGCAATACCACCTCGAGGCGCTCGAGGCCGCGGGTGCCATCGAACGCGTCCCGGGCCGTGCGCGTGGCATCCGCGTGCTGCAGCCGGTGCCGTCGGCCCAGCAGGCCTTCGACCTGCCGGCCGGCAACGACGATGCGCTGCGCCTGCCGGTGCTGGGGCAGGTCGCCGCGGGCCTGCCGATCGGGGCCGACATCGGGTCGGACGCCTATGTCGTGCTCGACCGCGTGCTGTTTTCACCCTCGCCCGACTACCTGCTCAAGGTCAAGGGCGACTCGATGATCGACGAGGGGATCTTCGACGGCGACCTGATCGGCGTGCACCGCACCGGCGACGCCCGCAGCGGCCAGATCGTGGTGGCGCGCGTGGACGACGCCATCACCGTCAAGCTGCTCAAGCTCGGCAAGGACCGCATCCGCCTGCTGCCGCGCAACCCCGACTACGCGCCGATCGAGGTGCAGCCCGGCCAGGATTTCGCCATCGAGGGCCTGTACTGCGGCCTGGTGAGGCCCAACCGGTGAGCCTGGCGGGGAGTTTTCCGACACCCGCCACCGATGGCGCCCGGCATCCGTGGCGCCGGCGATCCGGCAATCTTGGCCCCGGCGCCCCCGTCGCAGTCCGTGCGATGGGCGCCTGCAAGGATGCACCCAACCCGAATTCACCATGACAAGGACCACCACGATGGACGAGAACAAGAAGCGCGCCCTTTCCGCTGCCCTGAGCCAGATCGAGAAGCAGTTCGGCAAGGGTTCGGTGATGCGCATGGGCGATGGCAGCGTCGAGGCGGCGGAAGTGATCGGCACCGGCTCGCTGATGCTGGACATCGCGCTGGGCATCGGCGGCCTGCCCAAGGGGCGGGTGGTGGAAATCTACGGCCCGGAATCGTCCGGCAAGACCACGCTCACCCTGCAGACCATCGCCGAATGCCAGAAGGCCGGCGGCACCGCGGCCTTCATCGACGCCGAGCATGCGCTCGACCCGGGCTACGCGCAGAAGCTGGGCGTCAACATCGACGACCTCCTGGTCTCGCAGCCCGACACCGGCGAGCAGGCGCTGGAGATCGCCGACATGCTGGTGCGCTCGAACGCGGTGGACATGGTCGTGGTCGACTCGGTCGCCGCGCTCACCCCCCGCGCCGAGATCGAGGGCGAGATGGGCGACCAGCTCCCCGGCCTGCAGGCGCGCCTGATGAGCCAGGCGCTGCGCAAGCTGACCGGCAACATCAAGCGCAGCAACTGCATGGTGATCTTCATCAACCAACTGCGCATGAAGATCGGCGTGATGATGCCCGGCCAGAGCCCGGAAACCACTACCGGCGGCAACGCGCTGAAGTTCTACGCCTCGATCCGCCTCGACATCCGCCGCATCGGCGCGATCAAGAAGGGCGACGAGATCATCGGCAACCAGACCCGGATCAAGGTGGTCAAGAACAAGATGGCACCCCCGTTCAAGCAGGTCATCACCGAGATCCTGTACGGCGAGGGCATCAGTCGCGAAGGCGAACTGATCGAGATGGGCGTCGACGCCAAGCTCGTCGAGAAGGCCGGCGCCTGGTACAGCTACGGCAGCGAGCGCATCGGCCAGGGCAAGGAGAACGCCCGGAACTACCTCAAGGAGAACCCGGAGGTGTCCAAGCGCCTGGAAGCGCAGCTGCGCGAGACGTTCAAGCCGGCGGAGGCCAAGCGCGATGGCGAAGAGGATGCGGTCGCCGCAGGCGACTGAGCCGGCCCATGAGCTTCGCGGCCAGGGATGGCCTTTCCATGGCAACCCTCTCCGGTTCCGGGGTAGGTTGTTCTTTTTTTCCGGAAGCTCCGATGGACTCCATGCGAACCCCGGCACCTGGGTGCCTGCCGGGATGACCTGCGGATTCGCCTCGGGCGCGACGGCGCCGGATGCGGTCGTCCAGCGGGCGCGCAGGTCCACCGGCGGCGTCGACGTCGATGCCCGTCCACTGGAGCGGGCGACGCGCCTCCCGGTCGCGGCCGCGGCATGGCATGTGCTCCGCGGGCCGGCCGGAATGGCGTTGTGCTGTTTCCCCGATGGCGCCCTCGCGGCATGCCGGGCGCAACTGGCGACGCGCAGGGCGGGCGGAGCCGGGGCGTGAACGGCGATGCTCCGTCGGGCAGGAAGCGCCGCCCGCCAGCCACGGCCACCCAGCGCGCGCTGGGGCTGCTCACCCGGCGCGAACACTCGCGCAAGGAACTGCTCCGCAAGCTGGCGGCGCGCGGCGTGGAGGCCGACGAGGCTCGAACGGCCGTGGAGCGTCTGGCGGGTGCGGGCTGGCAGGACGATGTCCGCTTCGCCGAGTCCCTGGTCCGCGCCCGGGTGGGCGGCGGCTACGGCCCGCGCCACATCCGTGCCGAACTCGGCACCCATGGTCTCGACCAGGAGGTCGTGACCGCCGCGCTGGCCACTTTCGACGGCGACTGGGCCGAGGTGGCCCGCGACCTGGTCCGGCGCCGCTTCGGCGACGCGGGACCGCGCGAGGCGCAACGGCGCAAGGCGGCCGACCTCCTGGCGCGGCGGGGATTCGAAGGCGAGCACATCCGGGCCGCCGCGCGCTACGAGCCGGACGAGATCGGGGATCCCGACAGTGGCGGCGACTGACAGCGGCGACTGCGCCCTGCGGGTTTGTTAATCTGGTGGCTTCGCTGGGTTGTCTGCTCTGGCCAGGCGCCTCATCTTGGAGGCGCGGGAGGGATCAGGCCGCCCGCTTGTTGCCAGGCCACCGATGACCAAGCCCACTGCCTACACGACCGCGCGGATCCGCAGCGATTTCCTCGAGTTCTTCCGCGGGAAGGGCCACGACATCGTGCCCTCGGCGCCGCTCGTCCCGGCGAATGATCCGACCCTGCTGTTCACCAACTCCGGCATGGTCCAGTTCAAGGACGTGTTCCTCGGTGCCGAGAAGCGCGCCAATCCGCGCGCGGCCGACGTCCAGCGCTGCCTGCGCGCCGGCGGCAAGCACAACGACCTCGACTCCGTCGGCTACACGGCGCGCCACCACACCTTCTTCGAAATGCTGGGCAACTGGTCGTTCGGCGACTACTTCAAGAAGGAGGCCATCGCCTGGGCCTGGGAACTGCTGACCGGAGTCTGGGGCCTGCCGGAAGATCGCCTGCTGGTCACGGTCTACCAAACCGACGACGAGGCCTACGCGCTGTGGCACGACATGATCGGCATCCCGGCCGAACGCATCGTCCGCATCGGCGACAACAAGGGCGCGCCGTATGCGTCCGACAACTTCTGGCAGATGGCCGACACCGGGCCCTGCGGCCCCTGCACCGAGATCTTCTACGACCACGGCCCGGAACATTCCGGTGGACCGCCTGGATCGCCGGACGAGGACGGCGACCGCTACATCGAGATCTGGAACCTGGTGTTCATGCAGTTCGACAGGCAGCCCGACGGCACCCTGGTGCCGCTGCCTGCGCCATGCGTGGACACCGGCATGGGCCTGGAACGCCTCGCCGCGGTGCTGCAGCACGTCCACAGCAACTACGAGATCGACCTGTTCGACGCACTGATCCGCAAAGCCTCGGAACTCACGGGCACGGCGGACCTGCAGAACAAGTCGCTGCGCGTGATCGCCGACCATATCCGCGCCTGCAGCTTCCTCGTCGTCGACGGCGTGCTGCCCTCGAACGAGGGCCGCGGCTACGTGCTGCGCCGGATCATCCGCCGCGCGCTGCGCCACGGCTGGATGCTCGGCAAGCGCGAACCGTTCTTCCACAAGCTGGTCGGCACGCTCGATACGCTGATGGGCGAGGCCTATCCGGAACTGGGCGCGAAGCGCGGGCTCGTCGAGAAGGCCCTGCTGGCGGAGGAAGAGCGCTTCGCCGAGACGCTCGATGCGGGAATGAAGATCTTCGACGACGTCGCCGCGAAGTCGGGCGGCAGGTCCATCCCGGGCGCGGACGCCTTCCGCCTGTACGACACCTACGGCTTTCCGCTCGACCTCACCCAGGACATCGCGCGCGAACGCGGCATGACCGTCGACACCGCCGGCTTCGACGTGGCGATGGAGAAGCAGCGCGAAACCGCGCGCGCCGCGGGCCGGTTCGGCGGCGGCGTGCAGCTCCCGGCCGACCTGGTCGCGCAGTTGCAGCCGACGGGCTTCCTCGGCTACGACGCGCTGCAGGCCGATGGCCTGAAGGTGCTGGCGCTGCTCAGGGGCGGGCGACCGGTCGAGGCCATCGATGCCGGCGACGAGGCCATCGTGATCCTCGACCGCACGCCGTTCTACGGCGAGTCCGGCGGCCAGGTCGGCGACACCGGCGCGCTCGAGGGCCTGGACACGCGCTTCGCGGTCTCCGATACGCAGAAGCTCGCGGGCCAGTTCCACGCCCACTTCGGCAGGCTGGAGGCCGGCATCCTGCATCGCGGCGATACGCTGGCCGGCGTGGTCGATGGCGAGCGCCGCGGCAACATCGTCCTCAACCACAGCGCCACCCACCTGCTGCACGGCGCGCTGCGTGGCCTGCTCGGCACCCATGTCGCGCAGAAGGGCTCGCTGGTCGCGCCCGACCGCCTGCGCTTCGATTTCTCGCACTTCCAGCCGGTCGACGGCGAGGCGCTGGCCGAGATCGAGCGCCGGGTCAACGTCGAGGTCCGCGCCAATCACCCGGTCGCGATCCGCGAGATGGGGATGGAGGAAGCGCTGGATGCGGGCGCCATCGCCCTGTTCGGCGAGAAGTACGGGGAGCGCGTGCGGGTCGTGAAGATGGGGGATTCGGTCGAGCTGTGCGGCGGCACCCATGTGGGCGGCACCGGCGAGATCGGCCTGTTCAAGCTGGTCTCGGAAGGGGGGGTATCGGCCGGCGTGCGCCGGGTCGAGGCCCTGACCGGGCAGGCGGCGCTGGACCACGTGATGGCCGAGGAACGGCGCCTGCGCGAAGTCGCGGGCCTGCTGGGCGGCACGACACTGGAAGTCACTGATAAACTGCGTGCGGTGCTCGAGCGGCAAAGGCGGCTCGAGCGGGAAGTGGAGGCGCACAAGGCCAGGGCCGCCAGTGGGGCGACCGCGGATCTTGCGGAGCAGGCCGTCGAGGTCGACGGCGTCAAGGTACTGGCAGCGCGCGTGGAGGGACTGGACGCCAAGGCGCTGCGCGACGCGATGGATCGCCTCAGGCAACAGCTCGGTGACGCGGTGATCGTGCTCGCCGGCACCAGCGACGGCAGGGCCGCGCTGGTGGCCGGGGTCTCGGGAACCGCGACCGGGCGCGTGGGGGCGGGGGAACTCGTCGCCTTCGTCGCCGGTCGGATCGGTGGCAAGGGTGGTGGACGTCCGGACATGGCGCAGGGTGGGGGTCCGGACGGACCCGAGCTGCAGGATGCACTCGCGGAGGTCCCCAACTGGGCCGCCGCCAAACTGAGTCCCGCCTGACGCCGGGTATTCGCTGCATGACCAACGTCGGTTGACCACGCGTCCCGTCCCCGACATTCTTCACGTTTGTTCAGTTTGAAGCGGAAAGGCGGCCGGTCCGAGGCCTGTCGCGCCGTTTCAACAGCAGGCCACCGGCCTACGGAGATTCCCAAGATGTTGATTCTGACCCGCCGCGTCGGCGAGACCCTGATGATCGGCGATTCGGTCACCGTGACTGTGCTCGGCGTCAAGGGAAACCAGGTGCGCATCGGCATCACCGCGCCCAAGGACGTTGCCGTCCATCGCGAAGAGATCTACCAGCGCATCCGCCGCGGAGACGAGGTGGAGCCCGCGCGCGAGCCGGAAACCGGCAGCGGCTGATTTGCCGCGGCGGTCGCGACTCCGGTATCCTTCGCGCCTGTCGCGCACGATGCGTTCCGCATCCGGCGCGATCTTCCCGGAGACTTGCCCGAGTGGCCGAAGGGGCTCCCCTGCTAAGGGAGTATGGGGTCAAAAGCTCCATCGAGGGTTCGAATCCCTCAGTCTCCGCCAGTTGTCGCTTCCACCGCCAATCGTCGAAGCCGCATTGACGACGACCCCGCGGTTTGGGCACAATTCCGCTTCTGCACTGCGCCCGTAGCTCAGCTGGATAGAGCACCAGGCTACGAACTTGGGGGTCGGAGGTTCGAATCCTTCCGGGCGCGCCAGCGGATGATTTCGAAAGGCCAGTGGGTACGCCCACTGGCCTTTTCCGTGTCCGGTCCCGGCAGCGCGACATCGACGCGGCTGTGCGTACCGCGGTCCGCGCCGGCCGACCCGACCGGGCGCCCCTGCTTTCCCCGCAGGTCGCAACCTCGCGCGTGCGCGCTTTGCCTGGCGGTGGAGAAGCGAGCTCGCGCCAGTCTGCGCCGGCCCGGATCGCCGTCACGCCCTGGGGCCGACGCGGGTCCGGATCCCGGCTTGATCGAATGCGCGAACCGGCGCGCGTTCATGGCCCGGACGGCTTCGCGCCGCGCGCGGGTGTCTAATATGCCGACTTGCAGGCCATGGACCCGGCGGCAGGACAGGGGATCCTCGTTTCGACCGGAGTGACCGAATGTCTCGTGCCCTGTTACGCGCAGCCGCCTGTGCCTGTGTGGCGCTGCCCTCCTTCGCCTACGCGGCGACGTACACCGTGGGCCCGTCGGGCCGCCAGTACACCCAGTTGTCGACCCTGGTCGACAGCGTCGACCTCGGCCCCGGCGACATCGTCCTGGTCGACGGTGGAGCGACCTACAACGGCAACATAGTCGTGCGCAGCGGCGACGGCGGCTCTGCCGGCAATCCGGTGACGTTCCGCTGGAACCGTTCCGTCGGCTCGACCCGGCCGGTCCTGAGCGGCGGCTCGCACACGATCAAGTTCCAGCAGTCCAACCACGTGGTGTTCGAAGGCTTCGACGTGCGCGGCGGAACCTCGTCGTGCCTGTTCAGCGAGGCTCACGACGTCACCGTGCGCGACACGATCATCCGCGACTGCCCCTCGCACGGCATCCTCGGCGCCGACAACAATTCCGGCTCGTTCACCCTCGAATACAGCGAGGTGTACAACTCCGGCTCGGGCACGCACCGGCATCCGATCTACATGCAGTCCGACCAGGTGGCGTATCCGGGCTCGGTGTTCCTGATGCGCTACAACTACGTGCACGACGGCAACGGCGGCAGCCTGCTCAAGAACCGCCACGAGCGCGCGCTGATCTACTACAACTGGTTCGAGGACTCGGCCTACCAGGAGCTCGAGCTGATCGGTCCCGACTGCGAGACGCAGCAGTCCGGCTGGTCGCCGGACCTGCGGCGCGAGGACGTCGACCTGGTCGGCAACGTGATCGTGCACACGTCCTCCTGGCGCAACGCGATCCGTACCGGTGGCGACCTCAACGGCCGCAGCCAGGGCCGCCTGCGCATGGTCAACAACACCATCGTCTTCAACCGGCCCGGCATCGCCAACGCGGTGTTGGTGCAACTGGGCCAGGAATCGCTGGAGATGCACAACAACGTGGTCTTCCAGACCGGTTCGGGTGCGGCGCCGAACGTCCTGCGCGTGCATGAGGCTTCGGAGGTGGAAACCCCCTACTGCGCACCCACCAGCCGCGAACCCTGGACCAGCGGGCGCAAGGTGGCCGGTTCGAACAACTGGATCCAGTCCTCGGCGACGCTGGTGCCTGCCGAGCTGACCGGGACCGTGCGCGGCGCCGATCCCGGATTCACCAGCATCGGCCAGTTCCAGCTGCGTCCGACCACGAACAGTCCGCTGGTGTCCGCGGGCAACCCGCAGCCGCCGTCGCCCTCGGCGTTCCCGTTCCCTTCGCCGCTGCAGCTGCCCCAGTTCGATCCGCCGCTGCGCGCGAAACTGGCCATCGGCGGCCAGGTGGCGCGTGTGCCGGGGGCGCGGATCGACATCGGTGCGCTCGAAAGCGCGGGGGGAGGCGGCGGTGCACGCCTGCGTCGCAACGGTTCGGCACCGCTGGCGCCGCCGGGCACGTCGGCATCCGCTGCACCTGCCGCAGCGCGCGACGCCGGGGCTACTGCGCCGCGGGCGCAGGCCGCGGGACGCATCGGCGATGCGCCGCCAGCCCCGGTCAACCAGGGGCCCGTGCCCACGCGCCTGGATCCGCGACGCATGGACGTGCGGATCACGCCCCCGGTCGTGCTGCTCTGGCAGCGCATGAGCGCATGGTTCGGAGAAGTGGCCGGCCGCGACGCCGCGCGTCGCTGAGTCGCCGCCGCGCCCCGCACGGCTCAGCATGCCTCCCGCCCCGGGCCCCGTCAGTTCGCCCTAGTCTTCGCGCCGCGCCAGGAACAGCGGATAGGGCGCCGTGTCCACCAGGCCGAGCGCTGCGCCGGCCACTTCGAAGAATCCGTTCACGACATCGACGACGTTGCGACGCGCCTCGAACGGGGGATCGTAGAACGCCTTGCGTCGCAGGATCGAGAATCCGTGTCGCTCGAGCAAGGCCGCGGCATCGGCCGCGTCATGGTGGCGGATGCCCCGGTTGGGATTGCGGTCGCGTTCGCGTTGGCCACTCAGGCGTCGCCACACCCGCGGCAGGAACTGCGAGGTCTTGGTGGCGACGATCAGGTGCCCGCCGGGGCGCAGCACGCGCCTGAGCTCGGCCACGTAGGCTTCGTCGTCCGGGACGAACGGCAGGACCACGATCGACAGCGCGATGTCGAAACTGGCGTCCGCGAAATCGACGCCGTCCGGCCGGCACCGGTCGAACGGGATCGGTGCGTACTGCTGGCGCGCGAAATCGACCCGTCGTTGTTCGACATCCACCGCATGGATGTCGGGATGGGTCTTCGCCGCAGCCCAGGCGATGTCGCCCCAGCCGAAACCGTAGTCGAGGACGCGCCCCGGTGGAAGTTCGCGCAGCAGGGAGAGCACGGCCCGGTGGCGTCGGCGCTGGTGCGCGTCCTGGGGTGCATCGCGGTAGAAATGGCGCGGAATGTCGCTGCTTGCGCGTACGGGTTCGATCACTGCATCCATTGGGTCGATTCGTTGGTTCGTCTCTGCGCGCCGATCCGTGATGCGGAGGATGGCAAGGTTCTCGTTCACCGGCTGATACGGCACTAGCGACGGGATTCGGCCACATGCCCGGCCCTCCTGCGTGGAACCGGTGGAAGGCGGGTACGGCGTGTCTGTCGTCGGGCGACCGCCTCGGGCCTCGTCCGGACGCGGTCGAGGCATGGAATCCCACGGTGGTTGCCTCGCTCGCGGATGAACGAGGCCGGGGAGGATTCGTCGGAGCGTGGCCGATGCGCGGTCCATCCACCGTATCAGCTAGGGTTCGCCGTGCTCGCGCGGGATACCGCAGCGGTTCGACGGCGCAAATCCACTGGATCGCATACGAATGAGTGTCGTTTTCGCAGGTCGTGTTCACGTCGCAGGTCCTTCGGGGTCCGTCTTCGATGCGTCGAACCGGTCGTGAACTCGACGCCGCCGGTCGCCAGGCCGGGTCGTCCGTCCTGCCCGGCGACCGCCGTTCGCCGGTCGCCCGCATCGGCTGGCGGCCGCAGCTGCGCCAGCGGCACGACGGCGCCGACTGCGGGGCGTCGCCCGCCGCCGGTATCCGCAGCGGAACGGATCCGGCCATGAAGGTGCTGCACCTGACCCTTTCCTACAGCCACGGCGGCCGGCGCGAGGCGATCGCCGCCCTGGCGCTGGGACTGCGCGAGCTGGGGGTCGCGAGCCACCTGGGATGTCTCGATGCGTTCGGCTCCGAGGCGGCCGAGCGCACGCTGTTCGACGGCTGTCTCGATCTCGAACGTCGCGGGCTGTTCGACCGCAGTGCGTGGCGGCGGCTGCGCGACTATTGCCGTGAGCAGGCCATCGACGTGATCCATGCGCACGACGCCGCCAGCGAGGCCATGGCCGCGTTGGCGATGCGCCGCAATTCTCCCGCGCTGTTGATGAGCTTCCATCGCACGCGCGGCCTGGAGACGGCCCGGTTCCGGGACCGCGTGCGCAACGCGCTGGTGGGATTGCGGGTTGGCGCCGTGGTGACCGCATCGAAGGAACGACTGCGCCATTACATCGACAACAACTACTTCGATCCGGCCAAGGTCTCGTGCATCCCCCTGGGCATCGACCTGGAGCGATTCCGCCCCGATCCGGTGTTGCGCGCGCGCACGCGAAGACACATCGGTGCCGGCGAGGGCACGCTGGTGGTCGGTACGGTGGGGCATTTCGGCCCCGAGAAGGGCGTCGATCTCGCCATCGGCGCGTTCCACGAGTTCATGCGGCGCCAACCGGGACGCGATGCGCGGCTGCTGGTGCTCGGCCGCGGCGATGCGGCGCAGGAAGCGCAGGTGCGCTCGCTGGTCGCGGAGGATCTCGCCGACCGCGTGCATTTCTGCGGTTTCCAGGCCGATCCCCAGCACTGGTTCCCCGGCTTCGACGTGCTGCTGCACGGTGCGCGCGACGAGGCGTTCGGACTGGTGCTGGCGGAGGCGCAGGCCTGTGGCGTGCCGGTCGTCGCGGCCCGCGTCGGCGGCATTCCGGAGGTCGTGCTGGACCGGCGCACGGGGCGTCTCGCACCGGTCCCGGAGGTCGACTCGCTGGCCGATGCGCTGCAACAGGTGGGCGCCAGCACTACCTACCGGGCGGAACTGGCGAGGCAGGCGGTCGAACACGCGCGCGAACAGTTCAGCCGGCAGCGCTACGCCGGCGAATTCCTGCGGATCTACCGCCGGCTCCTGGACTGACGGCGCCCGATCGTCAGACCAGCGCCTCGACCACGTCCGGGTGCCCCAGGAACTGGCGCGGGCTGGCCGAACGGCCGTAGGCGCCCGACTGGAATACCACCACCAGGTCCCCGGGCCCGGCATGGTCCAGCTCGACGTCGTCGCCCAGCAGGTCCAGTGGCGTACACAACGGGCCGACGACCGTGGCCTGTTCGCGTTCGCCGCCAGCGGCATTGACCGCGATCGGGTAGTTGCGCCGCACCACTTGGCCGAAATTGCCGGATGCCGCGAGGTGCTGGTGCATGCCGCCATCGGTCACGAGGAACACCTTGCCGCGCGAAAGCTTGCGGTCGACGACGCGGCACACGTAGAGGCCGGCCTCACCGACGAGATAGCGCCCCAGTTCGAGCACGAGGCGCGCCTGCGGCCCGAAGTCGCCGGCGCACCGCGCGGCGAGATCGTGCAGCGATTCGAACACCGGGCCGGTGTCGAGCGGCTGGTCGCGGGTGTTGTACGGGATGCCGAAGCCGCCCCCGAGGTTGAGCCAGCGCAGTGGCGCGGGGAAGTGCGCCTGCCATTGCCTGACCAGCGCGTAGCTGAGCCGCTGCGCCTCCACGATCGCCTCCGCGCGCAGGCTCTGCGAGCCCGCGAAGCAGTGGAAGCCCTCGAATGCGAGTCCGGCGGCGGCGATCCGCCGCAGCAGCGCGGGCACCTGGTCGTCATCGACGCCGAACTGCCTGGCGCCGCCGCTCATCTTCATGCCGGATGACTTCAGCTCGAACGGCAGGTTGACGCGCACCGCGACCCGCGCCGGCGCGCCGTTGCTCTCGGACGCACGCGCGAGGATGTCGATCTCGCGGAACGATTCGAGGTTCACCACGATCCCGGCCGCCTGTGCGCGCTGCAGTTCGGCTTCCTGCTTGCCGGGGCCGGCGAAGCTCACGTGCTCCCGATCCATGCCCGCGTCCAGCGCGACCCGCAGCTCGCCGGCGGAGGCGACGTCGAAACCGTCGACGTGCCCGGCCATGAACCCCACCAGCGCCGGCATCGGGTTGGCCTTGATCGCATAGTGCAGCAGCACGCCGGGCGGAAGCGCCTGGCGCAGGCTGCGTGCGCGTTCCGCGAGGCGGCTGCGATCGTAGAGATAGCAGGGGGTGGCACCGAGTTCGTCGACCACGCGCGACAGCGGCCGTCCTGCCACAAGCCATTCGCCGTCGCGCCCGCGGGGCCAGCGCGCTGCCGGACCTGCATCACCTTTCGCGGCAGTGGGCGCGACTGCGCCGCTGTCGGACGCGATTGGAGACGTTTCGGACATGTCTACAACAAACCCTTGATTTGCAATAGGATACGCCGGATCCGGGGTGGCGAGCGCCAGCCGGGCACGCGCCACCTGTCCGGTTCCTGACCGCGGGATGTGACGCATTGCCCCGCTGGCTGCCACAGGGGGCCGGAGACGCGACCCTATGCCACACAGCCGTGCCCACGGGTCGACCCAGCGGCCGGCTTTGTCCAGGGCGCCTCAGACGCCTGCCGGAGACACGCCATGCCCCCATTCCGCGTTGCCCGTTGCCGTGCGTCCGTCTTCGTGGCGTGCGTGCTGCTGGCCTTGCCCGCGCTGGGCGGGTGCGCGGAGCCGTCCCCGGCAGCCGCGGCCGCGATGGCCGCAAACACCGGCACCCCGGCCGCGGCCACGACGGCGCTGCCGACGGCGATCAGGCTGACACCCACCGGCGATGTTTCCGACACCGAACAGGTAACCCTCGGCATCCCGTTTCCGCAGGGCGCGCTGACCGACGCCACGCGGGTCCGCATCCTCGATGCCGCGGACCAGGAAGTGCCGGCCTTCGTCCGGCCCACGCTGCACTGGCACTGGACCGACGGCAGCATCCGCGCGGTGAAGGTCCAGTTCGTGGCGGACCCGGAAGGGTCCTACCGCTTCGACACCGCCGGTCCACGTACCCGATCGATCGAGGAGCTTGCCTACGACCGCGGCACGCGTGCGGGCAAGATGGACGCGCCGGTGCCGCGCCTGGCGGCCACGCTCGATCCGGCCTGGCTGGTGCATTCGGGCATCGCCGGCCGGCAACTGGCGCACGATCCCGAACACCGCTACGACCGTTACGTGGACCGGCAGTGGGCCTGGGCGAAGGATGCGCCATACGCCGGCGCGCATTCGTTCCTGTTCGACCGCGCGGCGGTGCTCGGATGGCAGTACGTGCGCAGCGGTCGTCCCGACGTGTTCGCCGAGTTCTACAATTCGGCCACGTTCTATCTGTCGAAGATCAAGCGCGGCGGCAACGGCGGCGGCTGGCCGGACTGCACCGGCGGCTGGGAGTTCGACGGCGTCAATGCCTGCGACCCCAAGTACAGCTACGTGACCCCGCACCTGCTGCTGGTGGCGCTGGCGGGAGACGACACCCGTCTCGATCCCGGCACCGTGGGGCACATGGTCGTGAACCAGGTCAAGGGCGGCTGGAGCACGCCCATGGGACCCTACACCGGTGGCGGCCAGGCGTGGACCGAGCGGCAGGTCGGGTTGGCACTCGAACACCTGGTGTCGTCCTACGAGCTGACCGGCGCAGCGGACACCCGGCGCCACATCCTCGACCTGATCGGCTGGCTGCACGCGCACCAGCAGACCCCGCCGGGCGACGACCCGGTGACCGGCGCCTGGACCCATTCCTGGCAGGCGCACGAGGGCAGCGACCACGATCCGGCCACCGACGTGCGCGGAGCCTCGCCATGGATGAGCGCGAACCTCGTCGGCGGGTTGTGGCGCGCCTGGCTGGTCACCCGGGACGAGCGGATCCCGGTGATGCTGCGCGACTTCGGCCGCTATCTCGAACAGCACGGCTTCGTGCCGGACGATCTGGCCGGCAACTGGCGGTCGGCCTGCAATCGCGGCGGCACGATCGGCTGGTATTTCTCTTCGGGCATCGCCCCGCGCGAACGCATCGTGGCGATCCAGGACAGCGAAGGCTGGGGCTCGGACGCCCACAACCCGGAGCTGCTGATGGCGGTTGCCGCGGCACGCCATTTCGAAACCGATCCCGCATGGCGCGACAGGCTGTCCGCGCGCGCCGACCGGCTCGCCCTCTATCTCAATCCCGACTGCGCCGCGGTTTCGCATACGCCGCGCGCGTTCAACTGGCAGAATCGCAACCCGGAGTTTGCATGGCTACTCGCGCAATGAACCGATCCCGCGCCCTGGCGCTGGCACTGCTGCTCACCGTCGCCGGGGCCGGCCTGGCCGACCAGCGCGAGTCGATACCTGCGCGCGCGGCTGCGGGCCCGGCGGAGAAGGCGGCCGGGCCGCTCACCTTCGTCAACGAGGCTTCGCAGAGGATCGATTCGATCCCCGACTCGCAGTACCGCTTCGACGCGCTGTTCGTCGACTTCAACAGCGACGGTTGTCCGGACGCGTTCATCGTCTCGCACGAGGACTGGGGCCAGACCACGCGCTTGTGGAACAACCGTTGCGACGGCACGGGCAGGTTCGAACACATACCCAGCGAAGAGACACGTCATTACATCGCGGGCCAGCCGCTGATCTCCGGCTGGGTCACGCGGCTGGATTTCAACGGCGACGGCAAGCAGGATTTCTGGGGTCGGCACGGCTCGGCGCTTGGCGCGCGTTACCGCAACGGCTCGACCAATGGTGCGTTCGTGCCGCGCTTCGCAGCCAAGGAAGATGGCTGCGAGGGCTATTGCGCGTTCGGCGATATCACCGGCAGCGGCAATCTGGAAGTGGTCGACGATGCGCGGCAGGTCGCGAACATCGCGGGCCAGCGGCTGCGGCCGGCTGCGGGCAACCGCGCCAAGCAACTGGTCGGCGACGTGACCGGAGACGGGTGGCCAGACATCGTCCAGCCAGCCAATGGTGGCTACTGGCGCAACGACCGCGGCACGTTGACCTGGGTGGCAGTCCCGGCCTTCGTCGGCGGCAGTCTCATGCAGATGCTGCTGGCCGATTTCGACAACGACGGCGACCTGGACCTGTTCTACCTGGACGGCGAGCAGTTCAGTCCCAGCAACCGCGGGCTGCTTTACCGCAACAATGGTTCGGGTGGCTTCACCGATGTCTCGTCCGCTTCGGGCCTGTCTGGCGTCGCCGCGAGCGACTACGGCAACATCATCGCCGCCGATTTCGACAACGACGGCCGTCAGGACCTGATGGTGTCGGGCGTGGGCGAATCGGTACGGATCTACCGCAACAACGGCAACATGACGTTCACCGCATCCACCAACACCAATTTCGGCCAGGCGTCGGGCGACGCCGGAGGCGGCTGGGAATCGGGCAAGCCGCGCGCCGACGTCGCCGACTTCGACAACGACGGCCGGCTCGACATCGTCAAGACCCAGTTCCAGAGCAACCTGGGCCTGTGGCGCAACACCACCAACACCGACGGCAACCGCTGGATGAAGGTGCGCGTGCGCGGCACCGCCGGCAACAGCGACGGGGTCGGCGCCAGCGTGCGCTGGTACCGGCCGGGCACCAGCCAGCTGGTCGCGCACATGCCGGTGCTGGTGGGCGAACAGCACCCGCAGACCCACCTGCACACCGGACTCGGCAACTACGCGACCGTGGACCTGGAAGTGCGCTTCCCGAACGGCGGCCCGACGCACCGTTTCGCGAACGTCGCGAGCAACCAGGAGGTGATCGTCTACCGCAACGGCTGCAAGCTGGACAACTGGCGTCCCGGCAGCGGCTGGCCGATGCAGGCGCCGACCAACTGTTCCTTCGCAAGCGCACCGATCCGCCGCAACGGCCGGGCGCCGCTGGTGCCCGCCGATGCCCAGGTGGCGGCTCCGGCGCAGGCCGCGGCTGCATCGCCGCGGGATGTCGCCGCGCCTGCTGCCCCTGCACAGCCGACGGTCGCCACCGCGGTGGCGCCGGCTTCGTCCCCTGCGCCGCAGGTGTTGCGCATCACGCCGGCCGCGCTGGTGCTCTGGCGCAGGCTCCAGCGCTGGTGGAACAGCGGCTTCTCCAGTCGGGAATAGCGGCCGGGGATCGCGAAGCAGGCAAGGTTGCGGCCGCTTCTTGTTGGCACACCCACGCATCCGGATTCCTGCCGCGAGCGGCCTGGCCTCCGGCATCGAACCGTCTGCCTGTGGCGATTTGAAGGTTGACGAGCCACGGGCAAGGTCCGGATTCCGTGGCGTTACGCGTTCTGCAACAGGGGACGAAGCAGCTTCGAACCTGCACACGGCGGTCGCCCGCCAGTCGACCCGCGCGGGTTGCACGCCTTCGATGGAGGCGGCCACGTTTCCAGCCACAACGGATGTTGTCCGGACCCTATGCTCGCCATCGCCGTGTTCTGGACCTCCGCGCTGCTGCTTGCCTACACCTATGTGGGCTATCCGCCGCTGGTGATCGCCGTGTCCCGGATCAGGCCGCGGCCGATCCGGCGCGGGGATTCGCGTCCGCCGGTGACCGTGGTGATGACGGTGCACAACGGCGCCGCCGACCTGGCTGCCAAACTCGACAACCTGTCGGCACTCGACTACCCGTCCGGACGCGTGGACATCATCGTGGCCTGCGACGGCTGCAGCGATGCCTCGGCAGCGATCGCCCGCGGCCACACGGCAAGCCCGGTGACGGTTCTGGAGTTCGGCGAGCGGCGCGGCAAGGCGGCGTGCCTCAACGACGCGGTCGCCGTGGCGACCGGCGAGCTGCTGCTGATGGTGGACGTGCGGCAGCGCCTGGAACCGGACGCGCTGCGGCGGCTGGCGGCCTGCCTCGACGATCCGGCGGTGGGCGTCGCCGCCGGAGAGTTGCGCTTCGAAGATCCGGAGACCGGGTTCGCGGCCAGCGTCGACGCGTACTGGAGATACGAGAAGGCGATCCGTCTGGCCGAAAGCGCGAGCGGCTCGGCGATCGGCGTGAGCGGTGCGCTCTATGCGGTGCGGCGGGCGCTGTTCCCGACGCTGCCGGCGGGCACGGTGCTGGACGATGTCTACGTGCCGATGCACGTCCTGCGCGCCGGCCATCGCGTGGTGCTGGAAGAAGGCGCCGTGGCATGGGACCGCCCATCGCACAGCAGCACCCAGGAGCGCAGCCGCAAGCTGCGCACGCTCGCCGGCAACTTCCAGCTGGTGGCGCTGGCGCCGTGGCTGCTCGTGCCCGGCGTAAACCCTGCGTGGCTGCGCTTCGTCAGCCACAAGCTGCTACGGCTGCTGTCGCCGTGGCTGTTGCTGGCGTTCGCGGTGGCCAGCGTGGCACTGGCCCGGTCGCACGCCATCTACATGCTCGCCAGCATCGCCCTGGGGGCGTTCGTGGTATTGCTGCTGATGGCCCGGCTGGTGCCGCCGATGGGTCGGCTGTTGCCGGTCAGGCTCGCCGGCGCGTTCGCGCACATGAACCTGTATGCCGCGCAGGCGCTTTTCGCCTGGGTCGGGAACCGCAGACTGCATCTCTGGTGAGCCGCGCCCATGGCGCGGCCTGGGCGGTGCGGCTCAACCGAGTTCGTGGCTGCGTTGCTGCGGGACTCCGGCGGCGAGCAGGGGACGCGAGGCCGCAACCGGATCCGGCAGTGGATCCCAGTCCCTGCAGAACAGCTTCTTCGCGACCTGGGTGGCGCGGTTGGCGATTCCGATCGGCGCGCCCAGCCAGCGCGACACCAGGAACGCCTTGCGGCGCACCACCCAGTTGTACATCGACTGCTCGGAATAGAAGTTGTAGCCCCAGCGGCGCTGGAACAGGCGCGAGGACGGGCGGGTGAGCTTCGGCCCCCAGCGGTAGAAGAAGAACCGCATGTCAGGCAGCGCCATGCGCGTGCCGAGGTTGTCGAAATGGATCACCGACTTCGGCTCGACCACCATGGTCCGGCCCATCGCCGCGACCTGCAGCGAGATGTCCAGGTGCTCGCGGATCACCATCGACGGCAGTTCGATGCGCCTGAACACGTCGCCGTCGAACAGCACGCAGTGCAGCTCGAAGGTTCCGGTCGCGGCGCGCTCCTTGGGAAGGTCGGGCACTTCGGTACGACGGAAATGCTTGTGCTCGATCAGGTATGGCGCGCCGTCGACGTCGACCACGCGCAGCTCGCCGCTGTAGAGGTGGTTGCGCAGCGGCGCGCCGCGGTCCACGCCCTCGCGTTCCAGGATCAGCGGCGTGACCACCGCGTGGCCGTCCGCCATGGCTTCGAGCAGCGGCGGCAGCCAGCCTTCGGTCACGCGCGAGTCGTTGTCGAGCAGGACCACGGCTGCGGTGTCGACCAGCGGCTGCGCCTCGCGCAGCGCGTCCATCGGCGTACGCAGGCCGAGATCGAAGAAGCGGACTTCCGGGCGGCCCTGCAACTGCCTGCGCACGGGTTCGATGACCGATGCCGGGTAGTCGAGGTCCATGATCCAGAGCCGGAACGGCTGCGGCGTATGCCGGTACACCGCATCGACGCACTCGCCGAGCCCGGTATAGCGGTCGCGTGGGGTGATGATGATGGTGACTGCCTGGTCCATCGCCTGTTTCCTGTCTCCGGTTCGCGCTAGGTTCCGCCGAAGCTGCGCCGCCTCAGCCACCGGTACGCCGGGCCGGCCCAGCGCTTGGCCGGCTTCTTGACGTTCCACAGCAGCCATTGCCGCTGCCGTGCGGTGCCGGTGCCCCGGGCGAAGGCCACGACCGTCTCCGCATCCATGCCGCGCTGCAGCGCGTAGCGGCCGATCAGCAGCGCCTGGCCCCGGACGACCACGTTCGTGGTGGGTTCCGACGTGAACAGATAACGGATTCCGCAGGCGATGGCGGCCGCGGCGACCTCGTGCGAGTAGAAGCCGCCGGGAATCGAGGCCACGTCGACCGGTGCGCCGAGCGCGTCGGCCAGGCGTTCGACGCTGTCGCGCCATTCCGTCCTGATCGCCGCCGCGGGCAGGCGCGAGATGTCGGCCGGATGGGTGTGGGAATGGCTGCCGACGACGTGCCCGGCGGCGGCGAGCGCGCGCAGGTCGGATTCGGTGACGAAACCCGGGGTGCCGATCCGGGCGCCGGTGATGAGGAAATGCCCGACCATGCCGTGCGCGTCGAGGCTGCGTGCCGCCGGCAGGGTGCTGGCGCCGCCGTCGTCGAAGGTCAGCAGGCAGCCTCCGGGCGCGAACGCGTCCGGGGCATCCACGCGCGGGAACCGCAGTCCGGTGGCGGCCAGGCGCGCGAGCTGGGCTTCGTACTCGCGCCAGTGGAGCTTGTAGGAGGCGGCGGAGGGTCCAGGGAACCCGCTCTCGTCGTCGGCGCCGGGCGCGACCACGTCGTGGTACATCAGGCTGGCGATCTTCAAGGGCGCGCCTCCTGCCCGCGGTGGTGGATGCCCGGTGCCGGCGTACCCGCTGCTCACGACGCCGCGCGCGCGGTACCCGGCGCGCTGCGGTTGGGCGGCGGCGGCAGGATGAAGTCGCGGTAGTGGTTCGGGTCGCCGCCGTGGCCGGCCTCCGCCGCCTTGACGATGTTGAAGACCTCGCGCGCGTTGACGTAGTGCAGCACGTGGCGCTCGCCGTCGTTGTAGTGCTGCTCGAGGTGGCTGAACATCGCGTCCACCGCCGGGCCGAGCACGACCTCGGCTTCCTTCTCCGGCGCGCCGTGGGTGTGGATCTTGATGAAGATCCACTCCGGCCGGCCTTCGACGTGGATGCCGGTTTCCACCCAGCCGTCGACCCGTGCGGGCGTCGGCGGGTAGTTGGCGCGGATGTCGGCGTTCTCCACCCGCGGCACGAAGCCGTGCCGGCGGTCGCGCCAGTTCAGCCCGACGGGGCCCTGCACCAGCAGCAGGTCGCCGCTCGGCGTGCCGCCGGCACGGACCCGGACGCCGCGATCGTGCGATTTCGGGCGGAGGGGATCGTCGGTGGCGTAGTAGATCGAGTTGATCGTGCTGGTCTGGGTGTCGCTCGGGGCCGACGGCATGGTGAAGTCGGCGTAGCAGCCGAGTTCGCGCAGCAGGATCAGTTCGTTGTCCAGCCCGCACCAGCGTCGGTCGGGGCGCGAATTGTCCAGGCACCAGTTGCCGTGGATGAAGCCGAACATGATCTCGCCGGTGTCGGGATGCCGGGGCAGGGCGCCGTGCCGTTCGTGCAGCAGTTGCTTGAAGCGGGTGATCGATTCGCGGAAGTTGGCTTCGGTGTCGTTGTCGTGGTGCAGGTGCACCTCCAGCTCGCCGTAGCCATCGCGGCACAGCGCTTCGAGCTTGGCCAGGTGCTCCTTGAGGTATTCCTCCTCGGGATAGAAGAAGCCGTGCTGCGGCCGGCGGCCGTCGGCGTCGCGGTGGCGGTCGGCGAGCGCGCGGTACTCGCGGCACCAGCGGTCGACGCGGGCGCGCTGCACCTCGAGGTCGGGGCGGCCGTGCATCGGTTCGTAGTGGTCGACGAAGCAGAACATCACATGGGTCGGGCCAGCGTGCTGTGGGCGCGGCCTGCGACGCACGTAGTCCGGCAGCCAGAGCTGCATGTTGCGTGCGCGGATGAAGCGCGCCACGACCAGCGCGATGGCGGCGGCGATCGCGGCGAGGATGGCGACGAGCCACCAGAGGGCGGAGGTGTTCATGCCCGACTCTCCCGTGGCAGCAGCGACAGCAGCTGTTCGGCGTTGTTGCGCCAGCGCCGTTCGCGTTCGATGTAGGCGCGCGCGGCGGCACCGACGCGCTGGCGCTCCTCCGCGCGATCGCACAAAGCGATCACCTGGTCGACGCAGGCTTCCAGGTCCTTGCGCGGGAACAGCCAGCCGGTGGCGCCCGATTCGATCACCTCGGCCACGGGCTCGTAGTCGGGGGCGACCACCGCCACGCCCATGGCCATCAGCTCGAACAGCTTCATCGGCGAACCGTACTCGTTGGAGTCGGGCAGGAACGCATAGTCCATGCAGGCCACCCACTCGGGGATCTGGTGGTGGGGCACGCGCCCGGGCAGGCGGATGCGGTCCTCGAGCCCGCGGGCCTGGACTTCGCGCCGCACCGCCGGCAGGTCGGCGCCGTCGCCGACCACCAGCAGGGTCAGCGCGGGCGCCTCCTGCAGCCGGTCGATGATCGTCTCGACGAAGCCGGGCACGCCGTGCCAGCGGGCGAACACGCCCATGTGCCCGCAGACCACGCGTCCCTCCAGCCCATGCCGCCGGCGCAGCGCGTCGCGGTCGTAGCGCTGCGGATCGAAGCGGGCATCGACCGCGTTGGGCGATACCACCGACGGCGGCAACTGGCCGTAGTGGCTCGCCAGCAGCTCGCGGAAATAGGTGGAGATGAACACGATGCCGGTCGCCTGGGTCAGGCACCAGGCCTCGATCCGGCGTGCCAGCGGCTTCAGCCACAGCGGCCGCAGGCGCTGTACCACCGCCGAGTCGTTGATCTCGAGGATGATCGGAATGCCGCGGCGGCGCGCCAGCCAGACCGTCATGAACAGGAACAGCGAGTAGCGTTCGTAGATGAAGTCGGGACGGTTGCGCGCGATCTCCGCGCGGATCCGCCACCAGGTGACGAGGTTGTAGCCGATCTCGGCGAACTCGAACAGCACGCCCGGCAGGCGGCTGACGAGGGTCGCCAGCCGGCCCTTTTCGTCGCCCGCTGGTGCCGCGGGCGCGGTCGATTCCGTCGTCGTTGCCGGACCGGATGCCATCGCAGGCTCGGCTTCGGGATCCGCGCCGGGGAACGAGATCACGCGGACCTCGCAGCCGAGTTCGCGCAATGCGTTGGCCACGCCGCGGATGTGGACCCCTTCGACCCGCCGGCCCTGGGTGCGATGGTGGTAGAGGACCTTCATCCGCGCCCTGCCGGCATGGCACGAAGCTCGAAGCCCTCGTCGCGCCACTGCGGAAGCAGTTCCGCCAGCAGTTGCACTGTCGCCCCGGTGTCGTCGTGCATCAGCACCGTGTCGCCGTCGCGCGGCGGATCGGCCCGCATCTGCGCGAACAGCGTCGGCGCGGGCAACTGCTGGTAGTCGTGGCTGTCGTAGGACCAGAAGGCGACGGTGCGGCCGATGCGCGCGAAATGCAGCAGCAGGTTCGCTGGCAGCACACCGCAAGGCGGGCGGAACGGATGGGTGCGGTTGCCGTCGTAGCGCGACAGGGCTTCGTCGGTGCGCTCGATCTCGACGAGCTGCTGCGGCAGCGGCAGGTCGCGCATCCGCGGATGGCTCCACGAGTGGTTGCCGAGCGCGTGGCCGTCGGCGACGATCCGGCGCACCAGCTCCGGATACCGGTCGATGCGCTCACCGATCAGGAAGAAGGTGGCCGTCGCGCCGTGCGTGCGCAGCAGGTCGAGCACGGGCGGCGTGAACTCGGGGTGCGGGCCGTCGTCGAAGGTCAGGAACAGGGTCTTGCGCTTCGCGCGCACGCGCGTGGTCACCAGGCGCGACGGCAGCAGGCCGAGCGCGCGGGTCTTGCGGGAACGGGGCTGGATGGTTCGATTCATGCGTTCGTTGGCCGGGCGGCGTCGACCAGGATGCGATCGAGGCGGCGCACATTATCGTCCCAGCGGAAACCTGCGGCGTGTTCGAGGATCGCCTCGCGCGACCAGTCGCGTCCGAGCGCCTCGCCGAGCGCCTGCCCGAGCGCCGCGCGATCGTGCGCCGGCACCAGGATGCCGGCTTGTCCGGGCAGGACCTCGGGGATGCCGCCGACCGCGGTCGCGACCACCGGCAGGCCGCAGGCCATCGCCTCGAGCACGACGTTGGGCACGCCCTCGTTATGGCTGGGCAGGCTGAGCAGGTTCGCGGCCTGCATCCACAGGGCCAGTTGTTCATGCGGTCGTGCGCCGGCGAGCATTACCCGGTCGGCGATCCCGAGTTGCTGCGCACGACGCGACAGGGTCGCTGCCGCCGCGCCTGCGCCGACGAAGGCCAGGCATGCGTCCGGCTGGCGCGCGAGCACGGCCGGGAAGGCCTCGAGCAGATCGAGGCAGCCCTTGCTTTGCTTCAGGTTGCCCACGTACAGCACCAGCGGTGCATCCGGCGACAGGGCCAGCGCCTGCCGCGCGGCTGTGCGGTCGCCGGGCCGGAACCGCTCGCCGTCCACGCCGTTGTAGAGCAGGTGCACGCGTCCCGGCTCGACGCCCAGCGCGCGCGCCTTGCCGGCAAGCGCGTCGCTGACCGCGACCACGGCGCGGGCGCCGCGCAGCGCCGCGGCGATCTGCGGGCGGTGCGACGGCTGGTCGGCCTGGACGTTGAGGTCGCTGCCGTGGACCTTGACCACGTAGGGAAGGCCCAGGCGCCTGGCCAGCCGCGCGGTGCCGACTGCGTCCGGGTACGCCCAGCTGGCCAGCAGCAGGTCGTAGCGGCCGTCGCGCAGCATCGACCGCCGTTGCGACACCAGCGAGGCGTACCACGCCAACCCGTGCAGTCCGCGGCCGATGCGCGGCGGATACCAGAACGTGAAGTCCGACGCGCGCGCGTGCCGGAGCGCCGGCGCCTCGCCGCGCGGACCGCGGAGGCGGTCGCGGAAGTCGACCGCGACCATCACGTCCAGTTCGTGGAACTCCGCCAGCCTGTCGAACTGCTGCCGGTTGAAGCTGGCGCGAAGCGGATCCCAGGCGGTCGGGAACAGGTTGGTGAGCGCGAGGATCCTCATGTCCGTCCGTGCGCGTACACGTCGAGGTAGCGCGAGGCCATGACCTCGAAGGTCGAGTTCGCCAGCAGCCATGCGCGGCCGGCGTGGCCCATGTCGGCCGCGCGCTGCGGATCGTCGAGCAGGCTGACCATCGCGGCGGCGAGGGCTTCCGGGTCGCGCGGCGGCACGACGAGGCCGTTGACGCCGTCGGCGACGATCTCGGCATTGCCGCCGACCCGGGTGGCCACGATCGGCAGCGCGCAGGCGCAGGCTTCCAGCAGCGCGATCGAATAGCCCTCCGAGATCGACGACATCGCGAACATCGAGAACGCCGGCAGCAACTGCGGGATGTCGTTGCGGTCGCCGAGCAGGAACACCCTGTCGCCGATGCCCGCCTGCGCGATCGCGGCTTCCACCGCCCCGCGCTCGCTGCCTTCGCCGGCCAGCACCAGCGCCACGTCCTTGCGCTGCGCGTGCACGCGGGCGAAGGCATCGACCATGGTGCCCAGGTCCTTGGCCCAGTTCAGCCGCCCGACGAAGCCCACCAGTTGCGTGTCCGGCGCGAGCCCGAGACTGGCGGCCAGCTGCGCGCGCAACTGCGGGTCGCGCTGGCGGAAGTCGCCGGCATGGATGCCATTGGGCAGCACGTGCAGTTTGTGCGCGGGGACCAGGCCGGTATCGGTCAGACGTCGTCCGGCCGCGGCGGAGACGGCAACGGCGGCATCCGTCCAGCGCATCGACTGCCGGAACAGCCACTCGCGCCGGCTGGCCGGGCTCGAGTCGCCCATGCCGTGCCGCGTGTTCACCACCCGGCGCAGGCCGAGCCCGAGCGCGGCCACCCTCGCGTAGTAGTGAGGTGTGCCGTTGTGGCTGTGCAGCACCTCGGTGCGTTGCGAGGTGAGCGCGCGGCGCAGGCGCAGGATCGCGCGCAGGTCGGCGCCGTCTCGCTTGCCGCAGGCGATCACGCGGATCCCGTGGGACAGGAGTTCCGGCGCCAGCGACCCTGCCTCGAACAGGCAGACGACCTGGCAGTCGTGACCCGCGGCCGCCTGCGCCCGGGCCAGGTCGATGACCACGCGCTCCAGACCCCCGCGATTGAGGTTCTCCACCACGTGGCTGATCCTCACGGCAGCCTCGACACGGTCACGCGCAGCTTGCCGCTCGCGGTGAGCGGGATGTCGTCGACCCGCTGCAGGTCGAGGCTGGCGTCGTCGCCCAGCACCTTCGAGATTTCGCGCCGCACATAGGCTTCCTGCTGCGCGCCGAACTCCGGTCCCGGCACCACCTTCAGGGTGAAGCGTTCGAGGCTCTCCTGCACCACCTGGAAGCGGCGCACGCCGGCCACGTCCTTGAGCATGTGCGGGAAGAACTCGCCGGGCAGCACGCGGCCATCGGGCGTGCGGATGGCGTCGAGGCGGCGTCCCTCGATGCGGCTCAGGCGCGGCAGCCCGCGCCGCCCGACGCTGTGCCACGGGGCCTTGCGGCTGGCGACGTCGCCGTTGACGTAACGGATGAAGGGCATGCCCCAGTTGTGCAGGTCGGTAATGGCGAGTTCCCCGGTCTCGTTGCCGTCGCCGGCTTGCGATGCCTCCGCCAGTTCCACCACCAGGTGGTCGGCGTTGATCAGCAGCCCGTCGCGATCCTCCGCTTCGCAGGCGATCAGCATGAATTCGCGGCAGCCGTAGGTGTTGTAGGCCCTGGCGCCCGGAAACGCGGCTTCGATGATCGGGCGCTGGAAATCATGCAGCGCCTCGGCGGCGCCCAGAACGGACACCACCCCGGGGATGCTGCGGCCCTGTTCGAGCAGCCACCTCGATAGACGGACAAGAGGGTCGACATAGGACACGATCACTTCCGGCCGGTATGCCGCGATGGCGTCGGCGTAGGCGGCCATGTTGTCGTCGCGCATCAGGAAACTGTTGAGCATGCGACGATGGAATGCGGCGTGGTACAGCCGCTCCTTCATCTGCGCCGCGCGTCCCGGTTCGCCGACCGCGCCGCCCCACAGGAACAGCGTGCGCCGTCCCATCCTGGCGCCGGTCCAGCCGTAGCCGCGCCACATCACCGCGGAGCGGCGCTCGTTGCTTTCGCGGGTGTAGCCGAAACGCAGCGGTTCGCCGGTGGACCCGCCGGTGGCCTTGTACAGCAGGCCCTCGCGCAGCGAGCGCGCCTTGAGATCCCCGGAATGCGCGCGGATGTCGGCCTTGGTCAGCACCGGCAGGCGTGCGTAATCCTGCATCGACTTCAGGTCGCCGGGTTCGAATCCCTCCGCTTCCCAGCGCGCGCGGTAGAACGGCACCTCGCGCCAGCAGTGCGCCACCAGCGCCTGCAGCTTGCGCCACTGGATCTGCGAGAGCTCCTCCGGCGACCGCCACTGGTTGGCGTCGTACTCGGCCAGGTGGCGCAGCATGCGGCGCCCCCGCAGCGATTCGTACGCCGGGTACAGGGCGCGCCGGAAGGCGTGTTCGTACAGGCTCATGGGGCGGCTTCCGCACGGCGCACCGCCCAGACGAGGATCCGGGCCAAGAACGCGGGACGCCCCTTGCCCAGGCGCGCATGCAACTGCTGGAAATGCTGCAGGTCGGCCGCGCTCCAGAAACCCAGCAGCACGGTCCCGGCGGCGTAGAGGGTCGCGAGCAGCATCCCGCCGATCGCCAGCGTCGGCACCGGCGGAAGATGGCCGCGGACCAGCCATGCGGCAGCCGCCGCGAGGGTCGCGGACAGCAGCACCCGCGCGATGCGGGACCACTCCATGCGCGCCCCGCTGTAGTGCAGCGCCAGGCCGATCACGAGCGATCCCGTCAGCACGCTGGTGGCGGCGTACGCAACGACCGCGCCGCCCAGCCCGTAGATGCGGATCAGCGCGACGTCCAGCCCCACCTTGACCAGCGAACAGGCCAGCACCGCGAACATCAATGCGCGCTGCCGGTCGGATCCGAGCAGGTAGCCCGATGCCGCCTGCGACAGCATGGGGATCGATCCGGCGGCGAGGCAGCACGCGAACACCAGTGCGGCGGGGGAGAACGCGGCGCCGTAGAGCAGGCCGATGATCTCCTGGGCGAAGACCATGCCGAACGCCACCAGCGGCGCCGCCAGGCCGGCCAGGTAGGTGGTGGACATCGCCAGCCGCCGGTTCGCCACCTCCCGGCCCTGGGCCAGTGCGTTCGCCATCATCGGCAACAGCAGCGCGCCGAACACGCCGGGCACCAGCAGCAGCGCACCGCTCGCGAGCTGGAAGGCGACCTTGAACTGGCCGGCCGAGGCGGAGGAGTCGAACAGGGTCAGGAACAGCACCTCGACCTCGCTCGCGGTGACGAAGCTGACCGCCACCGTCACCGCGACCAGCGCGGTGTAGCTGCGCAGGCGCCTGCGCGTGTCCTCGTCGAGCGGCTCGCGCATGGCCCGCGGTGGCAGCAGCGGCGCGATCTGGCGGCGCGAGATCCACCAGAACACGAAACTCGAGACGGTGAAACTGCCCAGGAACCACTCCATCGGGCCGTCGAACCACCACACCACGAGGATCAGCAGCAGGTTGAGCGGCGCGACGATGATGGCGATGGCCGCGGTGGCGCGGAAGTTCTCGTACCCCTTCGCGATACCGATGTTGAGCATGTACGACGCGCGCAGCGTGGTCGTCACCAGCAGGATCACCAGCAGCAGGCCGTGGTTGAACCCGGGCATGAGTCGCTGCCCCTGGAGCAGGAACAGCGCGGTGCCGCCCAGCAGCACGACCGCGAGGAAGCCCGCCTGCACGCGCCACGCCCATCCCAGCAGCGAACGGATCTGTGCCTCGCGGCCCGAGCCGCGCAGTTCGGCCACGAACTTGATGACCGCGCTGGCGACGCCGGCATTGGTGATCACCACGCCGGTCGCCACCAGCCAGATCACGAGGCTGTACGCGCCGAAGTCCGCCGGACCCAGGTGCCGGGCGATGATGATCGACGTCAGCATCCCGAGGAGGTACTCGGTGTAGATGCCGACCGACGAGAACAGGGTGTTGCGGATGACCGTGCCGCGCGTGCTCATGATGCCGCCATCACGAACAGCACCTTGACCACCAGCCACAGCGCGATCGCGCTGCCCAGCGACGCCACGCACCACTTGAACCAGTCGCGCTGCACGCTGAATGCCGGCAGGCCCGCCCAGCGCTCCTGGGCACCGCCATACCAGCCGGTGACCAGGCCGAGCAGGATGTAGAGCAGGATCACGTAGCTGCGGCTGAGGAAGAACGCGCAGGCGAAGAAGCCGACCATCGAGATCAGCAGGGTCATCGCCATGCGGCGCTCCTCCGCCCACGCGACCTGGTGTTCCGGATCCTCCATCTCCGCCGGCAGGCGCAGCACCATCACCGGCATGAGCACGCAGTAGCCGACCATCGCCAGCCAGACCGTGTAGCCGACGATGCCGGTCTCCGCGAGCACGAGCACGAACGAGTTGTGTGCGGTGAGGAAGGTGTGCTCGGTGAAGTTGCCGACGCCGACCCCGAACACCGGGTTGGCCAGGAACATCTGGATGCCGTCGTACCAGGTCTCGATCCGGCCGTAGGCGGACGACTCGCCGGCGTCGAGTTCCTGCATGCGCGTGGGCAGGGCCATCAGCACCGCCATGCCCGCCGCGCCGAGCGTGCCGGCCACCAGCAGCCCGCGCCGCAGCCACAGCCACACGCCCGCCATGGCCATCACCGCGAGGAAGGAGCCGCGTGAATCGGTGAGGTACACGCCGTAGAGCAGGGCGACCGCCACCGACCACCAGAACAGGCGGCGCAACCCCATCGCCCCGCCGCGCCCGCCCATCAGCAGGGTCATCGGGATCGCGATGATGAACAGCATCGCCAGGTCGTTGGGATCGCTGAAGATGCCCACGTACTGGATGCGCCCGTCCTGCACCGTCGGCATGCCGGTCCAGCCCTGGCCGAGCTTGACCTGCTCGATGCCGTGGATGGTCAGCACCAGCGCGCACAACGCGATGACCCACATCATCCGCAGCATGTTCTTCGGCGAGTGGCCGGCCTGCGCGATCAGCACCAGCGCGATCAGTGCGGGCAGGAAATGCATGAAGCGCGAGATCGCGCCGCCGGCCCAGCCGTTCACGACCATCGTGAACATGCCGATGACGATGAACACGACCAGCAGCAGGTAGGTCGGCTGCCGGAACGGCCGCCGTCCGGAGCCGAGCGCCCAGGCGCCAAGCGCGCCCAGCATCGCGATCGGCAGGATCGGGATGCCCAGGTCGACGAGGGCGGGGTATTCCTGGGGGCGGATCAGTACGAGCGCCAGCCAGACAAGCAGGAACAACATCACGATGGATACACCCTCAGTTTCGAGGCGTGCGAGAACAGTTCCGGCGCGGCGAGGATCCCCTGGAACCAGCCGTCGTCGACGTCCGCTTCCACCGCGACGCGCAGCAGGCGGTAGCGATTCGTTTCATCGGGCACGCTGACACCGTTGATGTAGCTGAATCCGATCCGGAACCCCTGCGCGTGGACGGCCTCGATCACCCGCGCGTCGTACGCGTCCGGCCCGCCGACCGGGTAGGACAGCGCGATGGCCGGCGCCCCGAGCTCGGCGGTCAGGCGTGCCTGGCACTCGGAGATCTCCGCCTGCAGCGCCCCGTCGGACAGTTTGGCCAGCATCCGGTGATGCACCCCGTGTCCACCGATCTCCATTCCGCCGTCGCGCATCTCGCGCAGCTGGTCCCAGGTCATCGGCCGGCAGTCGGCGTGCGCCGCAGCCGTGCGCGGGCGACCGCAGCGTGCCTGCAGGTCGTCGATCACGGCCTGCTGGCCGGTGTCGTCGAGGTACTTGAGCCGGTCGAGCACGACGCCGGTGAGGGCGTGCCGCGCATCGCGGTCCGCCGGCAGGGGAAGGTCGATCCCCAGGTCGGGCAGGCACAGGCGCCCGTCGTTCATGGTCACCACGAGGTGCGCCACCCAGTCGTACGCGTAGGGCATGCCGTTGTCGATGTGGCCGGTGGCCACGAAGAAGGTCGCCGGCACGCCGAGCTCGCGCAGGATCGGGAAGGCGACGGCGTAATTGTCGTCGTAGCCGTCGTCGAACGTGACCAGTACGGCATCGCGCGGCAGGGCCGGGCCGCCGTCGAGCGCCGCCACCACCTCGCGGCAGGAAACCGGGTGGTAGCACTCGCGGAGGTGCCGCATCTGGCCGCGGAAATCGGCCGGCGAGGCGCTGACCAGGGCGCGATCGAACGCGAACTCCCGCGCGACTTCGCGCACACGGTGGTAGGCGAGCACCCGCAGGTCGCGGCGGAACAGCCCGCGCACCGTCCGCAGCAGCGGCAGCATGCGCCAGGCGTACGCACGCTCGGCCAGGCGCTGGCGCCGGCTGACGGCGGCCGGTCGGGGCCCGTACGCTGCGACGATGGCGGGATCAAGCGGCATGGATCGGCGGGCGACCGCGCGTGTGCGCGGACGATGGTCCGCGCCCCGGACGGTGCGTCTGGTTCCCCCTGGTGGCAAATACGGCGGCGGACATGTCGCCGGACATCGCGCGTGCGATGGCTTCCCGACCGGCAGTGCGCGACCCCTGCCTGCAAGCATAGGCGTTCGCCACGGGGGTTGTCATCGCACCCCGATGCACGCGCATCCGCTGGCCGGCGCGGGCCCGGTTTCGCGTACGCTGTCTCGAATCGACCGCCTGTTGAACCGACGGATGTCCGACCAGACCGACTTCATCGCCCTGTACAGTGAACTCGGCATCGAGCCGGACTGCTCGCTGGACGGGCTGCGGATGGCCTATCGGCGCCGCGTCGCCGACCTGCATCCGGACCGCGCCGGAGATTCGGGCGAGGACGAACTCAAGGCCCTGAACCTGCAGTACGCCGCGGCCCTGGAATTCCACCGTCATTACGGCCGCCTGCCCGGTGCAGCGGCGCCCGCCACGCGGCGCCGGCAGGTGCCGGGCGGATCGCGCCGTTCCGCGCAAGCGGTAGCGAACGTCGAGGAGGAGGCGGAAGCACCGCAGGCGCGCCGTCCCTCGCGGATGATCGTGTATGGCATCTTGCTGCTGTCGGCGCTGCTGGTGTGGTGGCTTTCGCGCACCGACGGCCCATCGCCCGGATCCAGTGGTGGTATTGCCGGAAACGAACGTGGAACGGCGCCATCCGCGGCCATTGCGCTGCGTCTGGGCATGCCGGTGCCGGACGTCGTCGCGATGCTCGGGGAACCGGTCAGCCGCGAGCTCGGCGGCACGCAATGGGTGTACGGCCCGTCGTGGGTGCGCTTCGAATGCTCGCAGGTGATCGACTGGTACAGTTCGCCGCTGCAGCCGCTGCGCGCCTCGCGTTCGCGTCCCGACGGAGAGGAGGCCGCGGTGCTGGCACGTGCCGATGCCCGCCGCTGCCCGCCGGTGGCAGCGGCATCGGGACGCACCTGGTAGGCCATGGACCGTTTCAACGCGAAACTGAGGAAGGCCGTCCGCCGCACATGGATGAAATACGCCATGCGCGGCGTGGGTGGCGCCGACGACTACGGGCGGCTGGACCTGGCTTACCGGCTGGGCGACCCCTGGAACATGGAGTCGGGTCTCGAACAGGCGCGCTTCGCCGCCACCAACGCACTGGTGGCGCGCACCTTCGGCCGGGTGGGCAGCCTGCTGGAAGTCGGCTGTGGCGAGGGCCACCAGACGCTGGCCCTGCAACAGCTTGCCGGAGAGGTCTACGGCATCGATGTCAGTCCCACGGCGATCGAGCGCGCCCGCCAGCGCGTGCCCGGGGCGCAGTTCGCCGCCACCGACATCGAGCATCAGCCCTGGGGCGACCAGCGCGCGCGATTCGACCTGGTGGTGGCCTGCGAGGTGCTGTACTACATCAAGGACATCCCGGCGACGCTGTCGCGCATGAGCCACCTCGGCAGCGCCTGCCTGGTCACCTTCTTCGTGCCCGCCCTGGTGCGCGTGGGGCCGCACCTGGAGGGCATCGCGGGGCTGCAGAAGGACTGGCTGCACCACGGCGGCGAAACCTGGCTGGCGTGCTGGTGGCGCAACCAATGAGCCATCGGCCGGATCGCGCGTGCGGCGCGCGCAGGGGGAACTGAACCATGTGCGGCCTGGCGGGATACCTGGGCCACCCGTCCGCGGACGGCGGCGGCCTCGACGTGCTGCAGCGGATGATCCACACCCTCGCGCACCGCGGGCCGGACGGCTACGGCTTCCATGTCGAACCGGGCGTCGGACTGGCGCACGCGCGGCTGTCGATCATCGACCTGGCCACCGGCGACCAGCCGATCCACAACCCCGCACGCAGCGTCTGGACCGTCTTCAACGGCGAGATCTTCAACTTCGTCGAGTTGCGCGCCCGGCTCGAGGCGCAGGGGCACGTGTTCTACACCCGCTCCGACACCGAGGTGATCGTCCACCTCTACGACCGCTACGGCGACCGTTTCGTCGAGCATCTCAACGGGCAGTTCGCGATCGCGCTGTGGGACGGCGCGCGCCGGCGGCTGGTGCTGGCGCGCGATCGCGCCGGGATCCGCCCGCTGTACTGGACCCGCGCGCGTGGCACGTTGTGGTTCGCCTCGGAGACCAAGGCGCTGTTCGCGGCCCTGCCCGAGCGCGCGCGGCTGTCGGTGGCCGGCGTGATGCAGGCCTTCAGCTACTGGGCGCCGCTCGATCCCGACACCGCCTGGGAGGACGTGCACACCCTGCCGCCCGGACACGTGCTGGCCGTGGAGGACGACGGCACGCAGACGCTGACGCGCTACTGGGACTGGACCTTTCCGGTCGCGGCGCAGTCGCGCTCCACCCGGTTCGCCAGCATCGAACAGGCCGCCGGCGAGTTGCGCGAACGGCTGGTGGACGCGGTGCGCCTGCAGTTGCGTGCCGACGTGCCGGTTGGCGCCTATCTCAGCGGCGGGCTCGACTCCTCGGGCATCGTCGCCCTGATCCGCGGCTTCACCGACACCCCGGTGCGCACCTTCTCGGTCGCGTTCGACCAGCCCGAGTTCGACGAGAGCGCACACCAGCAGGCGATGGTCCGGCACCTGGGCACCGACCATTCCACCCTGCGCATCTCGCCGCGCGAGATCGGCCGCGCGTTCCCGCGCCTGGTCGCCCATGCCGAAACCCCGGTGCTGCGCACCGCCGCGGTGCCGCTGATGCTGCTGGCCGATTCGGTACGCGCACACGGCTACACCGTGGTGCTGACCGGGGAGGGCGCCGACGAGGTGTTCGGCGGCTACGACCTGTTCAAGGAAGCCAAGGTCCGGCGCTTCTGGGCGCGCCAGCCAGATTCCAAGATGCGGCCGAAGCTGCTGTCGCGGCTGTACGGCTACCTCGAGAACTCGCCGGCCGCCAACCCGGCCTTCGCCGCGTCGTTCTTCGGCCAGGGCCGGGAACACCTCGACCGCGCGATCTTCGCGCACGTACCGCGCTGGACCACCTCGCAGCGCGCGTTCGCCTTCCTCGCGCCCGAACTGCGCGCGCAGGCCGCGCAATGGGACGCGCTGGCATTCGCCGAATCGCGGCTGCCGGCGAACATACTCGACTGGGCGCCGCTCTCGCGCGACCAGTACGTCGAGGCCAAGACCCTGCTGGCCGGCTACCTGCTGGCCACGCAGGGCGACCGCGTCGCCATGGCCGGCTCGATCGAGGGTCGCTACCCGTACCTCGACCACACCCTGATCGAGTGGGCGAACACCCTGCCGCCTTCGTGGAAGATCCGCGGCCTGACCGAGAAACACATCCTGCGCCTGGCGCTGGGCGACCTGCTGCCGGCCGACATCGCCAGGCGCACCAAGCAGCCCTACCGCGCGCCCGACAGCGCCAGCTTCTTCGAAGCCGGCCAGCCGCTGGACTACGTGGGCGACCTGTTCGCGGCCGACAACCTGCGCGCCAGCGGGATGTTCGACGTCGAGGCGACGACGCGGCTGTTCGCCAAGGCGCGCGCGGGGCGGGCGATCGGGTTCGCCGACAACCAGGCCTTCGTCGGCGTGCTGTCGACCCTGCTGCTGCTGCGCAACCACGCGCTGGCGGCCTGACCGGGTCGTCCGACCGCGTGGGCGCGGCCCGCCCGCAAGGCCGGCTAGTCTTCCGCCACCGGCTCCAGCCGCAGCAGTCTGCCGTCGGTGCTGTCGGTGAGCAGGTACACCAGGCCATCGGGCCCGACGCGCACGTCGCGGATGCGTTCGCGCCCCGGCAGCAGGCGTTCCTCGTGCACCACGCGTTCGCCGTCGAGCTGCAGCCGGATCAGCGCCTTGCCCACCAGCGCGCCCGCCAGCAGGTTTCCCTGCCACTGCGGGAATGCATCGCCGGCGTAGAACGCCATGCCGCTGACCGCAGGCGACTTCGGCCAGTAGTGCGCGGGCGCCTGCGTCCCCTCCGCCGCGCTGCCGAGCGCGCCGGGCACCGGCTGCCCCGAGTAGTCCAGGCCGTGGGTGGCCAGCGGCCAGCCGTAGTTGGCCCCGGCCTGCGGCAGGTTGATCTCGTCGCCGCCCATCGGGCCGTGCTCGTGGCTCCAGAGTGCGCCCGTCTCCGGATGCAGGGCCAGGCCCTGGATGTTGCGGTGGCCGTAGCTCCAGATCTCCGGCCGCGCGCCTTCGCGTGCGACGAACGGATTGTCCGCGGGGATGCCGCCGTCGGGATGCAGCCGCACCAGCTTGCCCTGCAGGTGGTCGAGCAGCTGCGCCTTGTCCGCGACGCGGTTGTCGCCCGCACTGACGAACAGCATGCCGTGCGCGTCGAACGCGATCCGCGAGCCGATGTGGGTGCCGTGCGACAGTTTCGGCTCCTGCCGGAACAACACCTCCACGTCTTCCAGCCCGTGCTCTCCCAGCCGTCCGCGCGCCACCGCGGTGCCGGCCTTGTTGCCGCGCCAGTTCGGTTCGCCGTAGGACAGGTACACCAGCCGGTCGTCGGCGAAGGAGGGAGAGGGCACCACGTCCAGCAGTCCGCTCTGGCCCTGCACGAAGACCGGCGGCACGCCGTCCAGCGGGGCCGAGATCGTGCCGTCGGCGCCGATCCGGCGCAGCCGTCCGGGGCGTTCGGTCACCAGCATCGAACCGTCCGGCAGCAACGCCAGCGACCAGGGGTGGACGAAGCCTTCGGCCAGCACGCGCACCGCGTACCCGCCGTGCTCGCCCTGCAGGACCTCGACCGGCGCGTCCACGAGGCTGCGCGGGGTGGAGACGATGTCCTGCCCGCTGTCCGGATCACGTTCGATTCCACAGGCAGACAGTGCGATCGCGACGCACAGGTATCCACCCGCCAGAATGGCATTCCGGATACCCTCGCGATGGCGCGAAGCGCGCGATCTAGTGGTCAACATCATCTTCCTACCCTGGGGCATCGGAGCGACATGAGCCGGAGACAGCAGATCAGGCAGTTCATCCTCGGCAATTTCCTGTTCACCGACGACGAGTCCGCCATTGCCGATGATACGTCGCTGATCCGCCAGGGCATCGTCGACTCCACCGGGATCCTCGAGCTGATCGGCTTCATCGAGGAAACCTGGCCGGTCAACGTGCCGCCGGAGGACATGACCCCGGCCAATTTCGACAGCCTCGCATCGATCGACCGCTATCTCGACGGCCGGCTGGCGGCCTGACCGGGCCGGCACGATGGAGACCCTGGTCGCGCGGCTGGAACGCACCGCCGCGGCGATGCCGGAGCGCGCCGCGCTGCAGCAGGGCGCGCGTCGGCTGGACTACCGAGGGCTGCACGAAGCGGCGCTGGAATTCGCGCGGATGTTGCGCGCGCGCGGGGTCGCGCCCGGCGAGCGGGTGGCGCTGGCCCTGCCCAACTGCATCGAGGCGGTGGTGGCCTGGTACGGCTGCTGGCGAGCGGGCGCGGTGGTGGTGCCGCTCAATGCCCAGGCGCGCGAGCGCGACTACTACCCCTGGCTGCTGCACAGCGGCGCGCGCCTGCTGGTGCAGCAGGACGGACATGAGGACGGCACGCGCGCGGCCGCCGCCGCGGCGGTGCCAGTGTTGCCGGCCGGACACTGCCTGGGGGGCGAGGGCGGGGCGGTGCACGACCAGGCGGCGGGCGAGACCGCCGCCACGGACCTGCCGCCGCCGGATCCCGACGCCCTGGCCGCCATCCTCTATACCTCCGGCACCACCGGCGCGCCCAAGGGCGTGGCCCTGAGCCATCGCAACCTGGCCGCCAACACCGCGTCGATCCTCGACTCGCTCGGACTCCGCGCCGACGACAGCACCGTGAGCACGCTGCCGTTCTACTACGCCTACGGCGCTTCAGTGCTGCACACCCACCTCGCCGTCGGCGCGCGGATCGTGCTCGAAGACAACCTCGTGTTCCCGCACCTGGTCACCGAAGCGCTGGCGCGCGAACGCGCGACCGGCTTCTCCGGCGTGCCGTCCACGTTCGCGCTGCTGCTCGACCGCGGCCAGCTCGAACGCCACGACCTCTCGTCGCTGCGCTACCTCACCCAGGCCGGCGGCGCGATGGCACCGGCCCTCGCCCGGCGCGTGCGCGCCGCGTTCCCGCAGGCGAAGCTGTTCGTGATGTACGGCCAGACCGAGGCCAGCGCACGCCTCACCTGCCTGGCGCCCGGGCGGTTCGAGGACAAGGCCGGCTCGGTCGGCACCCCGATCGCCGGCGTCGAGATCCAGGTGCGGCGCGAGGACGGCAGCCGGGCCGCGCCCGGGGAGACTGGCGAAGTCTGGGCGCGCGGCGACAACGTCATGTCCGGCTACTGGCAGGCGCCCGAGGCCACCGCCGCCACCCTGGTCGACGGCTGGCTGCGGACCGGCGACCAGGGCCATCTCGACCCCGAGGGCTACCTGTGGCTGGCCGGGCGCCGCAGCGACATGATCAAGACCGGCGCCCACCGCGTGCATCCGCAGGACGTGGAGGAAGTGATCGCCGAACTGCCGGGCGTGCGCGAGGTGGCCGTGACCGGCATCGACGACGCGCTGCTCGGCCAGGTGGTGGCCGCCTTTCTCGTGCCCGGCGACGATGCGCCGAACGAGATGGCCGTCAAGGCACACTGCCGGCAGCGGCTGGCAGGCTACAAGATTCCGAAGCGGGTCGCGTTCGTGAGCGAGCTGCCCAAGACCGCGTCGGGCAAGATCCGGCGCGCCGCATTGACCCAGGGGAACCCATGAGCCATCTCGATCCGTCCGTACTCGACCTCGACTACGCCGCCGAGGCCGACCGCATCGCCGCGCGCCTGCGACAGATCGTCGCGCGCGACCTGCACCGGCGCGGCCTCGTGGTCGCGATCTCCGGCGGCATCGACAGCACCACGTGCGCCGCGCTCGCCGTGCGCGCGCTGGGCGCCGAACGCGTGTTCTGCCTGATCCTGCCCGAGCGCGACTCCAGCGACGACAGCGCCGTGCGCGCCAACATCCTCGCCGAACACCTGGGCGTGCGCGTGCACACCCACGACATCGCGCCCGCGCTGGAAGCGATCGGCTGCTACGAGGCGCGCGACAACGCCGTGCGCAGCGTGCTGCCCGGCTACGGCGACGGCTGGAAGTTCAAGATCGTGATCGCCGGCGGCGCGCAGGGGCTGATCAACCGCTTCCGCATCGTCGCCGAGGAACCGTCGGGCGCGCGTCACGAGCAGGACCTGCCGCTGGATGCCTACCTGACCATCGTCGCGGCCACCAACTTCAAGCAGCGCATCCGCAAGACGCTCGAGTACTTCCACGCCGACCGGCTCAACTACGCGGTGACCGGTACGCCCAACCGGCTGGAGTACGACCAGGGCTTCTTCGTCAAGAACGGAGACGGCTCGGCCGACGTCAAGCCGATCGCGCACCTGTACAAGAGCCAGGTCTACGCGATGGCCCGCCACCTCGGCGTGCCCGAGCGCGTGACCTCGGCCACGCCGACCACCGACACCTATTCGCTGGCGCAGGGGCAGGACGAGTTCTACTTCGCGCTGCCGTACGCGCAGATGGACCTGGCGCTGTGGGCGCTCAACCACGACCGCCCGGCAAGCGAACTGGCCGAAGCGCTGGGCGTCACCCAGGCGCAGGCGCAGGCGGTCTACGACGACATCGCCGCCAAGCGCCGTACCACCGCCTACCTGCACCGCCCGCCGGTGCTGGTCGAGCCGGTGACCGAAGCGCACGGGCACTGAACGATGGTCGCCAATCCGGCCTATACCGTCCACGAAGCCGACGTGGAGCGCGACCGTGAGCTGATCCTCGGCCTCTGGCGCGGCAACCTCGGCGACGAAGCGCGCATGGCGCGCAAGTACGACTGGTTCTATCGCGATTGTCCGTACGGCGCGCCGCTCACGCTGCTGCTGCGCCACGAGGAAAGCGGGGCATGGGTGGGCGTGGCAAGTGCCGGTCCGCGGCAGATGATGCTGGGGGGGCGCCTGGTGCAGGCGGGCGTGCTGGTGGACCTGGCCGTGCTGCCCGCGCACCGCTCGCTGTGGCCTGCGCTGTCGCTGCAGATGGCGCTGATGGAGGCGGGCGCGAAGCGGTTCGAGCTGCTGTACGGATTCCCCAATCCCAAGGCGGCCGCGGTATTCAAGCGCGTCGGCTACATCCCGTTGTGCAGGCTCGTGCGCCATGCGCGCGTGCTGCGCCACGCCGGCTACGTGCGCCGTCGACTGCCGGCGCTGCTGGCGGGTCCGGCCGGATGGGTCCTGGATGCTTTCGACCGGGTGAAGCTGCGGTTGCGCAGTGCGGGCACCCATGGGCAATGGCAGGACCAGGCGGACGCGACGCTGTCCGACCTCTGGTCGCCGGCGTCGGCCGGCGCGGGGCCGGTGTCGATCCGCGACCTGACGTTCCTGCGATGGCGTTTCGACCAGTCGCCGCTGGTGGACGTGCGCTACCTGCTGGTGCGCGGCGACGACGGCACGACGCTCGCCTGGTTCGCCTGCGAGACGCGCGGGAGCGTGCTGTACGTGCACGACTTCTGGTCGCGGCGCGGCGTGCAGGGTCCGTCCGCGACGGAAATCGCCACGCTGTTGCGCTGCGCCCGCGCCGCGGGACACAGCGCGATGTCGATCGAACTCGGTGCCGCCGCGGCGGGCAACGGCTGGCTCGACAACGGATTCCTCGCGCGCGAGCCGCGTCCGGTGTTCTGGCGTCCGTGCGGCGCGACCCTGGAAGCGGTGGCTCCGGCCGACCTGTGGCTGACCGCCGCCGACGAGGACGAATGAGCGCCCGCGCGCCATGCGCACGGGCAACCCGGGAGCGGGCGCCCGCATGGGCGCGTGGAGGATCCATGGACACGAAGCTGGCGGCGATACTCCTGTTCCTGCTGCTGTTGCCCGGCTGCGCCGAATCGGCGCAGCCGCCCGGCGCGGATCCGGCAGATGGCGCGGCCTCCTCCGCAAGCGGTGGCATCCGTGTCGAACAGGTACTCGCGCAGGGCCTCAACGCCCCGACCGCCATCGCCAGCCCGCGCGATGGCAGCGGGCGCATGTTCGTGCTCGAACGGGAAGGCCGCATCCGCGTGCTGGGCCGCGACGGCAAGCTCCTGCCCGAGCCGTACTACACGCGCGAGGTCGCCACCGGCGACGTCGAGCAGGGCCTGCTGGGCCTGGCGTTCGACCCCGCCTTCCGCGACAACGGCAGGCTCTACATCGCCTACAGCGGCGCCACGCAGGGCGAGCGCCACGGCCTGGTGCTGCGTCGCCTCCAGGCCGGCGACCCGGCCGCCAACCGCTTCGACGGCAAGGACGAACAGGTGCTGCGCGTGAAAGGCCTGGTCGCCAACCACAACGGCGGCCATATCGCCTTCGGGCCCGACGGCATGCTGTACTGGGCCGTCGGCGCCGGCACCGGCGAGCCGCGCGACCACGCCCACGCCGCGGCCACCGACAACCTGCTCGGCAAGATCCTTCGCATCGACGTGCGCGACGGCGCCAGCGGCGCGAAGAACACCTGCGGCGAGAAGGGCCGCGCCGTCTACGCCATCCCGGCCGACAACCCCTTCGCCGGCAAGCGCGGAGAGTGCGGCGAGATCTGGCTGCACGGCCTGCGCAACCCCTGGCGCTTCGGCATCGATCACGCCGATGGCGCGCTGTGGATCGGCGACGTCGGCAAGGACCGCGAGGAAGTGAGCGTGTGGCGCTCCGGCGCCCCGCGCGACCTCGGCTTCCCCGGCTGCCAGGGCAGTCACGACTACCCGTCCACCGGCGCCACCGACTGCCCCACCCGCACCGGCACCACCGGCCCCGTGTTCGAATATCCGGGCCGCGAACGCGGCCGCTGCGCCGTCACCGGGGGGCTCGTCTATCGCGGCGCCAACGTCGCGCTCAGGGGCGCCTACGTATTCTCCGACTCGTGCTCCAGCGAACTGCTGGTCGGCCGCCTCTCCAGCACAGGCAAACTTGAAGTCGCCTCACTCCCGAGCGGCGTAGCCCCCGGCTACGGCACCATCGCGTCCTTCGGCGAGGACGAGGACAACGAAGTGTGGTTCGTCAATCACCTCAATGGTGGGGTTTATCGGGTGAGGTAAGGGAGCCCTCACGGCCCGATGCGGACAGCTTCACAATCCATCCACGTATTCCAACGTCAGCTGAAGGCGGGTCGGACCTCCGGCAAAAAGCCCGCTATATTCGCGACTCCCCAGACGAGGAGGATTGGCATGTTTCTGACCAGGCAACATCTGTCGATGGCGCGTATGTTCGGTGTGGCGATCGTCGCCACCTTGGGCCTTTCCGCCTGCGCTACCTACGACGACGAGTTCGCAGGGATCAACTCGCGTCTCGATCAACTCGACACGAGGGTGCAGAGCGCGGCCCAGAGCGCAGAATCCGCCAATCAGTCCGCGCAGCAGGCCAACCAGCGGCTCGATCAGATGGAAAGCCGCGTCCAGCAGCTCGAGACGGCGCCGCGCCGCGTACCGCGGGGTTAATCGCTCGCACCATTCACGACGCACGGCCTGAGGACCCGGTGACCTTTGGTCACCGGTGTCTTCGCCTTGATCCAGTCGTCTTCTAGGAACCGACCCATCCGTACCTGCACCGACCCTGCGATCCGGGCCGTTTGTCGTGCGCTGGCGCTGGCGCTGGCGTTCGTGAGCTTCGGCGCGGCCAGCGCCGGGGATGCCGCTGCGCAACCGGTCGCCTCCGTCGACCAGCTTCCACGAGGCCAGGACGTGTCGGGCACGGTGATCGAGCTCGCGGGCTGGGTGGTCGCGACCAGGGACAGCCAGGGCTATCCGTTCGCGGTCATGGACAAGGCCGCCGCACAGATCCTGGTGTTCGGCGGCGACGGCCGCCTCCGCGGCGCGGCACCCGGGCTGTTCGGTTCGGCGATCGGCGATCATACGGCCCCCGGCATCGCCGGCCTCGCGCTTCGCGAGATTCCGGGTCGGGATCGCACGACGCCTGCCGGTCGTTTCGTGGGCGGTTTCGGCCCGTCGATCGACGCCGGCCGCGTGCTGTGGGTGGACTACGATTCCGCGGTCTCCATCCACCCTACCGCCACCGGCGTCCCGGCAGAGAAGCGCGCCGAACGCCTTGCCTCGCCTTCGCCGGACGACAACCGCGTCACCCATGGCTGCATCAACGTCTCGCCCGAGTTCTACGAGCGGATCATCCGTCCGACGTTCGAGCGCGGCGGGGTGTTCTACATCCTGCCGGATGCGGCGCCGATAGCGGAGACCTTCCCGGAGTTCGCGCAAAGTCGATGAGGCTGGCCGCTCTTCGGCCCACCAGGGACGAGGCGCATGCGTCCCTGATCCGGACATCCGGCTCCTCGGCATCGTCTCCGTCGAGTTCGCTCAGCGAACGGGTCCGGCCATCCGTTCACACCGAAGCGGCTTCGTGGCGCAGCTCGATTCCGGAGTTGCCCCATGCCCGCCTGGGCGATGGCGGAGCGGGGCATCAGCCCGCCAAGCGCCTGACCGGCGCCCGAAACAGATACAGCCCCAGCCAGTCCGGCCGGAACCGTCCCTCCGGATCCACGATCCCGGCCTGCTCGAACCCCAGCCGCCCCAGCAGCCACCCGGGCCGACCGTCCACGGGATTGATCACCGGATTGCTGGTGAAGGCGAATTCGTAACCTGCGGCCCGGGTGCGCTCGAGCACATGGTCGTCGTAGCGGCCATGCGGATACGACATCGTAGGCGGCGGCTGCGCGTCGAGGTGGCCGCCGACGATGGCGCGCGCGGCGGCAAGTTCGGCGTCCAGGTCCCCGGCCCGCGTCATCGGCGTGTGGGTCTTGCCGTGCACGCCGATCGCGATGCCGCCCGCGGCCAGTTCTCGCAGTTCGTTGCGGGTGACCATCTGGCGCACGCCATCGTCCATCGCCGCCGCGAAGGGAGCGAGGACCTGGTTGCGTTGCGTGGCATCGAGCGCTTCGAGCGCGGCGATGAGCTTGCGCAGACCATCGATGTTGTCGGGCGGTACCGGCTCGACCGGGTGCCCGGCATTGGCCAGTGCCTGCGCGAGCGCGGGCAAGCGCAGCGCATTGCGGCGGAAGGCGGAGATCAGCCTTTCCTGGAAGAAGGGTTCGTCGCGGTCCACCACGTCGGCGACGGTGAACAGCAGCGCGGGCAGGCCGGCGGCGCGCAGGCGGGGCAGGGCGTGGGCGTGGTTGTCGGCCCAGCCGTCGTCGAAGGTGATCAGCAGCGGACGGTCGGGCAGGGGCGTGCCGTCGCGGCGGGCGGCCATCACCTGGTCCACGGACACCACGTTGTAGTGGCGGCGGAAGAAGTCCAGGCAGCGTTCGAACAGGCCGGCTTCCAGGGTGTAGTCCGGGTCGCAGGAGGCCCAGCGGGGGTCCTCCTGCGTCAGCACGCGATGGAACATGATCACCGTCAGCGCGCGGCGGTTGCGCAGGCGGTGGTACAGGCCCAGCAGTCCGCTGCGATAGAGTGCGCGCTTGACCAGATCCCCTGCCATGCCCGACATGCGCCCTGAAACCTCCGTCATCATACCCACGTGGAACCGGCGCGACCTGGTCGCGCGGGCGATCGATTCGGTGCTGGCGCAGACGCGCGAGGTCGGGGAGATCATCGTCGTCGACGACGGTTCCACCGACGGCACGGGCGAGGTGCTTGCCCAACGCTACGGTAAACGCATCACGTACGTGGCTCAGGCCAACGCCGGGGTGTCGGCGGCACGCAACCGCGGCCTGGCGATGGCGCAGGGTCGCTACCTGGCTCTGCTGGACAGCGACGACGTGTGGCTGCCGGAGAAGACCGCGCGGCAGGCGGCGTTCCTCGAAGCGAACCCCGGCATCGGGCTGGTGCTGTGCGACGTGATCCGCGTGGGCGTGGACGGCGAGACGATCGACGTGTTCGACCGGCGACGGCAGATCCCCGCCGACGGCCCGGCGCTGCAGTGGGTGCTGCGCGATCCGGCGCTGGCACCGCTGTCGGTGCTGATGCGACGCGAGGTCTACGAGGACGTGGGCGGCTTCGACGAATCGTTGCGCACGGCGGAGGACCTGGATTTCCACCTGCGGGTGGCGGCGCGCTGGGGCATCGGCGTGGTGTCCGAGCCGCTGGCGCGGGCGCTGCGCGGGCACGACGGGTTGTCGGCGCTGGCCTCGACCGAGAACGACTACATCGCGGTGATGGAACGGGCGGCCGAATCGGCGAAGGGTGCGGTGCCGGAGGATGCGCGGCGGCAGGCGCTGGCGACGGCCTATGTCAAGAATGCGGAGGGCTGCGTGTGGCGCCAGCGCTATGGGCAAGCCTGGGGGCTGGCGCGGAAGGCCTGGGCCCTGGGGCCCGAGCCGGAACTGCGGCGGCGGTTGCGGCGACTGCCGGTGATGGCGGGGAAGCGGGTGCTGCGGTCGATGTTGCGGCGGGCCGGGTGAGGGCAGGTCGGCGCGTGTTGGGGCTGCGGAGGGGGATTTCTCGCTGCGCTCGAAATGACAAGGAGGGCTCGAAATGACAAGGGGGCTCGAAATGACGATGAGGGCGCGAACTGACAAAGAGCGATCGAACTGACAAAAGGGGCAGGCGATGCGTCAGGCGTCCTCGCCGGGGAGTTCGCGGCCTTCGGCTTCGGCCTGCAGGGCGGCGCGGCGGATCTTGCCGGTGCCGGTCTTCGGCAGGGAATCGCGGAACTCGATCAGACGCGGGACCATGAAGTCTTCCAGCCGCGCGGCGCAATGGGCGATGACATCGCGCGCGGCCAGTTCCACGCCGCCCCCGACCACCAGCAGCGCCTTGAGGGCGCGGCCCAGCACCTCGTCGGGCACGCCCACCACCGCGGCCTCGCGCACCCCGGGCAGGGCGTAGAGCACGTTCTCCACTTCCTTGGGGCTGACCTTCTCGCCGCGAGACTTGATGATGTCGTCCTTGCGGCCGACGAAGTACAGGAAGCCCTCGGCGTCCATGCGGAACAGGTCGCCGGTGTGCAGCACCTTCTCCCACGGATAGCGGCCGGGCCTGAGCGCCCTGTCGGTGGCTTCCGCGTTGCGCCAGTAGCCCTGCATGACGTGGCCGCCTCGCACCACCAGTTCGCCGACGGTGTCCGGCGGCAGCGGCCGGCCGTCGTCGCCGGCCACCCACACCTCGGTGTCGGGGATGGCGATGCCGACGCTGTCGGGACGGCGGTCGAGTTCCTCCGGCGGCAGCCAGGTGCAGCGTTTGGATTCGGTCATGCCGTACATCGAGTACACCCGCGCCTGCGGAAACAGCGCGCGCAGCCGCGCGATGTGCGCCGGCGGCAGCGCGGCCGCGGTATTGGTGACGAAGCGCACCGACGCCGCCCACCCGGGCTTGAAGTTGCGCAGCTGCACGATCAGCGCGGCCATGGTCGGCACCAGCGGGAAGCCGGTGACGCGTTCGCTTTCCAGCAGTGGCAGGATCTTCTGCGGGAAGGCGAAGGATTTCTCCAGCACCAGGGTGGCGCCGAGCTTCACGCACATCAGCAACTGGTACAGGCCGTAGTCGAAGGCCAGCGGCAGCACGCTCAGCACCACGTCGTCCGGCGCCATGCGCAGGTAGCCGGTGATCGAAGCGGCGGCGTGCCCGATGTTCCGGTGCGTCATCATCACGCCCTTGGGCTCGCCGGTGGAGCCCGAGGTATAGACCAGCATCGCCAGGTCGATGTCGATGCCGCGCGGCGCCTCCGGCAGCGTCGGGGATGGCGCGACGAACGCCTCCCAGCCCCTCTCGTTGGCGGCCATGTCGTCGGTGGCATCGACCACCACCACGCGCCGCACCGAGGGCGACCGCGCCAGCGCCGCGCGTGCCACCGGCAGCAGGCTGGCCTGGGTGAGCAGCACCGCGGCCTCGCAGTCGCCGAGCACATAGGCCAGCTTGTCGGCCTTGGTGGTGGGATTGATCACGCTGAAGATTCCGCCGGCGCGCAGCGTGCCGAAGATGGCGGCGGCGGTTTCCATGCGGTTGTCGAGGAACAGCACGCAGCGCTCGCCGTTGCCGAAGCCCTCGGCGACGAGCGCCGACGCGAAGCGTTCGGCGGTGTCGGCCAGCTGCGCGTAGGACACGCGGCGGCCGGCGCAGACCAGAGCGGTGTGCTGCGGGCGCTCGGCGGCGCGGGCGCGCAGGTGCGCCTCGTAGCGCATCAGCCCGGGGCGGCGTCGAGCTTGGTGCCGACGTAGGCGACCAGGCTGGCGACGCTATCGAGGTTCTCGGGCAGCACCTCGTCGTCCTCGACGAGGAAGCCGAATTCCTGTTCCAGCCATGTCACGAGCGTGAGCACGCCGATCGAATCGATGATGCCGCTCTCCAGCAGGCTTTCCCCGGCCGGCAACCGTTCCGGGACCGGGAACTGCTCGTGGATGAACGAGCGGATGCGGGACTCGATGTCGTCCATACGGATCGGGGTGCTCCAGTGGCGCGTCGTATTGCCCGGCGCGAACGGGGTCCGGGTGGGCGCGCTATCTTGCCAGAAGCCAACGGGCCGGGCGGCCGCCAATGCCGCCGCGGGCCGGAAACCGGCGCGAGCGGCGGTGGGGCGGGAATGGCGGGCAGGGCAAAGCCAGGGATCGCGGCCGCCGGGCGTGCGGCCGGCGGCATCGGCGTCGGACGTTCACGGCCAGCCTTGAGGGCCCGGGCGGATGCTCTGTCGCGGGTGCCGGGTGCCGGTGGCCGGGCAAGCGGGCCACACCGCGTTAGCGGCGGCGATGCGGCGGCTCCGTTCCAGGCGCAGGGCATCTCCGGAACGATGCGCCGGCGGGTGCGCGCGAGCGGCTTCCAGAGCCCGCGGAATGCGTCGGTGACGACGTGCCGGCGCGGCTGCTCCGGTCGCGCGGTCAGCGCACCCCGCGTCCGAACACCACCACCTCGAAGGTCTGGATGAGGATCAGGATGTCGAACAGCAGGTTGTGGTTCTTGACGTAGAACAGGTCGTACTTGAGCTTCTCTTCCGCATCCTGCTTCGAGGCGCCGTAGGCGTAGCGCAGTTGCGCCCAGCCCGCGAGGCCGGGGCGCACGCAGTGGCGCAGGTTGTAGTAGCGCAGGTCCGCATCGAGTTCGGAGACGAACTCCGGACGCTCCGGGCGCGGACCGACGATGCTCATGTCGCCCCTGAGGATGTTCCACAGCTGTGGCAGCTCGTCCAGGCGGGTGCGGCGGATGATGCGGCCCACGCGGGTGATACGGTCGTCGTCCTTGCCGGCCCAGCGGGCGACGCCGTCCTGCTCGGCGTCCGTGCGCATGCTGCGGAACTTGATCAGTGGGAACACCGAGCCGAGCAGGCCCACGCGCTCCTGCCGGTACAGGATCGGCTGGCCCTTGCCCGATTCGATGCGGATCGCGAGCGCGACCAGCAGCAGCAGCGGCCAGGTCAGCGCCAGGACCGCGAGCGAGGCGACCACGTCCATCGCCCGCTTGCTGAGCACGCGGCCCAGGGAACTGTCGAAGCCGCCGGAGAACACCAGCCAGGACGGATCGGTGAGCGAGAGCTTGATCTTGCCCGACTCGCGTTCGAAGAACGAGGCCAGGTCGGTGACCTGGATGCCGATCTGCTTGCATTGCAGCAGGTCGTGCATCGGCGGTCCGCCGCGGCGGTCGTCGGGTCCGAACACGATCTCGTCGATGCGGTTGAACAGCGCCCATTCCGCCAGCGGCGTGTCGATCGACACCAGCTTGTCGTCGCCCACGCGTGGCGTCTCGTTGCCGCAGGGGACGTAGCCGACCACGCGGAACCGGCGCCGGTCGGAGTTGCGACGCAGGCGCTGCTCGATCAGCGAGGCGCGCTCGCCCGAGCCGAGCACGAGCACCCGCTGCTTCAGCGCTTCGACGTCGATCAGGCGCTGCGACGCGACGCGCAGGCCGGCGACGAAGACGAAGCCGAACGCCAGCGCCAGCGCCAGGATGCCGCGACCGAACTCCAGCGGCGGAAACAGGTAGAACACCGTGAGCAGCACGAGCGTGCCGAGCATGAAGCCCACCGCCTGGCGCGACAGCGCCCCTGCCCAGGTCTCGCGCAGGTGGGTCTGGTACAGCCCCATCGTGGTCATGCCCAGCACCATCATGGTGGCGAACAGCAGCGCGCGCACGCCCTGCAGCCACAGCGAGGTGTAGGCGCTCAGCGGTTCGGGATCGCTGATGAAGCGCACGTAGACCGCCAGGAATGCGGCGCCCATCAGTAGCAGCACCTCCAGCAGGATCATGGCGGCGCGCCAGCGCGATGCGGTGCGGCGCATGAAGCGCGGCATCAGGCTGCTGCCCCTGCTGGCAGCCGTTGTCGGCACGGCATCGTCGAATTCAGCCTTGTTCATGCGCTTCGCCCCCTGGCAGCGCCCGCGTGCGGGTGTCGTGCGCCTTGTCGTGGCACGGTACCCGCCTGCGACGTGTGTGGTTCCGTTGCGGTGGCCGGGGCTCCGGCGGGCCGCGAAAAGGCTTGCCTTCGCGGTCCGGGTTCCCTTCGGCGTGTCCTGACCTATGAGTACGCAATCGCGGCCGCGATGTGGACACGGCATACCGATGCCCGCCGGATTCCGGACCGGGCACCCGCGCCCGGAGTACGCGAGACACCGGGATTGAGGCGTCCGGGCCGGCACGCCCAGTGGCCGGCCACGGGGGTGCGGACCCGATCCGCACCCGCCTGCAGCCAGGCCCTTCCTCGCCCTCCGTTGGCCGGGAGCCCGGCTCCGGCACATGCCGGAGCGGGCAGTTCGCCGCGATCCGGCGCCTGGTCAGCCGTTCGGGGGCAACAGCGGGGCCGACCCGTTGCGGCGGCGACCGGCCTCGCCGCCATACGTCTGCTTCCAGTGGCGCATCAGCTCGCGCAGTGCCTGCGGCTGGTTGGTCGGGGTCGCCTCGCCGGCCTGGTTGCGGCTGTTCTCGCCGTGGCAACCGGCGCAGGTGCGGATCTCGCCGGGCTGCAGGGTGACCCAGACGCGCTCGCGCACCACCGGTTCACCGGACGGATCGACCGTCTGCCAGCTCAGTGCGCGCCGCGCGGGCACGAATGCGGCGGTCGAACCGTCGGCGGCGATCCTCACGCTGCCGTCCGGACCGGCGGCGTTGGCGGGGTTCTGCGCAACGTCCATCGGCTGCGCCACCGGACGGCGGCCGCGGATGTTGTTGCCGTAGGCACGCACCAGGTTCGCCTGCACGATCTGGTAGTGCGCGATGTCGTAGACGCGGCCGCTGCCGCGGGTCTTGCGCACGCCGCCGGGCACCTGCAGGTTGAACGGCTGCTGGGTGTCGCCGCGGTCGCGGCTGGTCTGGTTGCGGGTGACTATCAGCGCCAGGTCGTTGCTCTGCAACCAGTTGCGCAACGCCGCCTCGTTGACGCCTTCGTCGCTGAGGACCGCGCGCTCGGGGGAGGGAATGGCCGGATGCGAGGTCGCCGGCGGGGGCGTGCGCGCCACGACTTCGACCGGCTCGAGTTCCCACAGCTCCCCGCTGTATTCGCGCGGGGTCGCCTCGTCCGTCCACCACGAAACGGTCTTGCGGATGCCGGGCGTGAGCGCAGTGCCCGCGACGAACATGCCGGAGGCATTCGTGTTCAGCTGGTGCAGCCGCAGTCGGGACGAGGCGCCGAACTCGGCGTCGGCTGTATAGCTCGCCACCATGTCGCCCGAGGTCAGCGGCAGCGGATTGCGGAAACGCCCTCCCGGCAGGCCGTTGCTGCCGGCGGCGGGGCTGGCATCGGTGATCAGCATCTGCTCGGCATTGAGCGTCGGCGCGCCGGTGATGCGCACGATCTGGTTGGTCGTGCCTTCGCCGAACTCGCGCGCGTAGATCCCGTAGTAGGTGCCGCGCGCCACCGGGTTCTCGCGGATGTGGAAGATGCCGCCGTCCATCCGGATGTGCTTGCGGTTGGCGAAGTTCGACTGGTTCACGTTGTCCGACAGCGCGTCGTCGTCCATGAACGCGCGTGGCAGGTAACCGTAGTCGCCCACCAGTTCCTGGCGGCCGATGTGGTTGAGGGTGAGTTCGTCTGTGCCGTCCTGGTTCATCTGCCAGGGCGCGAACAGGTTGTAGGTGTGCGCGCCCACCCGTCCGTAGGGGGTGTCGGTGTCCTGCCGGCGTTCGGGGAAGGTGTCGCGGACCAGGCCGACGCTGGTCGCGTTGGCCGATTCGCTCGAGTAGTTGAAAGGATCGAAGGTATAGCCCAGGTAGATCGAGCCGTCCTGCTGCTGGTCGTGCTGCAGGTGGTCCCAGCGGGTGAAGATGACCCGGCCGTAGCTGTCGATGGTCGGACTGAACGCGCCGCTGGGCACGTGGTTGAGGATGGTGACGCTGCCGGTGGCGGGGTCGAGGCGGAAGATGCCGGTGACGGTCGGCGTGCTTTCGTACTCGTCCAGGTTCGGGTAGAGGTGTGCTTCGCCCTTGCGGGGACGGTCGGACGTGAACAGGATGGCGCCGTCGCTGGCATAAAGCGGCGAGACGTTGTTGTAGTTCGCCGGCTGGCCGGCCACCCGGGTGATGCGTGCGGTCTCGCCGCGGGCGAGGCCGGTGACTTCGTACAACTGCCACTTCCCGCTGGTGGCGGCATAGCGCTGCAGCGGCGCGCCGACGACCATGCTGAAGATCGCCCGGGTCCCGTTCCAGTGGACGGTCGGCTCGCGCACGGCGATGGCGTTGGCGCCCTGCAGGCCGTCCATGCCGTAACCGGCTTCCCGGGTGAGGTTGCGCAGGGTGCCGTCGGCGTAGCGGATCATCAGGTCGCCGCCGCGCAGCGACGAGCCCATGCCCGGCTGGTGGTTCGCGAAACTGGACAGCCGCGTGGCGAACCGGTCGCCCCCGGGCGTGGGCACCTGGGTGACGAACAGGATCGGGTTCGAGATCGCCTTGGCGGTTCCGCGCGCCGCAGCGGTCTGGCGGCCGGGCTGGACCGCCACCATGCCGGCCAGGGTCTCCGCGGTCGTGGCCTTGTCCTCGGAGGAGGCCTCCGCCGCCTGCTCGGTCGAACAGCCGGCCAGGACCGCCCCGAGCGCGGCCAGCATCGTGAGGAGGGAAGCCCGGAAAATGTGTCTCATGGGGGAAGGTGACCTGCCGGAAGAGGTGTCGGGCCGCTCGAACGGAGGTCTGTCGGCGGCTTCCCTGCCCGCCAGTCACACGCAACCCCGCCCCCGACCCACGTCAACGACGTGGCCGCAGGCCCCCGATCGATCTCGTCTTCCCCCCTGAGAAGACGAGCGATCATAGGCGCCCGGACCGCCGTTCAGCGAAATAAACGCTGAACGCGGATCAGGGTCAAGGAATCGGCGGCAAACCGCTGGGCGGGCGGGAAATCCGGCGGATCCCGCCGGATGGGTCACATTCCGGGTGCGACGCGGTTCCGCCTCGTGCGCCGGCTACCGGTTGCGGTAGGTCACGGTGAGGTACCAGACGTTCTGGCGGCTGTCGCCGAACGGGCCCTCGTCGTCGCGCCGGTAGTGGAGGTAGTCCAGGGCGCTGCTCCAGTGACGCGACCAGGTCCTGGACAGCCCCAGGCCGAAGCGCTTGTCCTCGGTGCGCAGGCCCAGGTCGGTGAAGTTCGAGCGCGCCACGTCGGCGAAGGTGCGCAGGTCCCAGGTCTGGGACAGCCGGTAGGACAGCTGAAGCACCACGCCACGCCGGGTTTCGTCGAAGCCCGTCGGATCGACGTAGTCGACCCGCTCGTAGTAGGGACCGATGGTGAAGTCGACCCGTTCGTGACGGTAGGCGTAGGTGAGGTCGATCCGGTCCTCCTCGTACACCGATGCGTCGACTGCCGAGGTCGCCGAGGACAGGCTGTCGGGCACCTCGGTCACCGCACCGATGCCCTGGAGCGCCGAGTCAGAGGAGTCCGTCAGCTGGTGCGCGAGCCCCAGCGACAGCGCGTTGCGCGGGCTGAACTGCCAGTCGAGCTGGCCGCGGAGCATCGGGTGCGAGGCGGAACTGCCGTCGGCGTAATCGACCCAGGTGTAGCCGGCGTCGAAAGCGAACCCGAGGCGGACGAGCTGCTTCTGGTAGCGCACGTAGCCGTCGTAGCGGCGGTAGTCGCGGGCGGTCAGGTCGTTGTCGAAGTCCACGTCCTGGCCGCGCAGGCTCAGCGTCACGCTGCTGGTCTGGTCGAGCGCGCGGATCGCGTGCAATGCCGCACTGACCCGCTGCGACTCGAACTCGTCCTCTTCCTCGGCGCTGCTGTCGATCCAGCGCACCTCGGCCCGGCCGCGTACGGCCTGGCTCCAGTTGAAATGCAGGTTCGGCCCCAGCGACAGCACGTTCACCCGCTGGCGGTTGTCGACCGAGTCGGGCGCGAACCGGTCGATCGGCCGCATTTCCAGGCTGTCCTCGATCGTGAAGCTCAGCGTCTCGGGGACGAAGAACCAGTTCAGCCTGCCCGACAGACTGGTCTCGAAGGTGTTCGATTGCGGGCCGTCGACGTAGTTCCAGTAGTCGAAGCGGCCGCCGATGTTGGCCTGCACCGTCGAGGTTTCCTCCGCCACCACGAAGCCCACCCCGGCGCGCAGCGCGCTGGACTCGGTGGGGTCGGTGGACGACATCAGCACGTTGTCGTTGCGCTCCACGCCCGCGTCCACCGCATAGTCGACGCGGACCGCATGCGCATGCAGCGGCGCCACGGCCAGAACCGCGACGCACGCGGCCGGGAGGCCCTTCCTGCGGTTTCTCATGGGTGGTGCCCTCAGTGGTGCCGGCCGGTCAGTAGATGTTGTTGAACACGACGCCGGCGAGCTTGTCCGGGTCGAAACTCGCGGCGGCCTCGTCGATGCGCTCGACCGTGGCCTGCCCGTAGCCGGCGACGACGACGATCAGGTCGGCCAGGTCGGACAGGATCCGGGCGTCCGGCGAGTTGAGTACCGGCGGACTGTCCAGGATCAGGTAGCGGTTGGCATGGGTGCCGCGCAGCGAGTCGATCATCATGCGCATGCGGCTGGAGCTGAAGTACTCGCCCGTGGTTTCGCGCGAGGTGCCGCTCGGGATCAGCTTCAGCCGCGGCAGCCCGGTGTCGTACTGGATGGCGGACAGGTCGGTGACGCTGCCGTCGAGGTAGTCCATGATCCCGCCGTCGGCGACATCGACGGCGAGCGCCGCGTCCTGCGCGGGATGCAGGGCGTCGCAGTCGACGAGCAGCGCGGTCTTGGTCTCGTCGAACGCGAATGCGGCGGCGAGGTTGCGCGCGACGAAGCTGCCGCCGCACCCCTGCTGCACGGGCGCGACCAGGGTGATGAAGTTGCGTTCCTGTCCCAGCGCCAGCAGCTTGGTCCGCAGGCCGCGGAAGGCGTCGGCCTGCGCACGCACCGAGTCGTTGCGATGGATCAGCTTGCGCTCTTCGAGTGCGCGCGGGGTCAACGGATGCAGGGCTCCGTCGGCGCGGGTGATCGAACGGGAACCCGTTCCGCCCGCGGCGGGAGGATTCAGCGCATCACGACGTACATTCACTATCTGCTCCATGGCATCGATTCTGGGTGGCCGGCTTCTGGCTCAGCCGTTGGACAGGTTGTAGGCGTACGTCAGCGCGTACAGCAGCAGCACGGCGACGACCAGCGAGGTGCCGATGGCCATGTTCATGTACTGCCTGCGGCGCTCGCGAGGCGAATGGTAGGCGGGGATCGTCGCCAGCAGCGGATAGCGGCTCTTGACCTCGATCAGCTGCGGGCTGCGAACGCGCGGGTCGACGCGCACCAGCAACCAGAGCAGGCCCAGCGGGATCGCGATCGCCGCCAGCAGGCCGACGGCCGCGATGTGCATGAAGCGCAGGCCGGTGGGGCGCAGCGGCATCGTCGCCGGATCCTGCACGCGCAGGGTCAGGCCGCGGTTCTCCTGGTCCAGGCCCATCGACACGCGGGCGTTCTCGCGCCGGCGCAGCAGGTCCTGGTAGATCTCGCGGTTGACCTCGTAGTCGCGGGTGAGCTCGGCGAGCACGCTTTCCGATGCGGCGATGCGGCGGCTGCGGTCGAGTTCGCCGTTGAGCAGGCTTTCGGCGACGCTCATCCGCGAGCGCGTCGCCGCCACCTCGCGCCGGGCCTGCGACAGCTGGCTGCGCAGCTCCTGGTACAGCGGGTTGAGCCGCGAGTCCTCGGAGCCGGTGTCCGACTGGCCGGACGCGGCGCGGGCGCGCTCCTGGTCCAGCTGCCGCTGGATGTCCTCCATCTGGTGGCGCACGCGCTGCACGTCCGGGTGCCGGTCGGTGAAGTTCAGCAGCAGCCGGTCGAGCTCGGCCTGCAGTTCGATCTGCTGGGTACGGTACATCGTCTCGCGGGTCTGCACCGAGGTGACGGCGGACTCGCCGGACAGCTGCGATGCGATCGAACTTTCGCGCGACTGCTGTTCGAGCAGCGACATGCGCGTTTGTTCCACCTGCGAGCGCAGCGCCGAGATCCGCGAGTGCACGTCGGTCGCGCTGCCGGGCTGCGCATCCGCATTGCGCGAGCGGTACGCCTGCAGGTTGTTCTCGGCGTCGATCAGCTTGCGGTGGTATTCCTGCACCTGCTTGTCGATGAATTCGTAGGCTTCCCGGCTCTCGCGGCTCTTGGTGGCCAGCGTTTCGTTGATGAACATCGCGCCCATCGCGTCGGTGACGCGGTAGGCCCGCTCGGGGTCGCTGTCGCTGTAGGTGATCTGGACGATGTCCGCGCGCGGGCTGGTGACCAGGGTGCGTCCCTGGATCTCCTCCATCAGGCGGTCCTTCTGCAGCGGGCTGAGGCCTTCGGCGTCGAAGCCGCCGGTCTCCACGATCTGGGTCAGGACCTTGCGGCCGTAGATGATCTGGCGGGCCATGCCGGCGCGGTCGGTGACGCCGGTCGGGACGGCCCGGCCTTCGAGCAGCGGCTGGATGATGTCGCTTTCCTGCGCGAGGATGGTCACCGAGACCTGGTAGCTCCTGCCGACCACGAACTGGCCGATCAGGAAGGTCAGCAGCGCGATCACCGCGAAGATGGACGTCAGCACCACGATGCGCCGCCGGCCCTCCTTGAGGACCAGCTTGACGTATTCGATCGGTGACGTTTCAGGTTTCGCGGCCGCGGTCGATGCAGGGCGCTGCGGAACGGGGAGGCTGCTCGACTGCATCAGAACGCCCGCTCCGGCACGGTGATGACGTCACCCGGCGCGACCGTGAAGTTGGTCGACAGGTCGCCGCGGTTGATGATCTTGTCCAGGCGGATCGCGTAGCTGAGGGTCTCTCCCTCGGTCTTGCGGTAGAGGCTGGAACGGTCCGGCGCGGCGAACTCGTTGACGCCACCGGCGGCCAGCACCGCATCGAGCACGGTCATGCCCTGACGGTACGGGATCGAGACCGGCTGCCGCACGGCGCCGGTCACGCGCACGCGCGAGAGGTACTCGTGGCTGCGCAGGTCGGTCAGGATCACGGCGACCTGCGGGTCGCGCACGTAGGTCGAGAGCTTTTCCTGGATGTCGGCCGCCACCTGGCTTGGCGTGAGACCCCCGGCCATCACGTCGCCGACCAGCGGCACCGAGATCCTGCCGTCCGGACGCACGGGCACGGTGATGCCGAGCTCCGGGTTGCGCCAGACGGTCACCTGGACGACGTCGTCGACGCCGATGGCGTAGTCGTCCACGGGACCCTGCTGCGGGGCCGGTGGTGCCTCCGCCAGCCCGCCGCCGCTGGCGCAGGCCGCCAGCGTGACGACCAGCAACACTGCAATCAATTGCCTGAACATGCGCATCTTGGGAATCCCCGTTCGTTTCCGATGCCATGAATAACGTGGAATGGCCGCAACATCGGTCACGGCGTGGTCGCCCGGTTCAGACCCGGTAGTAGGTCCGGTACCACTCCACGAATCGGGCCACGCCGGTCTCGATCGGCGTCGATGGCGAATAGCCGGTGTCGCGCTGCAGGCCGGACACGTCGGCGCAGGTATCGGCCACGTCGCCAGGCTGCATGGGCAGCAGGTTGCGCTCGGCCTTCCGGCCCAGGCACTCCTCGAGCACCTCGATGTAGCGCAGCAGCTGCACCGGGCTGTGGTTGCCTATGTTGTAGACCCGGTACGGCGCGCTGGACGAACCCGGGTTGGGCAGCAGCGGGTCGTAGTCCGGGTCGGGGCCGGGCACGCGGTCGAGGGTGCGGATCACGCCCTCGACGATGTCGTCGACGTAGGTGAAGTCGCGCGTGTGGCGGCCATGGTTGAACACGTCGATCGGCCTGCCTTCGAGGATGTTCCTCGTGAACAGGAACAGCGCCATGTCCGGCCGGCCCCAGGGGCCGTACACGGTGAAGAAGCGCAGGCCGGTGGTCGGCAGGTCGAACAGGTGGCTGTAGGTGTGCGCCATCAGTTCGTTGGCCTTCTTGGTCGCCGCATACAGGCTCACCGGATGGTCGACGCTGTCCTCGACCGCGAACGGCAGCTTGCGGTTGGCGCCGTAGACCGAGCTCGACGAGGCGTACACCAGGTGTCCGACGCCGCCGTGGCGGCAGGCCTCGAGGACGTTGGTGAAGCCGACGATGTTGCTGTCGATGTAGGCCTGCGGGTTCTCCAGCGAATAGCGCACGCCGGCCTGCGCGGCGAGGTTGACCACGCGCTGGGGCCGGAAGTTGGCGAACGCGCGGTCCAGCGTGCCGCGTTCCTCCAGCCCGCCCTTGACGAAGGAGAACCCCGGCCGCGGCAGCAGGCGCTCGAGGCGTGCCTGCTTGAGGGTCGGGTCGTAGTAGGGATTGAGGTCGTCGTAGCCCAGGACCTCGTCGCCGCGCTCGATCAGGCGGTGGCTGAGATGGGAGCCGATGAAGCCGGCGGCGCCGGTGACGAGGATGCGCATTCGCGGTTCCCGCCCGGTCTCAGAGGCAGCCGTCGACGCGGTCGCGCGGCAGCGCGCGCTTGACGTCGAACAGGACCGCGTCGGGCTTGCCGAACGCGCGCACGCCATCGGCGCCCAGCGCGGTGAACTCGCGATGCGCGACCGCGAGGATCACCGCGTCGTAATGCCCGGCCTGCGGCTCGGCGACCATCGCGATGTCGTACTCGTGCCTGGCCTGCGCCGCCGACACCCAGGGGTCGTGCACGTCGATGTCGACGTTGTAGGTGCGCAGCTCGTCGATGATGTCGGTGACGCGGGTGTTGCGCAGGTCCGGGCAGTTCTCCTTGAACGCCAGGCCCAGGATCAGCACTTTCGCGTTCGCGGTCCGCAGGCCGCGCTGCTGCATCAGCTTGACCAGGCGCTGGGCGACGTGGCTGCCCATGCTGTCGTTGATCCGGCGCCCGGCGAGGATCACCTCGGGGTGGTAGCCGATCTGCTGCGCCTTGTGGGTCAGGTAGTACGGGTCCACGCCGATGCAGTGCCCGCCGACCAGGCCGGGGCGGAACGGCAGGAAGTTCCACTTGGTGCCGGCGGCCTCGAGCACCTCGTGGGTGTCGATGCCCATCCGGCCGAAGATCAGTGCCAGTTCGTTGATCAGGGCGATGTTGACGTCGCGCTGGGTGTTCTCGATCACCTTCGCCGCCTCGGCGACGCGGATGCTCGAGGCCTTGTGGGTGCCGGCGGTGATGATGCTGGCGTACAGCGCGTCGACGAAGTCGGCGGCCTCGGGCGTGGAGCCGGAAGTCACCTTCAGGATGGTCTCCAGCCGGTGCTCCTTGTCGCCCGGGTTGATGCGTTCGGGGCTGTAGCCGGCATGGAAGTCCTGGTTGAACACGAGACCCGACTCGCGCTCGATGATCGGCACGCAGACCTCCTCGGTCGCGCCGGGATAGACCGTGGACTCGAAGATCGCAACGCCACCGCGCGAGATCGCGCGGCCCACCGTGCGGCTGGCCGACTCGAGCGGGCGCAGGTCGGGCCGCTTGTACTCGTCGATCGGGGTGGGCACGGTGACGATGAAGACGTTGCATGCCGCCAGCTCGGCCGGATCGGACGAGAAGCCCAGCCGGCTCGAGGCCTTCAGTTCCTCTTCCGTCATCTCCAGGGTGTGGTCGCGGTGCTGGCGCAGTTCTTCGATGCGGGCCGTGTCGATGTCGAAGCCGACGGTCCGGTAGCTGCGGCCGAACGCGGCCGCCAGCGGCAGTCCCACGTAGCCGAGGCCGATGATGGCGATGCGGATGTCGTTGCGGTCGGGCAGGGGAGCGGTCATCCGGGCCATTGTCGGTTGGGTGGTCGGGTTGGATTCTAGCGGACCGCGCTCGGGCGATCGTCCGGGGCGGACGGCGGATCGTGCGCGTGCGACATGGCAGAACGCGGGAAGCCGCCGGGACAGGCCAATGCGCGCCCGAAGCCGCGCTGTTGGATAATCGGCGCCACCGACCAGCGGATCTTCCGGCATGCGCATCCTCGTTTTCGGCGGCACCGGCTACATCGGCAGCCACACCTGCGTGGAACTGGCGGCGCGCGGCCACGACCTGGTGGTCGCCGACAACCTGTGCAACAGCTCGCCGCGCGTGCTGGAACGGCTGCAGGCCATCACGGGCGCGCCGGTCGCGTTCCGCAACGTCGACCTGCGCGACCGCGCGGCGACGGAAGGGCTGCTGTCGGGCGACGGCTTCGATGCGGTCGTGCATTTCGCCGCGCTCAAGTCGGTCGGGGAGTCCTGCGAACGGCCGCTCGACTACTTCGACAACAACATCAGCGGCACCCTGAACCTGCTGCAGGCGATGCGCAGCGCCGGCGTGCGGCGGCTGGTGTTCAGTTCGTCGGCCACGGTCTACGGCGATCCCGACAGGGTGCCCGTCACCGAGGACGCGCCGCTGCGCGTGACCAATCCCTATGGCCGCACCAAGCTGGTGATGGAGCAGTTGATCGGCGACCTGTGCACCGCCGATCCCGGCTTCCAGGCCGGCATCCTGCGTTACTTCAATCCGGCCGGGGCGCATGCCTCGGGCCTGATCGGCGAGGATCCGGCCGGCATCCCCAACAACCTCATGCCATACATCTGCCAGGTGGCGGTGGGCCGGCGCGCGAAGTTGAGCGTGTTCGGGGGCGACTGGCCGACGGTGGATGGCACCGGCGTGCGCGACTACATCCACGTGCTCGACCTGGCGCGCGCGCATGCCGATGCGCTGGACACCCTCGAACGCACCGGCGCGGGCTTCACCGTGAACCTCGGTACCGGTACCGGGGTAAGCGTGCTGCAGCTGGTGCAGGCCTTCGAGCGTGCCTCTGGGCGGCCGGTGCCCTACGAGATCGTCGACCGCCGCGCCGGCGACGTGGCCGAGGTCTACGCCGATCCGGCGCAGGCGCAGGCGCTGCTGGGCTGGCGCGCGCAGCTGGACGTCGACGCGATGTGCCGAGATGCCTGGCGCTGGCAGTCGATGAACCCCACCGGCTACGCCGATCCGGACTGAGCGAGCAGCCAGTCGGCGACCGCGTCGGGTGCCTTCATCCAGGCGTAGTGGTCGGCGCGGGTGCGCGCGGCACGTTCGTCGAAGCAGGCGGCCCGCACGTCGGCGGCGGCCAGCTTGTCGAGCAGGAAGTCGAGCGAGGAGCGCGGCGCCATCCAGTCCTGAGACAGCACCAGTGCGCGTACCGGCTGCGTCAGCCGGGCCATGCCGGCCTCGAGATCCTGCGCTACGCCATCGGCCGTGTAGCGACCGCTCAACGCGGTGCGCGCCCAGTCGCGGATCAGGCGCGCGGCTTCGTTGCCACCGAAGCCGATGCGGCGCCCCGGCAGGAAGCCGCGCATGTCCGCCAGCCACGGCAGGAACCGGTAGGCGAGCGGCAGGCCCGCCTTGAGCGGCATCGGGAAGGCCCGCCAGTAGGGCGCGCCGCTGGCCACCAGCCACAGTGCGTCCGCCGATTCCGGGGCCAGCGCGAGCCGGCAGCAGGCGAGTTGCCCACCGAGGCTGTGCCCACCCAGCACGCGCGGCATGCCGCCCGGGCACGCCCGATCGATCACCGCCTGGCTGGCCGCGATGTCCAGTTCCAGCAGTTCGCGGTAGCCCCAGTCCCGGCCGCGGCCCGCGCGCAGGCTGCTGGTATCGTTCCCGCGCCATTCGTGCAGGAACACCGCCACGCCGCGACGCGCCAGCGCATCGGCGAACGGCATGTAGTGGCGCGCGGCCACGCCCAGCGCCGGCAGCCACAACAAGGTCCGCGTCGGCGCCGTCGGCAGCCGCGCGTGCAGGCGCCAGACGTGGCCATCGGCGGCGGTCGCGTCGAGTTCGGATTCCGCGATAGCCGGATTCATGCCGTCGGCGCCGCGCCGAAATGGTCGAGCACGCGTACCTGTCCGCGACCGGGGCGATACCCCTGGCGCAGCGCACGCCCGACATACGCCACGGCCGTCGCCACGGCCTGCGCCATCGGCAGCCCCAGGCACAGCTGCGCGGCGACCGCCGAGGCGAGCGTGCAGCCGGTGCCGTGGCCCTCGAACGGCAGGCGTTCGTGGATGAAGCCGGCGTCGCCGGCGGCATCCCGGTAGCGGTCGACCACCTGCGCGCCTTCGTCGAGGTGTCCCCCCTTGAGCAGCACTGCCTTCGCGCCCATCGCCAGCAGCGCATCGAGCGCGCGCTCGGCGGTGGCCGCGTCCGTGATGCGCATGCCGGTCAGCAGGTCGGCTTCGGGGGTGTTCGGCGTCAGCAGGTCCGCGCGCGGGACCAGCCGCGTACGCAGTGCGTCCAGCGCGTCCTGTTCCAGCAGCCTGGCGCCGGAGGTCGCGACCATGACCGGATCGAGCACGAGGAAGGGCGGCGGATGCGCCTCCAGCGCGTCGGCCACGGCGTGGATCACCCCGGCGTTCGCCAGCATGCCGAGCTTGACCGCGCCGATCCTGAAATCCTCGAAGCAGGCATCGATCTGCGCGCGCAGGAACGCGAGCGGCGGCACGTGCACCGCGGTGACGCCGCGCGTGTGCTGCGCGGTCAGCGCGGCGATCGCCGACAGGCCGTGCACGCGGTGGGCGGCGAAGGTCCGCAGGTCGGCCTGGATGCCGGCGCCGCCGCCGGAATCGGAGCCGGCGATGGTCAGGGCGGAGACGCAGGTCGCGGAGGAATCGGAAGCCATTCGTGCATTGTGCCGCGACTGCCCGGCGGACGGGTGGAACGGCGACCGCCGATCAGTCGCCGGATGCGGGCGGCTTCGCGTGCCGCCCCACGATCGATGCCGCCAGCTTCACCGCGCGTGAGAAGTCCGAAGCGAAATGCAGTTCGCCCGGCGCCTGCTCCAGGCGCATCTTCGCCACCACGCGGTTCGGCTGGTCCTGCAGGCCGGAGATGATCAGCGCGATGCCCTTGCGGTGGCAGCGCCCGGCCAGCGCCCTGAGCGCGTGCACCCCGCTGGCGTCGATCACCGGCACCAGGCGCATGCGCAGGATGAGTACCTTCGGCGGCTCGAAGAACTGGTCGAGCAGGTTGTCGAGGCGGTTGGCGGCACCGAAGAACAGGGGGCCGCCGATCCGGTAGGCCTCCACGCCGTCGGGCAACTGCGCGCGTTGCCCGAGGTCGTCGTCGGCGTCGCGCTCCCGGTCGCCGCCTTCGCCCACGGCGGTGCCTGCGCCCGCGCTCACTTCGACCGACTCGGCCATGCGGAACATGAAGACGAAGGCGGCGAGGACCACGCCGGCCTGGATGGCGATGGTCAGGTCCAGCAGCACGGTCAGGAAGAAGGTCAGCAGCAGCACCAGCCGGTCGCCCCAGGGCGCCGACAGGGTGGTGCGGAAGTTCTCCACCTCGCTCATGTTCCACGCCACCACCAGCAGCACCGCCGCGAGCGCCGCCAGCGGTACGTAACGCATCAGCGGCGCCAGCAGCAGCATGAACGCCAGCAGGAAGACCGCGTGCAGCATGCCGGCGACCGGCGTGCGCCCGCCGGCGCGGACGTTGGTGGCGGTGCGCGCCAGCGCGCCGGTCGCCGGCAGCCCGCCGAACAGCGCGGAACCCACGTTGGCCACCCCCTGCGCGACCAGTTCGCCGTTGGAGCGGTGGCGACCGCCGGTCATGCCGTCGGCGACCACTGCCGAGAGCAGCGATTCGACGCCGGCGAGGAAGGCGATGGTGAGCGCGCTCGGCAGCAGTTCGAGGGTTCGCTCGAACGGGATGCGCGGAAACTCGAAACGCGGCAGCGTGGCCGGCAGTTCGCCGAAGCGCGTGCCGATGGTGTCGGCCGGCAGCGCCAGCAGCGTGGTGGCGAGGGTGCACGCCGCCAGTGCGATCAGGAAGCCAGGCCATTTCGGCCGCCAGCGGCGCAGGCCGACGATCACCGCCAGGCCGAGCACGGTCATCGCCAGCGCCGCCGGCTGCAGCGTGGCCGCGCGCTCGCCGTAGGCGCTCCAGCGTTCGAGGAATTCCGCGGGCACCTGGTCCATCTCCAGGCCCAGCGCATCCTTGACCTGGCTGGAGAAGATGCTCACCGCGATCCCGGCGGTGAAGCCGGTGATCACCGGCTGCGGCATGTACCGCATCAGCGTGCCCAGGCGCAGCAGTCCGGCCGCGACCAGGATCAGGCCGGCCAGCAGCGTGCACAGGATCAGCCCGCCGGTGCCGTGCTGCTGGATCACGACGAACACGACCGGGATGAACGCCGCCGTCGGCCCGCCGATCTGCACCCGCGAACCGCCGAGCGCGGAGATCAGGAACCCGGCGACGATCGCCGTGTGCAGTCCTGTCTCGGGCGTGCTGCCGGACGCGATCGCCAGCGCCATCGCCAGCGGCAGCGCCACGATCGCCACGGTGAGGCCGGCGATCGCGTCGGCCCTGAGCGCCTGCAGGCCATAGCCCTCGCGAAGCACGCTGACCAGCTTCGGTTCGAACAGGCGCAGGAACTCGCGGTGGTCGAAACGCGCCATCGGCTCACCCTTCCGGTGGTTCCTTCAGGCGTACGCCACGGCCGCGACCCCGGCTGGGCTGCTCGTTGCCGATCAGCTCGATGCCGGCGGCGTCCAGCGCCTCGACCACCTTCATCAGCGTGCCCACCACGCCGCGCACGGTGCCGTCGCTGGCTTCCATGCGCTGGATCGTCGGCAGCGACACGCCGGCCAGTTCGGCCAGCCTGCGCTGGTCGATGCCGAGCAGGGCGCGGGCGGCGCGCATCTGTGGCGCTGTGATCATGGCGGGTCCGGGAGGAAGACCTCGATGATGCCGGTTCCGCCCTCGCCATGCAATTCTGATATGGCAATCATGATGCTTCAAACATCAAAATCGCGGCTCCGGCGTTGCGGCGATGACCGCCAGACCTGTCAGAAGTCGATCCGCATCACGTAGCGGCGTGGCGTCGGATGCGAGACCTCGCGGAATCCCGCGCGCTGGAATGCGCCGCGACCGCCGACGTGCAGTTCGCCCCACGCGATGTCGCCGTCACCGGTGGCCATCGGGTAACCCTCGAGTGCACGCGCACCGCGCGCCCGCGCATAATCGACCGCCGCGGCCGCCAGGTCGCCGCTCACGCCCTGCCGGCGATGGCCCGCGCGCACCGCGAAACACACCACCGCCCAGACGCCGGCGTCGTCCCTGTCCTCGTCGCGGCCCGACCAGGGAACCGGCGAATTGCGCAGCGGGGCGAAGCTGTTGCGGGGCCCCAGTCGGCACCATCCCACGGCTTCCTCGCCCGAATAACCGATCAGCCCGGGGGCCGGCGCCCGTCGACGCCCAACCTCCTTGCGCAGGAACGCCTCGCGCATTTCCCTGGGCATGTACCAGTATTCGCGCAGCGGCAGGATGGCGCGCTGGCACTGGCACTTCGCGGCCGCGCCACGGCTGCCCAGGACGGCCTGCAGGTCGAGCCAGCGCGCGGCGGTGGCAGGTCTGACGACGAGTTCGGGCATGGCGGCGCGGAAGCGGGTGGAGCCATCATCATGCCCGCGGACGCGGGTGCGATCGCATGCCCCGGATTCTCGCCCGGTCGCAGCGTCCGCCTGCGGAGCGCTACTCGAGGACCAGTTCGGCGCTGCCCGAGAACGTCTCTACGTGGATCTCGCCCGAACCGCTGCCGTAGGTGTGCTCGAAACTCGAGCCGGGACCGTACTTCGGCTTGTCGATCCGCGCACCGGGCGCGCGCAGGTCGCCGCTGAAGCTTTCCGCGTGGACGCGAGCGGAGAGCGATTCCGGCAGCGCCAGGCGGATGTCGCCGCTCACCGACTCCGCGCTGATGCGGCCGCCTTCGGCCAGGCCGCCGGTGTAGCTGGCGTTTCCGGAGACGCTGCTGGTGCTGAGCCGGCGGGCGGCCTCGCCGCGGGTCTCGATGCGGATGTCGCCCGAGACCGTTTCGGCGGAGATCTCGCCGTCGATGCGCCCGCGCAGCGAGACGTTGCCGCTCACGCTCTCCAGGTCCAGCTTGTGGCTGTTGAGGTTGAGCTGCAGGTTGCCGCTGACGCTGCCGATGTCGGCCTCGCGCGGGGCACCGACCGCGACCACCTCGCCGCTGACGCTGCTGATGTCCAGTTCGCCGCCGGCGACGCCGGCCACGTCGATGTCCACGGCGACGCCCTCGATCTCCAGGTCCACCTGCCGTGGCACGCTGAGCAGCAGGGTGGTCGGTTCGGCATTGCGGCCGTTGCGCGGGTAGCGCACCCGGACTTCGAGGCTGTTGCGGTCGCCCTCGATCTGCAGCCGTTCGACGCCATCGCCGAGGCTGCCGGTGATGTGCACCTCGGGCCGGTCCCAGGCGCGCACTTCGATCCGGCCCTTGACGTTGGAGACTTCCAGGTTGCCGCGTGGATCGAGCGGACGGGTCTCGTCGATCGGAGTGGCGGCGAAGGCGGGGGCGATGGCCATTCCGGCCAGCAGGGCTGCGGTCGGGATCGGGAATTTCATCGGAGGGTTCCTCGGGAACGTGGGGCGACGGGGCCGTGCTCAGGCCCGGGCAAGGCGTTGAGTCAGCGACAGGCGCTGGGCGTAGATGCGCTGCAGGCGCTGCAGCAGGAACAGGGCGTCGGGATCCTGCGCCAGCGCGTCGCGCACCGCCTCGGCGCTGGCGTCGAGGTGGAGCAGGGCTGCCGGCTCGGCCGTGGGCGGTCGCGCGGCGGACAGTTCCAGCAACGCGCCCTCGTATTCGCGGGCCATGGCGTCGGCTTCGACCACGAGCGGCGCGGGCAAGGCTTCCGGCAAGGCGTCCGGCACGGCATCCGCCGGTGCCGGCACGAACTCCGGCGTATCCGGCCGCAACTGCCAGCCCAGGCCGATCGCCATCGCCAGGACTGCAGCCGTGGCCAGCGCCGGCGGCGCGTCCGTCCGCAGGCCGCGCAGTCGCAGGCGCAGTGCGGCGGGCAGGTCGGAACCGGAGGGGTCGTGGTTCATGCGGGGTCTCCCAGCTTCGCGCGCAGCAGCCTGCGCGCGCGGTGCAGTTGTGCCTTGGAACTGCCGACCGCCATCTCCAGCGTGTCGGCGATTTCCTCGTGTTTCCAGCCCTCGACGTCGTACAGCACCAGCACCGCGCGGGCCCGCGGCGGCAGGCTGGCGACGGCCTGCTCCAGGTCCATCGACAGCGCGGTGCCATGGCCGGCGGAATCGGCCGTGCCGATGCCGTCGATCGCGTCCTCGTCGTTGTCCATGCCGGGCGCGGCGCGGCGGCTGCGCAGTTCCATCAGCGCGGTGTTGGCCGCCAGCCGGTGCAGCCAGGTGCCGAAGGCGCTCTCGAAGCGGAATGTCGGCAATGCCTGCCAGGCACGGACGAAGGCTTCCTGGGTCAGGTCCTCGGCGCGACTGTGCTGGTGGCCCACCAGCCGCAGGATCACGCCGTGGACGCGACCGGCATGCCGCCGGTACAGCGCCTCGAACGCCGCCGTGTCGCCGCCGGCCGATGCCCGCGCCAGCGCGTGGTCCAGGTCGGTCGCGGAGTCCGCTCTCTTCCGGGGATGCACTCATCGTCGCCATCAGCATATCGAGTCCGATGCGGGTGCGCGGCCCAGGGTTTAAAGCCGGCTCGTTGCACGCCGGGCGGCGGCAAGCACCGTGCCGCGTGCCGATCGGGCTGCCGGACCCGGAAGCGCTGCGGACCCCTTCGAAGGGTCGAGGGCGCGGGTCATCCACGCCGGTTGCTTCAAGGCCGGATCCGCTGGCTGACGGGCGACGGTTCCCCCGGGGAACTTGCAATCCGGCGCGCTGTTGTTATCGTGCAATCGATTGCATCCGAGCGGATTCGCGTGTCTGTACCGGTTGGGAGGCCGGTGGAGCATGGGCATTTCGTCGACCAGGCCGCATGCGGCTGGCGCGCCTCGCGCGCGCGCCCCGGCCACCAAGATTCATGAACCTGTCTGCCGGCGGTTGCCCCGGCGGCCGCGCGACGTATCTTCCATGCCTCGCCGACAGGATCGCCAGGCCGGCGGATGGTTGGCCGGGTCCGGCGCATTGCCGGAACCGCCGCATGGGCAAGCCCGGGGAGGCTGGACTTGAAGCACACATTCACCCGGCGCGACGCGCTGCGCGCCACGATGGTGGGCGGGATGGGGCTGGCGGCGTCGGGACTCGTGCCCGCAGGCGATTCGCTTGCGCAGCCACTGAAATCCAACCTGAAACATTCGGTGGCGCGCTGGACGTTCGGGCAGACGCCGATCGCCGAGCTGTGCCGGACCGTGAAGCAGATCGGCTTTTCCGCCATCGACCTCGTCGGCCCGGACGACTGGCCCGCCCTGAAGGCGCACGACGTGCACAGCTCGATGTGCAACGGCGCCGAACTCGGGCTGGAGCAGGGGTTCGCCGACACCCGCTTCCACGACGCGCTGGTGGCGCGCTACACCCGCCACATCGACCTGGTGGCCGATGCCGGCTACCGCAACCTGATCTGCTTTTCCGGCAACCGCGGCGGCATGGATCCGGCCGAAGGCCTGGCCAATTCGGCCGCCGGCCTCAAGCGCATCCTCGGCCATGCGGAGAAGCGGGGCGTCAGGCTGGTGATGGAACTGCTGAACTCGCGGGTCGACCACCCCGACTATCTGTGCGACCGCTCCGCCTGGGGCGTCGAACTGTGCGAGACGCTCGGTTCGGACCACTTCGGCCTGCTTTACGACATCTACCACATGCAGATCATGGAAGGCGACATCATCGCCACCATCCGCCGCAACCATCGCTGGTTCGTGCACTACCACACCGCCGGCGTGCCCGGGCGGCACGAGATCGGCGAGGATCAGGAGCTGAACTACCCGGCGATCTGCCGCGCGATCCGCGACACCGGATTCGACGGATTCATCGCACAGGAATTCATGCCGTCGGCGCCGGACCCGGTCGCCTCGCTGCGCGAGGCGGTCCGCCTCTGCGACGTGTAACCACCGCCTCAACCAGGAACGCAGTCTCAAATGGCGAACAATCATTACGACGCGATCGTCGTCGGCTCGGGCATCAGCGGCGGCTGGGCCGCCAAGGAACTGGCCGAGAAGGGACTCAAGGTGCTGATGCTCGAGCGCGGGCGCAACATCGAGCACATCAAGGACTACGTCAACGCGCACAAGGAGGCCTGGGACTACCCGCATCGCAACGTGCCCACGCAGGCGATGAAGCAGGCGCACCCGGTGCTGCGCCGTGACTACCCGCTGTCCGAGAGTACCTACGGGATGTGGGCCGACGAGAAGGACTGCCCGTACACCGAAACCAAGCGCTTCGACTGGTTCCGCGGCTACCACGTCGGCGGGCGCTCGCTGATGTGGGGCCGGCAGAGCTACCGCCTCTCGCAGCTCGACTTCGAGGCCAACGCGCGCGAGGGCATCGCCATCGACTGGCCGATCCGCTACGAGGACCTCGCGCCCTGGTACGACCACGTCGAGACGTTCGCCGGCATCGCCGGCACGGTCGAGGGCCTGGACGTGCTGCCCGATGGCAAGTTCCTGCCGCCGGTGCCGCTGAACGTGGTCGAGAAGGACGTGGCCGCGCGCATCCGCAAGGCCTTCGGCGGCAGCCGCCACATGATCCACTCCCGCACCGCCAACATCACCGAACCGCGACCCGAACAGGGCCGGGCCAACTGCCAGTACCGCAACAAGTGCATCCTGGGCTGCCCCTATGGCGCCTACTTCTCGACCCAGTCGGCCACCCTGCCGGCGGCGATGCAGACCGGCAACCTCACCCTGCGCCCGTTTTCGATCGTCCGGCAGGTGCTGTACGACAAGGATCGCAAGCGCGCACGCGGCGTGGAGGTCGTCGATGCGGAGAACGGCCAGACCTACGGGTACACGGCCAATGTCATCTTCCTCAACGCATCGAGCTTCAACTCGACCTGGGTGCTGATGAACTCGGCCACCGACGTGTGGGAGGGCGGGCTGGGGTCTTCGTCCGGCGAGCTGGGCCACAACGTCATGGACCATCATTTCGAGGCCGGCGCCCAGGGCGTCGTCGACGGCTTCGAGGACAGGTACTACTCCGGGCGCCGTCCCTGCGGCTTCTACATCCCGCGCTTCCGCAACGTCGGCAGCGACCGCCGCGACTATCTGCGGGGCTTCGGCTACCAGGGCGGCGCGAGCCGCCAGGACTGGTCGCGCAGCGTCGCCGAAATGGGCATCGGCGCGGGCCTGAAGCAGGCCGCGAGCGTGCCTGGCGACTGGAGCATCGGCATGACTGCGTTCGGCGAGATGCTGCCCTACCACGACAACACCATCCGCCTGGACCACGACACCAAGGACAAGTGGGGCCTGCCGGTGCTGGCGATGGACGTGTCGATCCGCGACAACGAACGCGCCATGCGCAAGGACATGGCTGCCGATGCTGCCGAGATGCTGGAGGCGGCGGGCGTTCGCGACGTGCGGACCTACGAAGCCGAACCCGCCCCCGGCCGGGCGATCCACGAGATGGGCACCGCGCGCATGGGGCGCGACCCGAAGAGTTCGGTGCTCAACGGGCACAACCAGGTGTGGGATGCGCCCAACGTGTACGTGACCGACGGCGCCTGCATGACCTCGGCCAGCTGCGTCAATCCGTCGCTGACCTACATGGCGCTGACCGCGCGCGCCGCCGACCATGCGGTGCGCGAACTCAAGGCGGGGAACCTGTGATGGATCGTCGCGGACTGCTGAAGATGATCGCGTCCGCCACCGGCGTGGCGATGGTCGGCATGCCGGCCTTCGTGCTCGGGCAGGCGCCGGTTCCGCAGGCGGGCGCGGACTTTACCGCCGAAGACATCGCGTTGCTGGACGAGATCGCCGAATCGATCATCCCGCGCACCGATACGCCCGGCGCGAAGGACGCGGAGGTGGGGGCGTTCATGGCGCGCTTCGTCACCGACTGCTACACCCCCGAGGACCAGGCCGCCTTCCGCGCTGGGCTGGCCGACCTGGACCGTCGTGCCGACGGAAGCTTCATGGCCTTGCCGCCCGCGGCCCGCCTGGAAATGCTCACCGCCCTGGACCGAGAGGCGGTGGAACAGGCGCGTCGGGCATGGGTGGCCGCCGACGGATCCGGCAGCGGGAGCGGGGTGCACGCCTTCACGATGATCAAGCAGCTGGTGCTCTTCAGCTTCTTCACCTCGAAGGTGGGCGCCACCGAGGTGCTGCGCTACGACCCGGTGCCCGGGGGCTACGACGGCGACCTGCCCTACGAACCCGGCACGCCGGCATGGGCGACACGATGATGCGCGGCCGCTGCCCCCGCTCGCGGCGCGACCGCGTGGCCGCACGCGCGCTCCTGCTCACCGGTGGCATGTTGGCCAGTGCCGCTGCGCTTGCCCACGATCCCTCGGCCGATCCGGCGAAGACCGAAGCCTGGACCCCGGTACCGCCGGTGGTGGCCACGCCCGTGGGCGCGGCGCCATCGGATGCGGTGGTGCTGTTCGACGGCAGCGGCCTGGCGGCGTGGGAGTCGGAGCAGGGCGGCGATGCGCCGTGGAAGGTGGCCGATGGCGCCGTCACCGTGGTGCCCGGCAGTAGGGGCATCCGCACCCGCCAGCGCTTCTGCGACATCCAGCTGCACATCGAGTGGCGCAGCCCGGCGCAGACCCGCGGCGTCGACGGCCAGAACCGCGGCAACAGCGGCGTCTTCCTGCAGGAGATGTACGAGCTGCAGGTGCTCGACAGCCACGACAATCCCACCTATCCCAACGGCCAGGCGGCCTCGATCTACAAGCAGGCCATCCCGCTGGTGAACGCCTCGCGCCCGCCGGGCGAGTGGCAGTCCTACGAAGTGATCTGGAAGGCCCCGCGCTTCTCCGATGGCGGCGGCCTGCTGGCACCCGCGCGCATCACCGTGCTGCACAACGGCGTGCTGGTGCAGGACGACACCGTCATCGCCGGCACCACCGAATACCGCGGTCCGCCCAGCTACGCCCCGCACGGCTGCGCCCCGATCTATCTGCAGGACCACGACTCCGAGGTCAGCTTCCGCAACATCTGGGTGCGGGAACTCTAGCGGCGCGCGGGCGCCGGGTACGATCCGGGCAGCATGCGCGACCCGGGCACGGTCGCGCGCTGCCCGGGTGCCGGGCACGACGGTCAGCCCACGGGATACGCGAACTCGCTCAGCCCGAGGTCCGCCAGCACCGTCTCCAGATGACGGTAGGCCTCCGGCGTCGGCCCGGGGTAGTCCCCGGCGATCGCCACGTTGCCCATGTAGCCGATGTCTTCCATGCCGTCCGGCGTGCAAAAGTAGGCGGCCAGGACCAGGTTGCGCAGCCGGGCGAAGGCCTCGGCCATGCGCTGGAACTGCCGCGGAGTCTGGTCGTTGCGATAGGCGATGTCGTCGATGATCGCCAGCTGCTGCGCCGTGGCCAGCGTCGCGAACGGCTGCGAGAAGCGCAGGGCGGCTTCGTCGTCGAGCCAGGCGAGGGCCGACAGCACGGTCAGCCGGTCCTGCTGCTGGTCGGGGTAGGGCGCACTCACCCATTCGTCGATCACCGTCGGCACCTGCACGGCGGACGCCGACGGCGACTTGCCTTCCGCCGGGACGATGATGTCCGACAGCAATGCCAGCAGCGACAGCTGGTCCGGCGTCAACGTCAGCGGCCAGGGCGCTTCAGGCGGCGTGATCAGGTCCGGATCCTTGCCGTAACCGCTGGCCGTCACCGGCTGCAGGTCCAGCTCGGGCCAATGTCCCGCATCCGCGAGGCCGTCGGGGGCATCTCCCGTCGATGGCGACCCGCAGGCGGACAATGCAGGCAGCATGGCGCTTGCCGCCAGCGCGGCCAGCAGCTTGAGCGAATCGCGCCGGCTCAGCTTGTTCGCGTACGCAGGTGCGTCGCTGTCGGTTCGGGCGGCAATGCCCTGGTCGTCTGGGTTCCGCATCACAGCGCCCCCGCCTTGAGTTGGTCGGCCAGCCAGGCGCTGTTGCGCATCGCCAGCGTCATGATGGTCAGGGTGCAGTTCTTGTGCGGGTTGGAGGCGAACACGCCGCCGTCCATCACGAACAGGTTCGGACAGTCCCAGGTCTGGCCCCACTGGTTGGTCACCGAGTCCTCGGGCGAGTCGCCCATCCGGGTGGTGCCGACCTCGTGGATGATCTCGCCGCCCTTCTTGATCGCCTCTTCCGCGGCAGGCAACTCGCCGACGGTCGCGCCCATGGTTTCCAGGATGGCCTTCGCGGTCTTGAGGCCGTGCTCGACCTGCTTGAGTTCGTGCTCGGACCATTTCCAGTGGAAACGCGGCACCGGGATGCCCCATTTGTCCGTGACGCTCGGGTCGATGTCCATGTAGCAGTCGTCGTTCGGCAGCATCTCGCCACGGAGCGCGAAGTGCACGTAGGCGCCGTAGTGCGCGCGCACCTGCTGTTTCAGCGCGGTGCCGTAGCCTTGCAGGTCGCCGCTCACGTAGGCGCCCGGCTCGGCGAAGCGTCCGCCCAGTTCGAAGTGGTAGCCGCGCGGGAAATCCAGTTCCTTGTCGGCATGCGCCTGGTGGCCCCACCAGGGAATGAACAGGTGGTTGGCGGTGTGGCCGTCCTCGTTGTAACGCGGCCGGTCCATCAGGGCCGGCACCAGCGCCGACAGGCCCGCGCCGGTGGAGTCCATCAGGTTCCGGCCGACCTGGCCGCTGGAATTGGCGAGTCCGGCCGGGTGGCGTTCGGTTTTCGAGTTGAGCAGGATGCGCGCCGTCTCGCAGGCGCTGGCGGCCAGGACCACCACCTTCGCGTCCACCTGCCGTTCGCTGCCGCTCTTCTTGTCGATATACGTCACGCCCGTGACTTGTCCGCCGGCATCGGTGGTCACGGTCTTGACCATGGCATCGGTGATGACCCGCAGGTGGCCGGTCGCCTGCGCCATCGGCAGCAGCGAGGTGGTGGTCTGGAACGCGGCGCCGATCGAGCAGCCGTAGCCGCACGGAGTGGCCCAGAAGCAGGGCGCGCGCTGGTCCAGCGCCCGGGTCAGGATGGCCCGGTGCATCGGCGCTGCCTCGATGCCGTGCTTCTTCGCCGCGGCGGCGATCAGCAGTTCCGGTATCCGTGGCGTGGGGGCCGGCTGCAGGACCCCGTCCGACGACGGCGGCATGTCGTCCAGGCCGGTATTGGTGCCGCACACGCCCACCAGCGCTTCGGTCTTGTCGTACCAGGGCGCGATCTCGTCGTACTCGAACGGCCAGTCGGCGCCGAGGCCGTCCCGGCTCTTTGCCTTGAAGTCGTGTTCGCTGAAACGCAGCGCGTACCGGCCCCAGTGGTTGGTGCGGCCGCCCAGCATGCGTGCACGCCACCACAGGAACTCGGTGCCTTCGGCGGTGGTGTAGGGCTCGTCCGGCACCTCCCAGCCGCCGCCCACCGTGGAATCGTAGAAGCCGAAGTCCTTGTCCGGCGTGGACGCGCCCATCAGCGGTGCGTCGCCATTGGGCCGGAACATCGGCGTTTCCGTGGTCGGATCGTAGTGGCGGCCGGCTTCGAGCAGCAGCACCTTGTGGCCCTGGCGGGTCAACTCGTACGCGGCCATGGCGCCGCCGGCGCCGGAGCCGACGACCAGCACGGTGTGGGCGAAATCGTTCATCGCTTCAGTTCTTTGATCTTGAGGTTCTTGAACCACACCACGTCGCCGTGGTCCTGCAGGCCGATATGGCCGCTGCTGTTGGCGGCGAACCCCGCCCAGTCGGCGAACTTGCTGGCCGCCACCAGCCGCTTCCACTCCGCGCTGCCGATCTCCACCGATGCGGTCTGCACGCCGTTCTGCCAGATGGTCAGCTGGCCCTGGTCGAGCAGGATGCGCACCCGGTTCCACTCGCCGGCGAGCCGGTGCGAGGCCTTGGGCGAGGCGATCATGTCGTACAGGGAGCCGGACAGGTGGGTGTCGAGCTTGTTGTCCGGATGGCGCTCGTTGTCAAGGATCTGGATTTCCGGCGCGTGCGAGTAGATGTGCTCGCCGGTTTCATCCGCCAGGATGAAGATGCCGCTGTTGCCGACTTCCGAGATCTTCCAGTCCAGCCGGAGGTCGAAATCCTGGTAACGGGCTTTGGTCAGGATGTCGCCGCCGTCTGCGCCGGTCAGCTTGATGGCGCCATCCTCGATGATCCACTTGTCGCCCAGCCCGTCCTGCTTGAAGTTGCGCCACTGCGACAGGTCCTTGCCATCGAACAGGAGTTGCCAGCCGTCGGCCTGTTCCTGCCTGCTCAGCTGGTTATCGGATGGCAGGTGTTCGGCGAGGAAGGCCGCGCCCGTCCGCACGACGGCGGCGGCGTCGCGCGGAAGGTCGTGCTCGATGATGTACCACTGCACGCCGGCGTCGGCCGCGGCGGGAAGGATCGCATTCCAGTCGAGCACGCCCCGGCCCAGGGCGGTGAAGCCCTGTTCGTCCTGCGCCTGGCCCTCCGGCGCGTTGTCCTTGGCGTGGACCGCGTACACGCGCCCGGGGAACCTGCCGAGGAACTCAGCCGGGTCGTGGCCGGCGCGCGCCACCCAGGCCAGGTCCAGTTCGACCGCGAGCGCCGGCCCCGCGGCTTCGAACAGCAGCTCGAGCCCCGTCGTGCCGTCGTATTCGACCAGCTCGAACTCGTGGTTGTGGTACGCCAGCCGCATGCCCAGCGGCTGCAGGCGTCCGGCCAGGGCGCCCAGTTCCCTGCCCAGGGCGCGCCAGCCTTCCGCGTCGGTCGGCCGCTGCTCTTCCTGCAGCCAGGGCACCACCAGCATGCTGTTGCCGATGGCGCGGTGGGACGCCGCCATCGCGTCGAGGTCGCCGCGCAGGTCGGACAGCGCCACGTGGGCCGCGATCGGTTCGATCCCGTACTTGTCCAGCAGCCGTTTCAGCTCCGCGGCGGGGACGTTCTGCGTGCCGACCGTCTCCACCGCGCGGACGCCGGCGTCGTGGACGATCTTCAGCTGGTCTTCGAGCGAGCCGGCGTTGCGCAGCGTGTACATCTGCACGGCGATGGGCTTGGCGGTGGCATCGCCCGGTTGCGCCCAGGCGGGCAGGGCGGTGCAGAGCGCGAGTGCGGCGATCGCGATCGTGCGCAGGGTACGGGTTGTCATGGTGTCCTCCGGAGATTGCGGTAACGGCGAATGGAATCCGCCCCGCGCTTAAGGCAACACTGAAAAATTGTCATTTCGAGCGTAGCGAGAAATCCATGCCGTTCACTTCCGACGTTGACCGGCTTGGCCGTTGTGAAGCTCTTCTCACTGCGTTCGGAACGACAAACCGGACTTTTAAGCATTGCCTTGACGCGCTGCAGGCAAAGGATACCGGCGCGGCCAGGGAGGGGTCCCGGCGCGCCGCAGGAATTCAGGCGATCGGCATCCATGCGCGCGACCTCGACGAAGCGATGACGCGATCGACGATCAGCGCCGAACGCAGGCCGTCCTCGAAAGTCGGCAGGCCCTCCGGGCGTTCGTCCGCGATCGCCCGGTAGGTGTCGGCGACGAAGGCCTCGAAACAGTTGGCATAGCCCTGCGCATGGCCGGCGGGCAGCACCGACAGCCGCCGTTGCTCAGCGCTGCCGGCGCCCGGCCCGCGCACGAACACTTCCTCGCGCTGGTCGGGATAGCCCATCCACAGCCGCTCGCAGTCCTCCTGGTCGAACGCCACGCTGGCCTTCGCCCCGTCGATCTCGAACCACAGGCGGTTGCGGCGCCCGGCCGAGACCTGGCTGACGGTGACGGTCGCCAGCGTGCCGTTGCCGGTCCTGAACATGGCCGCGGCCACGTCCTCGCTGGACACGGCCTGGGTGTCGCCGCCGGCGGCCGGCGTGGTGAAGCTCTTGCCGGTCGCCACGCCGCGCTCGGCGATCACCGTTTCGAACACCGCGCTGACTTCGGCGAAGCGCTCGCCGCCCACCCACTCCACCAGGTCGCACCAGTGCGAGCCGATGTCGGCGAACACGCGCGATGCGCCGCCCAGCGCCGGATCCACGCGCCAGTTGTTGCTGGCCGGATCCAGCAGCCAGTCCTGCAGGTAGCTGCCGTGGATCAGGCGCAGCGGTCCCAGATCGCCCGCGGCGATGCGCGCACGCGCCTCGCGCACCACCGGGTGGTAACGGTAGACGAAGGGCACCGTGGCCACCTGCCCGGTGGACGCGGCCAGCGCGGCCAGGGCGCGCGCGTCTTCCAGGGTGGTGGCCAGCGGCTTCTCGCAGACCACGTGCTTGCCGGCCTCCAGCGCCGCCTGCGCCATCGACCGGTGCAGGTGGTTGGGCGTGCACACATGCACGACCTGCACCTGCGGGTCGGCGATCACGTCCTCGATTCCGCCATAGCCCCGGGCCACGCCCCAGGCCTGCGCCACTTCCTGCGCACGCGCGGGCGAGGACGCGGCCACGCCGCGCACGGTGGCGCCGGCCAGCACCGCCGCGCGGCGGTGCACCGCACCGATCATGCCGGTGCCGACGATGGCGACTCCCAGCGTACCCATGGCGCGGCCCTCAGTGCGCGGGCGAAGCGGCAGGCGCCGCCGTCCGCCCTTCGCGGAACAGGAACAGGAAGGCCACCAGCACCACGAACGCGACCCCGGCCGGGAACAGCCAGATCCGCTCCCAATCCGGGCCGGCGTCGGTGGTGTAGTGCTCCACGACCGCGCCCGACAGGAAGGTGCCGATCAGCATGCCCACGCCGTAGGTGGCCAGGGTGATGAAACCCTGCGCGCTGCTGCGGAATTTCTGCCCGGCGTGCGCATCGGTGTAGATCTGACCGGTGACGAAGAAGAAGTCGTAGCAGATGCCGTGCAGCACGATGCCGATCACCAGCAGCGCGAAGCCCGCGTCCGCGTCGCCGAAGGCGAACATCACGTAGCGCAGCACCCACGCGCCCATGCCCACCGCCAGCATCACCTTCACTCCCAGGCGCACGAACAGGAACGGCATGGCCAGCATCAGCAGCACTTCGGACACCTGGCCCAATGACTGCAGCCCGGCCGCGCCGCGCACGCCGACGTCGTTGAGGAAGGGGTTGGTGAAGTTGTAGTAGAACGACAGCGGGATGCAGATCGCGATCGAGGCGAGGAAGAACACCAGGTAGGCGCGCGACTTGAGCAGGTGCAGCGCCGCATCCAGCCCGAGGATCTCGCCCAGCTTCGCACCCCGCTCGCGCGCCAGCGGCGGCGTGTGCGGCAGGGTCAGCGCGTACAGGCCCAGCACCGCCGAAGCGATCGCGGCCATCCTGAAGGTGAAGTCCAGGCGCTGGGTCTGCTCCCAGCCCAGCCAGCCGATGAGCACGCCGGCGACGATCCAGCCGATGCTGCCGGCCACGCGCACCGGCGGGAACTGCTTCTCCGGCGACTGCATGTGCCGCATCGCGATGCTGGTGGCCAGCGCCAGGGTCGGCATGAACAGCAGCATGTAGCCGAACACGAACCCGGAGAACGCGTTGAAGCTGGTGGCCGTCGACGCGCCCCACATCAGCGCCGCGCCGGCCAGGTGCAGCAGGGCGAGGATGCGCTGCGCGGCGAAGTAGCGGTCGGCGATCAGCCCGACCAGGAACGGCGCGACGATCGCGCCGACCGACTGGCTGAGGAACGCGGTCGCCACCTGGCTGGCGCTGGCCTGCAGGGGGCCATTGACCAGGTACGTGCCCAGGGTCACGAACCAGGCGCCCCAGATGAAGAACTGCAGGAACATCATCACGCCAAGGCGCGACATCGTGGCCGTCATTGCATCCCCTCCCAGGGTGTTGCCCGCATCACGCGGTATGGATTCAAAGCCCCAGCATGCCGCGCAGCGCCTTCGGGTCGGCGCCGCCATCGGCAAAGTCGTCGAAGGCGCGTTCGGTCACGCGGATCAGGTGCTCGCGCACGAAGGCCGCGCCCTCGCGCGCGCCGTCCTCCGGGTGCTTCAGGCAGCACTCCCACTCCACGACCGCCCAGCCCGGGAAATCGTACTGGGCCAGCTTCGAGAAGATCGCCTTGAAGTCGACCTGCCCGTCTCCGAGCGAGCGGAACCGGCCCGGGCGGTCGATCCAGCCCTGGTAACCGCCATAGACGCCGCTGCGCGCGTCGGCGCGGTACTCGGCGTCCTTGGCGTGGAACATGCCGATGCGCGCGTGGTAGCGGTCGATGAAGCCCAGGTAGTCCATCTGCTGCAGCAGCAGGTGGCTGGGGTCGTAGAGGATCTTGGCGCGCGGATGGTGGTCGACCGCGTCCAGGAACCGCTCGAAGGTCGCGCCGTCGTGCAGGTCCTCGCCCGGATGGATCTCGTAGCACAGGTCCACCCCGCAGTCGTCGAAGGCGTCGAGGATCGGGCGCCAGCGGCGGCCGAGTTCGGCGAAGGCCTCGTCGACCAGGCCGGACGGACGCTGCGGCCAGGGATAGAAGTACGGCCAGGCCAGTGCGCCGGAGAAGGTGGCGTGCGCGGTGAGGCCCAGGCGCTGGCTGGCCTGCGCCGCCAGCTTCAGCTGTTCCACCGCCCAGGCCTGCCGCGCGGCCGGGTTGCCGCGCCGGTCTTCCGGGGCGAAGCCGTCGAACAGCGCGTCATAGGCCGGGTGCACGGCCACCAGCTGGCCCTGCAGGTGGGTGGACAGTTCGGTGATCCGGATCCCGTGGCCGGCCAGCATGCCGGCGAGGTCGTCGCAGTAGACCTGGCTCTCCGCGGCCCGGGCGAGATCGAAGATGTGCGGCGCGCTGGTCGGCACCTGCACGCCGCGATAGCCCAGTCCGGCGGCCCATTGGGCCAGGGTGTCCAGGCGGTCGAACGGAGGCTCGCCGCCGATGAACTGGGCCAGGAACAGCGCCGGGCCCTGCAGTGTCCGCATGCCGAATGACCTGATGCAATCGATTGCATCCGATCCTAGCATGCGATGATCGGGGCACGCGTTGTGCACTGCATCGCGCGCATCCGGGGACGGGGACATGGCCACCATCTACGACATCGCCAGGCACGTGGGCGTCTCGGCGGGCACCGTGTCCCGCGCGCTCTCGCGGCCCGAAAAGGTCCTGCCGGACACGCGAAGGCGCATCGAGCAGGCCGCCGCCGCGCTGGGCTATGTCCCCAACGCGTCGGCCCGGACGCTCAAGACCCAGCGCAGCGGCAAGATCCTGATCACGGTCCCGGACATCGGCAACCCGTTCTTCGCGCAGATCCTCAAGGGTGCGGAGGAGGCCGCGCAGGCGGCCGGCTACGCGGTCCTGCTCGGCGATACCGAACACCAGGCGGAGCGCGAGGAGCGCTACGCGCAGATGCTGCCGCGCAACCAGGCCGACGGCATGATCGTCCTCGGCCACCGGCTGCCGCCGACCGCACGGGAGATCGTCCGGCAGCTCGGCGCGAAGGCGCCGGTGGTCAACGGATGCGAGTTCGAACCGACGCTGGGGATTCCCAGCGTCCACATCGACAACGCGGCCGCGGCGCGCACGGCGATGGAGCACCTGTATGCGCTGGGGCACGCGCGGGTCGCCGTGGTGGGTGGCCCTCCCGACAACCCGCTGCACCGGCAGCGCCTGGAAGGAGCCATGGCCGCGGCCAGGGCGCACGGCCGCCTGGACCTGCTGACGACGGTCCCCGGCGACTTCTCGGTGGAGTCCGGCCACGCGGCTGCGACGAAGTTCCTGGCCCAGGCGCCTGCGCCCACCGCCGCGTTCTGTTTCAGCGACCAGATGGCGTTGGGCGTGCTCGCGGCGTGCCGGGACCTGGACGTCCGCGTGCCGCAGGATTTTTCCGTGGTCGGTTTCGACGACCTGGCGTCCTCGCGCTACCTGAGCCCGCCGCTGACCACGATCAGCCAGCCCATGCGGGAGATCGGCGTCCGCGCGGCCAGGCTCCTGCTGGCCATCATCGAGGGGGTGGAGGTGCCGCACCAGCAGACCCTGGACTTCCGCCTGATGCTGCGTGGGTCCACCGCCGCGCCGCCACGTGGGCGCGTCTGACGCAGGGTGAGGGTGCGAGGGTGGCCGCGAGGCGCGGGCGGAGCCCCTCAGAATTTTGCTTCTTCTCCCATTCGAGGGAGTTCAGCTGGGTTGCAAGCGATCTGGATCAGGCCTGCGGCGGGGAGTCGTCCCGGGCCGGGGGTTACTCTTCGGCTCGGTCAGTCCGCTCCGCGGTCCGGCCCGGCGCAGCGCGCCGGGCGTTCGCACGGCCGCGCGGCAGTGCCGCGCAGACGTCCGTGCTCACCCATGGCTGACTCGCCGCCGCAGCGCATCCATGCGCTGCTCTCCGCAACCCCCGCCCCGGAACGACCATCGGCCAGTCACTGGCGTGGTTTCGAAAAATGCGCGCCATCGAGCCATCGCAGCATCAGTCGCAGTGAGCCGCGTCCTGGCGGCTGGGGATCGCGACAAGCAAAACATGGATGTTTTGCGCGCGAGTCAGGGCAGGGAGAGCGTGGATGGCTTGCGCGGCATGCCGCGCATCCACGCGAGCGCCCGGCGCGCTGTGCCGGGCCGGACCGCGCAGCGGCCCTGACCGAGCGAAAAGCGATCCCCGGGCGACAGGGCGTGGCGTCAGTCCGAAGCCCGGACGTGGCGCTTCTTCCCTATTGCATCCAGCTCCCCTCGGTTGGGAGAAGAACCAGAATTTTCCCGCAGCGCGGGGGCGAGCAGCGGGCGCGCCCGATGCCGTGCCCTTCCGGCCGGCGGAAAAAATTGATGCGCCCTTGAACCCGCAGGAACGGGGCGAGCGCGCTCCGGGCAGCTAAAATGGGCGTTCCCGCAAGCCGCCGAGCCAGCCGTGACCCTCGCTTCTACCAGCACGATCAAGCAGGACGACCTGATCCAGTCGATCGCCGACGCCCTCCAGTACATCAGCTACTACCACCCGGTCGACTACATCCGGAACCTCGCCGCCGCGTACGAGCGCGAGGAGTCGCCCGCGGCCAAGGACGCGATGGCGCAGATCCTGATCAACTCGCGCATGTGCGCCGAAGGGCACCGACCGATCTGCCAGGACACCGGCATCGTCACAGTGTTCCTCGAAGTCGGCATGGACGTGCGCTGGCAAGGTTTCACCGGCTCGCTCGAGGACGCCGTCAACGAGGGCGTGCGCCGTGCCTACAACCACCCTGACAACAAGCTGCGCGCCTCGGTGCTGGCCGATCCGGCCGGCAGGCGCCAGAACACGAAGGACAATACGCCGGCCGTGGTCAACATGAAGATCGTCCCCGGCAACACCGTCGACGTGATCGTCGCGGCCAAGGGCGGCGGTTCCGAGGCGAAGTCGAAGTTCGCGATGCTCAACCCGTCCGACTCGATCGTCGACTGGGTACTGAGGACGGTGCCGACCATGGGCGCGGGCTGGTGTCCGCCGGGCATGCTCGGCATCGGCATCGGCGGCACCGCCGAGAAGGCGATGCTGCTGGCCAAGGAAGCGCTGATGGAGCCGATCGACATCCAGGACCTGATCGCGCGCGGCCCGTCCAGCCGCGCCGAGGAACTGCGCCTGGAGCTGTACGAGAAGGTCAACGCGCTGGGCATCGGCGCCCAGGGCCTGGGCGGCCTGACCACGGTGCTGGACATCAAGGTCAGGGACTACCCGACCCACGCGGCCAACCTCCCGGTGGCGATGATCCCGAACTGCGCGGCCACGCGCCATGCGCACTTCACCCTCGACGGCAGTGGCCCGGTCGCGCTCGACCCGCCCTCGCTGGAGGACTGGCCGAAGCTGACCTACAACCCGCAGAACGCGCGCCGGGTGAACCTCGACACCATCACCCGTGAGGAGATCGCCACCTTGAAACCCGGCGAGGTGCTGCTGCTCAACGGGAAAATGCTCACCGGCCGCGACGCCGCCCACAAGCGCATGGTCGACATGCTCGACCGGGGCGAACCGCTGCCGGTCGACCTCAAGGGCCGCTTCATCTATTACGTCGGCCCGGTCGATCCGGTGCAGGGCGAAGTCGTCGGCCCGGCCGGCCCGACCACGGCCACGCGCATGGACAAGTTCACCGAGCAGGTCCTGGCCCAGACCGGCCTGCTGGGCATGATCGGCAAGGCAGAACGTGGCCCCGCGGCGCTGGAGGCGATCAGGAAGCACCGCTCGGTGTACCTGATGGCGGTCGGCGGCTCGGCCTATCTGGTGTCGAAGGCGATCCGCGCGGCGCGGGTGGTCGCGTTCGAGGACCTGGGCATGGAGGCGGTCTACGAGTTCGAGGTGCGCGACATGCCGGTGACGGTAGCGGTCGATTCGAACGGCACGTCGGTGCACGTCACCGGGCCGCGGGAATGGCAGGCCAGGATCGGGAGGATCCCGGTGGTCGAGATCGCCTGAGCATCGCGCGGCCGGTAGGTGGATTTCTTCCTTCGATCGAAATGACAGGTGTCCTGCAGAACGACCGAATAGGGCCCGTCGCTCCAACTGGAAGAAAATGCCTGTCGTTCCGACTGAGAAGGGCTGTCATTTCAACTGGTAAGGGCTGTCATTTCGACTGCAAAAAGGCCTGTCATTCCGAACTCGCGCAGCGGGTGAGGAATCCCGCACTGCGCACTTTCCTGGCGCGGGGGCAATCGCAGGCTGGCCGCGTCCGGCCGGCGCGCCGGAACGCACGGGAATCGCCCGGTGTTCGACGACGCAGGCGCAGGCGATAATCGCGGCATCCCCGATGCGCGTGAAGTCCATGTCGATCGTCCTCTACGGTTCTCCCAGCACCGCGTCCCTCGTCGTCCACTGGTTGCTGATCGAGCTCGGCGTCGAACACGAACTGCGCATGCTCGACTTCGACCGGCGCGAGCAGAAGTCGCCGGACTATCTCGCGATCAATCCGCAGGGGCGGGTGCCCGCGCTGATGATGGACGGGCAGGTGCTGACCGAGTCGGCGGCGATCGTCATGCAGCTCGCCGACCTCCATCCGCAGGCCGGGCTGGCGCCGGGCGTCGGCGCGCCCGCGCGGGGCGACTACTACCGCTGGATGCTGTTCTGCGCCTACACGCTGATGCCGGCCTACCGCGACTGGTTCTATCCGGACGAGCCTGCCGGCCCGCAGAACGCGGAACGCGTGCGCGCATCGGCGCGCGCGGTACTGGAGGAGGCCTGGCAGCAGCTGGCCGACCACCTCGCCGCGGGCGGTCCGTACCTGCTCGGCGAGCGGCGCAGCGCCGCCGACTTCCTGCTGACCATGCTGATGCGCTGGTCGCGCAACATGCCGCGTCCCAGCGACGACTGGGCGCCGCTCGCCGTGCACGCGGCGCGGATGAAGGCATTGCCGTCCTTCGCCGAGGTCTATCGCCGCGAAGGCATCACCGACTGGACGTGATGCCGCCGGGTCAGATCTGCGATCGGATCGGCCGCATCACGGTTTCGATGAACCTGTCCCGGAGCGGCCGGCGCGACCACATCGCGTAGTCGTACTGCTTCGCCTGCTCCAGGTCGCGCTCGAACACCGCGGTCATCTTCGCCGCGAAACCGCGGTCGTAGACGTTGAGGCTGGCCTCGTCGTTGAGCCGGAACGAACGCATGTCGAAGTTGGTCGAGCCCACAGAGACCAGCTCGCCGTCCACCACCAGCAGCTTCACGTGGGTCATGGTGGGGCGGTACTCGTGGATCTCGACGCCGCCTTGCAGCAGGGGCCCCCACGAAGCCTTCGACGAGAACCGCACCGTTTCCGAATCGATGTGCTCGCCCGGCAGCAGCACGCGCACGCGCACGCCGCGCCCACGCGCGGCCAGCAGCGCATCGCTGATGAGTTCGTCGGGCACGAAGTAGGCCGCGCACAGGTCGATGCTGATGGTCGCGGCGGCGATGGCGGTGAGATACATCAGGTGCATGCTCTCGCTGCCGCCTGCCGGCGAGGCGATGAACAGGTGCGCGTCCATGTCGCCGGCGCGCTCGAGTTCGGGGAAATAGCCCTCACCGTTGAGCAGTTCGCCGGTGGTCTTGATCCAGTTGTCGTTGAAGGCCGCCTGCAGCTGCGCCACCACCGGCCCTTCGATCCGGAAGTGGGTCTCGCGCCAGTGGTCGGGATCCTGCGCGTGGCCGGTCCACTGGTCGGCGATGCCGACGCCGCCGGTGAAGCCGATGCGGCCGTCGACCACCAGCAGCTTGCGGTGGGTGCGGTTGTTCAGGCGCCGCAGGTTGTACCAGCGCAGCGGCCGGTAGCGCTCGACCCGCACACCGGCGTCCTCGATCAGCGCCAGCAGTTCTGCGTCCATCTTGACGCTGCCGGCCCAGTCGAGCATCAGGTGCACCGTCACGCCCCGGCGCGCGCTCGCCGCCAGGGCATGCGCGACCTGCCTGCCGATCTCGCCCGACCAGTAGATGTAGGTCTCCATGGTGACGGTGTGGCGCGCGCCGGCGATCGCCGCGAGCATCGCCGGGAAGATCTCGTCGCCGTTCTGGAAATCCTCGACGAGGTTGCCCGGGAGTACCGTCGGGCCGAGCAGCACGGACATCTCGCGCCGGAACTGCGGATCCGACACAGCGTGGCGGTGCTCGACCTTCTTCTCGATCTTCTTCTCGGGCCTGGCGAAGTTCAGAGCCAGGAACACCGCCAGGATGGTCAGCACGATCGTCGACACGATGGTCCAGGTCATGCGGCGATGGCTCCGGCGGCGGGTCTGGGTGGCGCGGGCGGGTGGGACGCGCTGGCGCGGGCCGGCACTGTGCCGGCCGCCTCGCCATGGCGACGTGAAGGCGAAACGTCCGCTGGCTCAGTCGCCATGCGGCGCGAACCACTCCTGCAGGGAAACGCCCAGGCCGATGTAGGTGGCCTTGTGGTTGTAGTCGATCAGGCTCTCGCCGTAGCCATGGAACAGCTGCAGGCGGCCGCGCATCGGCAGCGAAGGATGGATCGGAAATCCCCAGTCGAACTGCACCGCGCCATGCGAGCGATCGCCGCCGCGCAGCGAATGCCGCGCCATCAGCGAGAACTCGTTGCGGCCGCGGACGTGGGTCAGGGTGACGTCGCCGCGGCCGATGTAATCCTCGATGCCTGGGTTGTCGTCGTCGCCGCCGTCGGAGACGCGGATCCAGGGACGCAGCATCAGCGCCCAGTCGTCGCGGTCCAGGCCGATGTTGAACATGATCCGGTTCCAGCTGCGCGAGAGCGGGTCGCCGCGGCCGTTGGACTGGTGGTTGATGCCCACCGCGGCCATGCGCCCCTTCCAGTCGCCGAGACTGTAGGCGTTGCGGAACACCAGCAGGATTTCCGGTTCGTAGTTGGTTTCGCGGAACGGCCGCGACTGCTCGCTGTTGTAGACCTGCCAGCGGGAGGACTGCGTGTAGCCCATCCAGACGTCGCCGTTGTCGCCGAACAGGTTCTCCACCGCCTTGGTCTTGAAGCTCAGCTGGAACTTGGTTTCGACCGAATCCTGTCCGATCGGGTCGGTCACGGTATTGTCCGGATTCGCCGAGGAGGGCGTGTCGTTGGTCCGCGAGGTCCAGAACGCCGGCATCAGGTACACCGGCTTGTAGACCCGGAAGTTGAACAGGCCCAGCTTGGAATCGCGGGCCAGCTCCCAGCGGCTGTCGAGCAGCGAGCCACGCCCGGCATTGGCCAGGGCCTGGCCGATCTCGTCGTCGTGGCGGAACAGGTCGTTCGCCTGCGGAGTGCGGGTGCCTGGCGCGGCCTGGTCAAGGGCTTCGGCTTCCAGCGCCTGGCGCGCGCGTGCCGCGGCAAGGTCCGCCTCGATCGGTCCGGCGGAATCGCGCCGGGCGAGCGCGTCGTAGCAGGCGAGCCGCGCGGCGTCGGTCTCGATGGCCAGGCAGGTCGCCAGCGATGGCTCCGTCGCCGGCTGCGCAAGCAGGGGTGCCGACGCGAGCGCCATCAGGGCCAGGGGAAGCGGAGTCTTGAACGTGCTCATCTAGCGTCGGGTCCCCGTTCGAGGAGGTTGGCGCCGCCGTCGGCAGCCTGTTGCGCCTCGGCCAGTTGCGCATCGATGTCGCGGTTCACCGAGGTATCGGCATCGGTCCCGAGAACGGGTTCGGCATCGCCGCGGACTTCGGCGCCACGGCTTTCGTCGCGCGCGGTCAGCAGGTGGTATGTGGTGCGGGGCCCCTCGATGCCGGCGCGCGCGTAAGCAGCCTTGACCATGCGGATCGCCTCGCTGCGGACCTTGCCCAGGTCGCTGTGGCGCTGGTCGATCCAGCCGAAGAAGCGCAGCACGATGCCGGTCGGCGCGAATTCCTGCACGCTCCACGACGGGCCCGGGTCGGACAGCAGGCCCTCGATCCGGCACACCTGTTCGAGCCCCAGCGACTGCGCCCTGTGGATCGACTGGCCGACGTCGATGGTGACGGCGAAATCGAAACGCCGCTTCGGATTGCGGCTGTAGTTGAGGATGATCGCCTTGAACACCAGCGCGTTCGGCAGCCGCAACTCGTTGCCGTCGAGCGTCATCAGCAGGGTCGAACGCGAGTGCAGCGCGACCACCTTGCCCTCGTTGCCGTCGATCACCACGTGGTCGCCCGGTGCGAACGGCTGGCGCAGGCTGAGCAGCACCCCGGCGACGTAGTTCTCGGCGATGTCCTTGAAGGCGAAGCCGAGCACCAGGCCGATGACGCCGGCCGAGCCCAGCACGGCGCTGACCAGGGCGGTGGCCTGGAGCAGCTCGAGAGCGATCAGCACGCCGGACAGGACCAGCAGCGCGCGCAGGACGTTGCGGATCAACGCGTCCATGTACGGATTGTCGGTCCGCAGTCGCAGCAGGTGCAGGCGCCGCGAGACGAAGCCGCCCAGCCATGCCGCGAATGCGACGATCAGCAGGGCGACGAGCAGCAGGGGCAGCTTCGCCGCCAGTTCGGCCAGGCGCGCGGCAACGCGGCCGAAGGTGAAGTCGAAGCGTCCGCGGATGTCATCGGGAGGTGGCGCGTCGGTGGCGGGTTCGGTCGCCGTCGGCGCCTGTGCGGGCGCGACGGCATCCGCGGCCTGCATCGCCTCGACCGGCAGCGTCGCCAGCAGGCCGGACACGAGCAGCAACGCCAGCAGGATCACGCGGGCCATGGAACCAGGGGCGAAGCGAACGAGCACAGGCATGCGGGGATGGGGCGGGGGAAGCGGCAGTCTATCGCCCCGCTGGCGATGGCGTCTCAGTCGGTCCACCAGGCCAGCGCGAAGATGCCGACCATCGCGAATGCGATGGTGATCTTGAGCACGGTGCCGACGAAGATGCCGAACCAGGTGCCGACGCCGACCCTGGTGGCCTGCCCGAGGTCGCGGTGGCCGATGCCCCGGCGCGCGACCAGTTCACCCAGCACCGCGCCCACGAACGGTCCGACGAACACGCCCACCAGTCCGAAGAACAGCCCGACCACGGTGCCCACCAGCGCACCGACCACCGCCAGCCGGCTGGCGCCGACGCGCTTGGCGCCGGCCGCGGACGCGAGGAAGTCGACCCCGATCGAGATCAGGGTCAGGACCGCGAGCAGCAGCAGCGTCCAGCCGCCGATGTGCTCGAACCCGCCCGCCCACGCCGCCAGCAGCATGCCGGCGAATACCAGCGGCAGACCGGGCAGCGCCGGCAGGATGATCCCGGCCAGGCCGACCAGCACCAGCAGGACCGCGATGGCGTAGTAGACCGATTGCGCTTCCATGGGAACTCCGTGGACGGCGGAAGCCGTCTGCCCGCTCATTCTGGCAAAAGCGTCCGGGCCGCGCCCGTCTTCCTGCGTCTTCGCGCGATCATGACCGCCCGCGCCCGGTGGACGCGTTGTGTGTTGCGCATACGGGCGCGCGGGGCGTCCGACGCAAGCGACCGTCCGGGAGGAGAACCATCATGTCATCCGAGCGTCAGACAGGTACCGTCAAGAGCATCAGCGCCGGCGCAGGGCAAGTGCTGGTGGGCAGGAGCGGAGGCGGCGGCGACATCGCTTTCACCGGCGCGGACTTCGCCGCCCTGGGCGGGCCCTCGCCCTTCGTCGGCCAGCGGATCAGCTTCCTCGTCGACGCCGGGGATCCGGACAGCGTCCACCTGGACGCGGCGTGGCACGAGTCCGACGGTGGCGGGGGCGGCAGCCACGCCTGACCGCAGGCGGAGTGCCGGGACGGCGTACGCGATCGGCGGCCGGCAGGTCCTGGGCGCTCCGGAGACCCGGTGGCGTCACGCAGGCGATCCATGCGCCGGCGAACCCGGGGCTGGCGGACGCCAGGGACGGAAACGAGGATGCCGCCGGTCGTACACGACCGGCGGCATCCAGGGCGATGCGGAAAGGCCGGGCTCAGTAGACCCAGGCGCGACCGTTCTGCACGCGCACGTACGAGCCTTCGCGGATGCCGCCCAGGTCGGCCTGATGGACCGCGGTGGTGCGTCCATCGTCCATGCGCACGTGGACGGTGTAGCCGCTGCGGTTCGCTTCCACGCGGTTCTGGATCGCATTGCCCGCGACGGCGCCGCCGGCGGCGCCTGCGGCGATGGCCACGTTGCGACGCCCCTCGCTGTCCGTGTTGCGACGCGCGAGCTCCTTGGCCGCGACCGCGCCGACGATGCCGCCGAGCACCGGCCCGGCGACGTTGGTGCCACCGCCGGCAGCCGACGTTTCGATCGCGACCACCGTGCCGCAGTCGAAGCAGCGGCCCGATGCCGGCGCGGTCCCCGCACTGCCGTAGCCCGGACCGTAGCCGGGGGAGGTACTGGCGCAGCCGGCAACGGCCAGCGTGGCGATCGTGGCGACACAGGTCATGCGCATGCGGATGCTCATCGGGAACTCCTCGGCTTCGTGGACGACGGGCCGCGGGGCGCGGCACGGGTCGAACACTAGGCGGCTCCCGGTGAACGTCGCGGCAATCCTCCCCCCGACCCGCCGACCGCAGGCGAATCGATGCAGTTGCGGTTCAGCCGCTTCGCGCGCGTCGAGGGTCCTGGCTCAGCGGAAATCCTGGTGGCAGGCCTTGCACGCCTCTCCGACCTGGTCGGCGGCGCGGGTGACGCCTTCGCAGCCCACGGGCGGCGAGGACAGCGCCGCGTCGAGCTCGCCGCGGAACTGTGCCGCATGGTTGACGAAGCGCTGGTCGTCACGCAGGTCGGGAAACGCACGCTCGAAATCGTTGCCGAGGCTGCGCAGTGCCTGCAGGTGGGGCAGGGTGTCGGTCGGGCTGCAGCGGTTGGCGGTCGCGTTGTCGCGCATCTGCGCGGCCTGGGCCGACAGCAGGTGCATCAGCGCGTCGGGATAATGGTCGCGCCAGGTCTTGCGCGCTTCCAGCGAGCGCAGCAGCATCACCACCGCCACGATGCCGATGACCAGCCCCAGCAGGAAGACGAAGAGGTATTTCGACGCGGCCGATGGCGGTTTGCGAACGGGGCTGGAGCCGGATGCTGGGGGTGGCGTGGTCGACATGGCAGGCTCCGTGAAGGGCATCGCGACGATAGCACGCGGTCGCCGCCGGCTAGACTTGCACGATGGAACAGGTGTGGAGCGAGCGGTTTTCCGGCATCGACCGGCTGTACGGCCGTGGCGCGGTCGAGCGCCTGCGTGGCAGGCGCGTGGCGGTGGTCGGTCTCGGCGGGGTGGGGTCGTGGCTGGCCGAGGCGCTGGCGCGCAGTGCGGTCGGACACCTGTCGCTGATCGATGCCGACGACCTGTGCCTGTCCAACACCAACCGCCAGTTGCCCGCGCTGGACGGCCAGTTCGGCCGCAACAAGGCCGAGGCGATGGCCGAGCGCTGCCGCGCGATCAATCCCGCGCTCTCGCTCGACGTGGTGCCGGCATTCCTCACCTCCGGCAACCTGGGCGAGCTGCTCGATCGCGGCTTCGACCTCGTGGTCGACGCCTGCGACAGCTTCCGCAGCAAGGTCGAACTGATCGCGTGGTGCCGGCGGCGCAAGCTGCCGGTGCTGACCGTCGGCGCCGCAGGCGGGCGCACCGATCCCACCCTGGTGCGCGTGCGCGACCTCTCGCGCACCGAACACGACGCGATGCTGGCCCTGATCCGCAGGAAGCTGCGCGGCGAATTCAACTTCCCCAAGAACCGCGACCGCTACTTCGGCGTGCCGGCGGTGTACTCGCTCGAGAACGTGAAATACCCGCAGGCCGATGGCTCGGTGTGCGGAACGCGGCCGCAGGTCGGGCCGGATGCGGCGCTGAAGCTCGACTGCGGCACGGGGCTGGGCGCCGCCACCCACATCACCGGCGCGTTCGCCTTCGCCGCCGCGGGCAAGGCGCTCGAGATCCTGCTCAGGCCGCAGCGCCCGTAGGCGTGCCGGCGGCGAGCCGGGCAGGCGGCAGCGGCAGGCCGAACAGGTGCGCTGCATTCGCGCTGGTTGTCCGGGCGATTTCGTCCGGGTCGGCGTCGCGCAGGGCCGCGACCGCCTGCAATACGGTCGCCAGGCGCCCGGGTTCGTTGCGCTGCCCGCGGATCCCGGCATCGGGCTGGTCGGGCGCGTCGGTTTCCAGCAGCAGGTGCTGGAGCGGCATGTCCGCCACCAGCCTGCGCAGTCGTCTGGCACGGTCGAAGGTGACCGGGCCGCCGATGCCGAGCAGGAAGTCGAGCCGCCACAGCTGTCGCGCCTGCTCCTCGCTGCCGGACCAGCTGTGGACCACCCCCCGCAGCCCGCCGATCCGGCGCAGGCTCGCGATCACCGCATCGACCGCGCGGCGGGCGTGCACGATCACCGGCAGGTCGAACTCGCGGGCGAGCCGCAGCTGGCCTTCGAAATACGCCTGCTGCGCCTCGCGGTCGAGGCCGTCGACGAAGTAGTCCAGTCCGCACTCGCCCACGGCGACCGGCCGCTCGCGCTCGATCCACCCGCGCAGGTCCTGCAGGTGCACGGATCGATGCGCCTCCAGGTACATCGGGTGCAGTCCGTAGGCGGGGTAGAGGCCCGGCGATCCCCCGCATACGTCGCGCAGCTTCGGCCACGCATCGGCCTGCACGGCGGGAACGACCTGGGCGCGTACGCCGGCCTCGCGTGCCCGCGCAACCACTTCATTGCGGTCGAGGTCGAATTCCGCCGCATCGAGATGGCAATGGCTGTCGATCAGCAGCATGTCGGGCACGGGGCGCGCGGCTGGTCAGGATCGACGCGTGGCCTCGCCCTCGAGCGGGGATGCCGGCGGCGGCTTGCGGTCCTTCCAGTTCGCCAGCAGCAGGGTGCCGAGCCCGAGCACGATCTCGTCGATGAACGGGATCGGGTCGAACGGCCACAGGATGCTGATCGCGAACGCGACCGCGGTGAGCTTGAACAGGGTGGGGAAACGCAGTCCGCGCGCCCAGCCGAGCAGGGGCAACAGCAGCGGGTTGGCCATGCGGGTGGCTCCTGGGAAGGCGATGCCGCGACGCTAGCACGGCCCACGGGCGCTGGCGATTCATTCGACCGTCAGCTTGCGGGGAACTTCTCGGGGTCTCGTTCAGCTTGGCAATGCTGCAATCTGTTCCGCACGTTCGATGTGGGCACGAGACCCCTAGGAGGAAGTAATGAAGAGCAATACTCTGGCCATTGCCCTGGCGTCGTTGCTGGTGGGCGGCGTGGCGGTCGGTGCCTACCACAACAGCCGCGACAAGGGCCCGCTCGGTGCTGAGGAGACGATCGCGGAGGACGCCGCGGCCCGCCTCGACTACGCACCCGTCCTTGCGGTGACGCCGGTGACCGAGAAGGCGGAACTGTATGCCACCGTGATCGGCGCCGAACCGGTGCGCGAGACCACCACGTCCACCAGCCCGCGCCAGGTCTGCGAGGACGTGGTGGTGCAGGAGCGACTGCCCGAGCGCGACGGCAACGTCGGTGGCGCGGTGGCCGGCGCCGTCATCGGCGGTCTGGTCGGCAACCAGGTCGGCAGCGGCAATGGCCGCAAGCTGGCGACGGTGGCCGGCGCGGTAGGCGGCGGCTTCGCCGGCCGCGAGGTCGACCGGCGCCACGTGGGCGGCCGCGTGGTCGAACGTGTCGACCGCCAGTGCCGCACGGTCCACGACAGTTCGCAGTCCTCGCGGGTGGTGGCCTACAACGTGACGTACCGCAACCCCGACGGCACCACCGGCACGATGCGCACCGGGGACAAGCCTGGCGAGCGGATCGCGCTGGGCAGCGAGGATCGGACCATCGGCTACGACGTCACCTATGAATACGAAGGCGTGGAGAAGACGGTGCGGATGGACGAGGATCCGGGCGAGCGGCTGCCGGTCGTCGACGGCGAGATCATGACCCGGATGGCGGCCACGGAGACTCCCGACCGCGGCTGATCCCGGCTCCAACGGCAAGGCGTTCCCCCGACGGGCCGGCATCTGCCGGCCCGTCGGCGTTCCGGGCTCCGGCAACCGGGCCGGCGGAACGTACAATATGAAACCTTTCCGTCCGACGCCGCCCCATGGCCCTGCATCCCTACGACCTCTACGACGTCCGTTCCCTGCTCAGCGAGGAGGAGCGCGCGGTGCAGGACGCCGTCGCCCGTTTCACCGACGAACGGGTGTTGCCGATCATCGGCGACTGTTTCGACGAGGGTCGCTTCCCGGCCGAGCTGGTCCCGGAAATGGCCGGGCTCGGCCTGCTCGGTGCGACCCTGCCCGAGGAGTACGGCTGCGCCGGCCTCAACGCCGTCAGCTATGGCCTGATCTGCCAGGAACTCGAGCGCGGCGACTCCGGGCTGCGCAGCTTCGCCAGCGTGCAGTCCTCGCTGTGCATGTACCCGATCTTCGCTTACGGCAGCGAGGAGCAGAAGCGCCGCTGGCTGCCGGACATGGCCGCGGGCAAGGTCATCGGCTGCTTCGGCCTGACCGAGCCGCAAGGCGGTTCGGATCCGGCGAACATGAAGACCCATGCGAAACGCGACGGCGACGACTGGGTGCTCAACGGCTCGAAGATGTGGATCACGAACGGCAACCTGGCCCACATCGCCATCGTCTGGGCGCAGACCGACGACGGTATCCAGGGGTTCGTGGTCGAGAAGGATTTCGCCGGCTTCAGTGCGCAGGAAATCAAGCACAAGATGAGCCTGCGCGCGTCGGTCACCAGCGCGCTGTACCTCGACAACGTGCGCGTACCCGACGCCAGCCGGCTGCCGAACGTGAAGGGCCTGAAGGGCCCGCTGGGCTGCCTCACGCAGGCGCGCTACGGCATCACCTGGGGCCCGATCGGCGCCGCCGTCGCCTGCCTCGACGAGGCGCTGAACTATTCGAAGGAACGCATCCTGTTCGACCGCCCGGTCGCGGCCACCCAGAGCGCGCAGATCAAGATGGCCGACTGGGCGCGGCGCATCACCGGCGCCCAGTTGCTGTCGCTGCAGCTCGGCCGGCTCAAGGACGCCGGCAGGATGCAGCCGACCCAGGTGTCGCTGGCGAAGTGGAACAACTGCCGCATGGCGATCGACATCGCGCGCGAGGCACGCGACCTGCTCGGCGGCGCAGGCATCACCACCGAGCACTGCCCGATCCGCCACGCACTGAACCTGGAATCGGTGATCACCTACGAGGGCACGGAGACCGTGCACCAGCTGGTGGTGGGCCGGGAACTGACCGGCATCAACGCGTTCTGATCAACGTTGTCGCCCGCCCCGCGCGGCGGGGCAGGGCCGGGGGCTCGACATGACCGATCACGGTCCCGTTCTGGAAACCGAACGCCTGATCCTGCGGCTGCCGCGGATCGGGGATTTCCCGCGCTACGCCGAGCTGCTGGCGGACGAGGAGGCCTGCCGCTACATCGGCGGGCACCAGCCCGCCGGCGGCGCCTGGCGGCGCTTCCTGCAGATGCCGGGGGCATGGGCGCTGCAGGGCTTCGCGATGTTCTCCGTGATCGAGAAGGACAGTGGTCGCTGGGTCGGGCAGATGGGGCCGTGGCAGCCGTTCGGCTGGCCGGGGACGGAGATCGGCTACGCCTTCCATCGCGATGCCTGGGGCAGGGGCTATGCGACCGAATCGGCGGTCGCGGCGATCGACTGGGCGTTCGCGCAGCTCGGGTGGGACGAAATCATCCATTGCATCGATCCGGACAACCTCGCCTCGCAACAGGTCGCACGGCGGTTGGGGTCCACGCTGCGCGGCCCCGGCAAGCTGCCGGCGCCTTTCGACGAAGCACGGGTCGACATCTGGGGGCAGACGCGCGCGCAGTGGCAGCACAACCGGACGCGCTTCGCATGACCACGGTGCACGGCTACTCCACGTCGGGCAACTGCCACAAGCTGCGCCTGTTGCTGGAACAGCTCGACCGACCCTACCGCTGGGTCGAGGTGGACAGTTCCAGGGGCGAAACCCGCACGCCGGAATACCTGGCGAAGAATCCCAACGGCAAGGTGCCGATGCTGGAGCTCGACGACGGCCGCGTGCTGGTCGAATCGAACGCGATCCTGTGCTGGCTGGCCGAGGAGACGTCGTTCCTGCCGCCGGACCCCTGGCAGCGTGCGCAGGCGCTGAGCTGGATGTTCTTCGAGCAGTACAGCCACGAGCCCTACGTCGCGGTGGCGCGCTTCATCCGCGGGTGGACGCCGCCCGATTCCCCCCGCCGCGCGGACCTGCCGCGGCTGCGCGAACGCGGCCACGAGGCGTTCGCGGTGATGGAGCGGCACCTGGGCGGCCATGCATGGTTCACCGGCCCCGAATACGGCGTTGCCGACATCGCCCTGTTCGCCTACACCGACGTCGCCGGCGACGGCGGCTTCGACCTCGCCGCGTACCCCGCAGTGCGCGCCTGGCTGGCGCGCGTGCGCGCGACGCCCGGCTTCGTCCCGATGCCGGCGCCACCCAGCGAGGCACAGGCACTGCTCCACCAATCCCCGTAGGCCGGCCTCCAGCCCGCCGCTTCCGCCCGGGCGCCGCCCGCCAATGCGTGATCCGCCGGTCACGCGATCCGACGACCACACACGAAGACCCTGCATGTTCGCCACCGTCCCGAATCCGATCCCGGCCCGCATGAAGGGCCTCAACCGCGCCGAGATCTGCGACGTCAACTTCATCGAGTACGTCAGGTCGTGGAGCGGCAAGATCGATGCGACACCTGCGGCCGACGAGACGATCCTCGAAGGCAGTGCGCTCGATGCCCGCGGCTTCCGCGAGCTGTTCGAGTCGCAGCTCATCAGCCGCCACCTCGACCTGATGGCGCGCGTGCTGCGCGTGCAGAACAAGGTGTTCTACACCATCGGCTCCAGCGGCCACGAAGGCAATGCGATGGTCGCGCGGCTCACGCGCCACACCGATCCGGCATTCCTGCACTACCGCAGCGGCGGCTTCATGGCCGAGCGCTTCCGCAAGCTGCCCGGAATGGATCCGGTGATGGATTCGGCACTGTCGTTCGCCGCATCCAAGGACGATCCCGCCAGCGGTGGTCGCCACAAGGTGTGGGGCAGCAAGCCGTTGTGGGTGCTGCCGCAGACCTCGACGATCGCCTCGCACCTGCCGAAGGCCTTCGGCACGGCGGTCGCGATCGAACAGGCGCGTCGCATCGGCCATGCCCTGCCGGTGCCGGACGACAGCATCGTGGTGTGTTCGTTCGGCGATGCATCCAGCAACCACGCCACCGCGCAGACCGCGTTCAATGCCGCGGCCTGGACCGCCTACCAGAAGCTGCCCGCGCCGGTGCTGTTCGTGTGCGAGGACAATGGCATCGGCATCTCGGTGAAGACGCCGGGCGGCTGGGTGGCGCGCAACTTCGGCCAGCGTCCGGACCTGGATTACTTCCATGCCGACGGCCTCGACCTGGCCGCGGGCTACGGCGACGTGCAGCGTGCGGTCGAACACTGCAGGCGCACGCGCCGCCCGACCTTCCTGCACCTGCGCACCACCCGGATCATGGGTCACGCCGGCACCGACTTCGAGATCGAGTGGCGCAGCGTCGAGGAGCTGTGCGCGGTGGAGGCAGGCGATCCGCTGCTGCGTTCGGCCGCGATCGCGCTGGAATCGGGGCTGATGTCGAAGGAGGAGATCCTCGGCCTGTACGAAGCCACGCGTGCGAAGTGTTTCGCCGCCGCCGAGGATGCCGACCGCCGGCCGCGCCTGCAGACGCTGGACGAGGTGATGGCGCCACTGGCGCCGTACTCGCCCGCAGCCGTCCGGGAAGAGGCGTCGCGCGCCGACTACGCCGATCGCCGCATGCAGGCATTCGGCGGCGAGGCGAAACTGCCCGAGCACCAGCCGCCCCGGCACCTCGCGATCCAGATCAACCAGGCGCTGCACGATCTGTTCGCCAAGTACCCCGAGGCGCTGCTGTTCGGCGAGGACGTCGCGCAGAAGGGCGGCGTCTACACCGTGACCAAGGGGCTGCAGAAGGCCTACGGCGCGCGCCGCGTGTTCAACACCCTGCTCGACGAGACCATCATCCTCGGCCTCGCCCAGGGCTACGCCAACATGGGCATGCTGCCGCTGCCGGAGATCCAGTACCTGGCGTACTTCCACAACGCCTGCGACCAGATCCGCGGCGAGGCGGCGAGCCTGCAGTTCTTCAGCAACGGCCAGTACCGCAACCCGATGGTCATGCGGATCGCGTCGCTCGGATACCAGCGGGGATTCGGCGGGCATTTCCACAACGACAATTCGATCACCGCGCTGCGCGACATCCCCGGGCTGGTGGTGGGCTGTCCGTCGCGCGGCGACGATGCGGCGACCATGCTGCGCACGATGATGGCGCTTGCGAAGGTCGACGGCCGCGTCTGCGCGTTCCTGGAGCCGATCGCGCTGTACATGGCCAAGGACCTGCACGCGCCGGGCGACGGTGGCTGGCTGACCGGCTATCCGCCGCCCGACCAGGCGATGCTGCTGGGCGAGGAACGCGTATACCACCCGGACGCGAAGGACCTGGTGGTCTTCACCTTCGGCAACGGCGTGCCGATGAGCCTGCGTGCGGCGCGGTCGATCGAGGCGAAGCAAGGCTGGAAGGTGCGCGTGGTCGACCTGCGCTGGCTGGTGCCGCTCAACGAAACCGCGATCGCGCGCCATGCCGGCGAATGCGACCGCATCCTGGTGGTCGACGAGGGCAGGCGCAGCGCCGGGGTCGGCGAGGGCATCGTCACCGCGATCGCGGAAGCCGGCTATCGCGCGCGACCGTTCCGGCGCGTGGTCGGCGCGGACACCTTCACGCCACTGGCGGGCGCCGCGTTCCTGGTGATCCCGTCGGACGAGGCGATCGTCGCCGCGGCGGACGCCCTGGCCGCGGACTGAGGCCGCGGACGGCAGTTCAGCGCGTCAAGCCGTCCAGCAGCGGCATCGCATTGCAGGGCACTCCGGCGACGGCAAGCAGCCCTGCTCCGGATTCCAGTGGCATCACAGCCAGTGCCTCGCGGCCTGCGGTACTCACCACCTGCCCGATGGCGCGATCGGGAGCATCCATCGCGACCACGTCTCCGGCCGGTATCGCGACATCGGCGCCAAGGCGCACCAGTCCACGCTTGGCCTGCCCGAGGAAATGGGTGCGGGCGACGATTTCCTGTCCGGGATAGCAGCCCTTGCGGACGCTGTAGGCGCGAAGGCGGTCGAGCGAGAGCTGTTGCGGCGTCCATTGTCCGGCCTGGTCGGCCTCCAGGCGTGGCAGGCCGTGGGCGAGGTCCCAGGCCAGCCAGCGGGCCGCGAGCCCGGGATCCAGCAGTGCGGCATCGGTGCCGATCCGCAGTGTCCGCCCGTCTTCCGCGGTACCGAAATCCAGTTCCAGTCCGCCTTCTTGCCCGCCGTTCACGGCGGCTCCACGCGCGATCGCCGGCGCCCCGAACGCCCCGCTGATGCGTGAGCCGTCATCGATTTCGATCACTACCTTGCTGCGGAACACGAAGCGCGACAGCGCGGCGGCGAAGGCCTGCGGCTCCGCGTCGGCCAGCAACAGCAGCAGCGAGGTGTCGTCGAGCCTGACCAGCGCGAACAGCGCGACCAGGCGGCCTTTCGGCGTCAGCCAGCCGCTCCACTGCCAGTGGCCGGCCTGCAGCGCGGCCACGTCGCTCATGAACTGCGCCTGCGCGAAGCGCACCGCGTCCGGGCCGCGCAACACCACGACCGACCATCCCGGAATGGTGAAGAAATCGCCATGTGGCGGATTTGGCTTGTCGGACATGGGCGCGGGAACTAAACTTTCGCTCGTGAAACACCATGACATCTTAGGCGAACAGGGCGCCGGACCGGATCCGGCGGGGATGGAAAGCCCTGTTGCGGTCGTGGTGCCCGGAACGCGGCCCGGATCGTCGAAGATGGACCCCACCGCCGGCGAGGAACGCCTCGATCCCACCCGGTACGGAGACTGGGAAAAGAACGGCCGCTGCATCGACTTTTGAACGAGGGCCGGGCCGCGTCGGCGGCCACGATCCAGCCACGCGGCACCGCCGCCAGCGAGGAGACCAGCCAGCGATGGCACATCCGGAACGCCCCCTGTCGCCGCATCTGCAGGTCTACAAGCCGCAGATCACGTCGACGATGTCCATCCTCCACCGCATCACCGGCATCTCGCTGTCGCTGGGCGGCATCTCCCTGGTCTGGTGGCTGATGTCGATCGCCATCGGCGGCGAAGCCTTCGCGTTCGCCTCGCGGCAGTGGTCGTCGCCGCTGGGGCTGGTGTTCCTGTTCGGTTTCACCCTGGCGCTGGTCTACCACCTGCTCAACGGCATCCGCCACCTGCTGTGGGATTCCGGGTGGGGCTATGACATCCCGACCGTCTACAAGTCCGGTTACGCGGTGTTCGTGGTGGGCTTCCTGGTGACCGGCCTGATCTGGTTCTTCGGCTTGCGGGGTGGCGCATGAGCGGCGGCTTTCCCGGCGGCGGCGGCGAGACCTCGCGCGCCGTGCCCTACCGCACGCCGCTCGAGCGTGCGCGCGGCATCGGTTCGGGCAAGTCGGGCACCCACCATTTCTGGGTGCAGCGGCTCACCGCGATCATCCTGGTGCCGCTGGTGGTGTGGTTCATCCTGGTGCTGCTGTCGCTGGTCGGCGCGGACCTCGAGACCGCGCGCGCGACCATCGCGCGGCCGTGGAACGCGATCCTGTTCGCGATCTTCCTGGTGGCGATGTTCTGGCATGCGCGGCTCGGCCTGCAGGTGGTGATCGAGGACTACGTGCACACACGCGCGCTGGAACTGGCCCTGCAACTTTTCGTCGCCTTCCTGTGCGGGCTGGGCGCCATCGCCTCGCTGTACGCGATCGCCCGCATCGCCTTCACCGCATGAGCCCGCAATGACGTCCGCGTATCCGATTACCGAACACAAGTACGACATGATCGTCGTCGGCGCCGGCGGCGCCGGCCTGCGCGCGACCTTCGGGCTCGCGCAGAAGGGGCTGCAGACCGCGTGCCTGACGAAAGTGTTCCCGACCCGTTCGCACACGGTGGCGGCGCAGGGCGGCATCTCCGCCGCGCTCGGCAACATGGGCGAGGACGACTGGCGCTTCCACTTCTACGACACCATCAAGGGCTCCGACTGGCTGGGCGACCAGGACGCGATCCAGTACATGTGCCGCGAGGCGATCCCGGCGATCATCGAACTCGAGCACCAGGGCGTGCCGTTCTCGCGCACCGAGGAAGGCAAGATCTACCAGCGCCCGTTCGGCGGCATGACCACGCATTACGGCAAGGGCATCGCCCAGCGTACCTGCGCCGCCGCCGACCGCACCGGCCACGCGATCCTGCACACGCTGTACCAGCAGTCGCTGGCGCACGACGCGCGCTTCTTCGTCGAATACTTCGCGCTCGACCTGATCATGGACGAGGAGGGCGCCTGCAAGGGCGTGCTCGCGCTCGACATGGCCGAGGGCACCCTGCACCTGTTCCGTGCCCATGGCGTGGTGCTGGCGACCGGCGGCTACGGCCGCGCGTACTTCTCGGCGACGTCGGCGCATACCTGCACCGGCGACGGTGGCGGCATGGCACTGCGCGCCGGCCTGGGCCTGCAGGACATGGAGTTCGTGCAGTTCCACCCCACCGGCATCTACGGCGCCGGCTGCCTGATCACCGAAGGCGTGCGCGGCGAGGGCGGGATCCTGCGCAACAGCAACGGCGAGCGCTTCATGGAGCGCTACGCACCGAACGCGAAGGACCTGGCGTCGCGCGACGTGGTCTCGCGATCGATGACCATCGAGATCCGCGAAGGCCGCGGCGTGGGCGAGCACAAGGACCACATCCACCTCGACCTGACCCACCTCGACCCGGCCGACATCCACAAGAAGCTCCCCGGCATCGCCGAGAGCGCGAGGATCTTCGCCGGCGTCGACGTGGAGAAGCAGCCGATTCCGGTGATCCCGACCGTGCACTACAACATGGGCGGCATCCCGACCAACTACCTGGGCGAGGTGGTGCAGCTCAAGGACGGCAATCCGGATGCCGTGGTGCCGGGCCTGTACGCGATCGGCGAGGCGGCGTGCGTGTCGGTGCATGGCGCCAACCGGCTCGGGTCGAACTCGCTGCTCGACCTGGTGGTGTTCGGGCGCGCGGTCGCCAACCGCTGCGCCGAGACCATCAGCCCCGGCCAGTCGCACAAGCGCCTGGCCGGCGACGCCACCGACAAGGCGGTCGCCAACCTCGACCGCCTGCGAAACGCGAGTGGCGACACCCCGACCGCGGTGATCCGCGACCGCATGCAGCGCTCGATGCAGGCCCACGCGGCGGTGTTCCGCACCCAGGAAACCCTGGCCGAGGGCGTGAAGCAGGTGCGCGAGATCGGCGAATCGTTCGCGGACGTGCGCGTGAGCGACCGCTCGATGGTGTGGAACTCCGACCTGGTCGAGACGCTCGAACTGCAGAACCTGCTGGCCCAGGCGATGGTGACCATCGTCTCGGCCGAGAACCGCAAGGAATCGCGCGGCGCGCACGCGCGCGAGGACTTCCCCGACCGCGACGACGCCAACTGGCACAAGCACACCCTGTGCTGGCTGGACGATGCCGGCAACACCCGGATCGATTTCCGGCCGGTGCACATGTACACGCTCGACGACGAGGTCGAGGTGGTGCCGCCGAAGGCGCGGGTGTACTGACAGCCGGGAGCCGGGATTGGGGATTGGGGATTCGCAACAGTTGGTTGCCGCGATCGCCGTCCTCCCGAATCCCGAATCCCCAATTCCGAATCCCGGATCCCAAAATGGCCGAATTCACCCTCCCCAGGAACTCCAAGATCAGGAAGGGACGCCACTTCAAGGCGCCCGCCGGGTCGACGCGCGTGCGCACGTTCAAGGTCTATCGCTGGAACCCGGACGACGGCCAGACCCCGAGCACCGATACCTACGAAGTCGACCTCGACAAGTGCGGGCCGATGGTCCTGGACGCGCTGATCAAGATCAAGAACGAGGTCGACCCGACGCTCGCCTTCCGCCGCTCCTGCCGCGAGGGCATCTGCGGCTCGTGCGCGATGAACATCGACGGCACCAACACCCTTGCCTGCACCCGCGCGATCGACGACTGCGCCAAGGCCGAAGTGCCGGTGTATCCGCTGCCGCACATGAGCGTGGTCAAGGACCTGGTGCCGGACCTGACCCACTTCTACGCGCAGTACGCCTCGATCCAGCCGTGGATCCGCACCCAGACCGCACCACCGCCCGACCGCGAGCGGCTGCAGTCGCCGGCCGACCGCGACCGGCTCGACGGCCTGTACGAATGCATCCTGTGCGCCTGCTGCACCACCAGTTGCCCGAGCTACTGGTGGAACGGCGAACGCTACCTCGGCCCGGCGGTGCTGCTGCAGGCGTATCGATGGATCGCCGACAGTCGCGATGAGGACACCGGCGCGCGCCTGGACGACCTCGAGGATCCGTTCAAGCTCTACCGCTGCCACACCATCATGAACTGCGCGCGCACCTGCCCCAAGGGCCTGAACCCGGCAAAGGCGATCGGTTCGATCAAGCAGCTGATGCTGGCGCGGCACGGGTAGGAGCGCTTTCGGGCGCGATCGTCGGCCGTTCCGGAATCCCCTTACTTGTCATTTCGAGCGCAGCGAGAAATCTGCTTTCCACAGGGCGCTCCGCGACCCGAAAAAGATTTCTCGCTGCGCTCGAAACGACAGGGTGGGTGCGGTTCGTGATCCGCAGAGGCCGCGCATGATGACGACATCTTCCGACGCCTCCGAACTCCGCCGCGTGCGCTGGCGCTGCCGACGCGGGATGCGCGAACTGGACCAGTTGTTCGAGCGCTGGCTCGATCGCGAATGGGCGGCTGTTTCCGACGCCGAGCGCGGTGTTTTCCTACGGCTGCTGGATTGCGAGGACGATAAGCTCTGGCACTGGTTCATGGGCCATGAGGCCGCCAGCGATGCCGAACTCGACGCGCTCGTCCGCCGCATCCGCGCACTCCCGCCCGGGTAGCGTTCCCGAGGCGCGGATCGAATGGCGACCCTCGCGATGGCTGCTCACCGCGATCCTCGCGCTCGGCGTGCTGGCCGCGTGCTCGCTCCTCGCTTCGGAAATGCCGCGCGCGGCGGCGTGGGCCGCCGCACTCGCGGCGCTGGGGTATGGTGTCTGGTTGTTCCGGCGCGAAGCCCGGCGACCCGCGCGCTCGTTCGTGTTCAGGGGCGATGCGGCGCCGGTGCGGGTCGATGGCGAGCCCGCAACGGACTTCGAACTGCAATGGCGAGGACCCCTCGCGTTCGCCAGCTGGCGCGGGCCACGGGGGCGCCGATGCCGCTGCGCCTGGTGGCCCGACACCCTGCCGCCCGCGCGTCGACGTGAACTGCGACTGGCCGCGCCCGCCGGGCGGGCTGCGCGCCGCGGGGCTTCGATGGCACCATAGCGCCTGCTCCATCGGCGTCCCCGCATGTTCAGACCCATCCCCGTCGCCATCGGCCTGCGCTACCTGCGGGCCAAGCGCCGCAACGGCTTCATCTCCTTCGTCTCGCTCGCCTCGATCCTGGGCATCGCCATCGGCGTGATGGTGCTGATCACCACGCTGGCGGTGATGAGCGGCTTCCAGCGCGAGATCAAGGACCGCATGCTGGGGATGGTCGCGCACGCCACGGTCACCGCCGACGGCGAGGCGATGCAGGGCTGGCAGCACGCCATCGAGGTCGCCAAGCGGGATCCGCGCGTGTCCGGCGCCGCGCCCTACATCGACACCCAGGCGCTGCTGCGTGCGAGCCGGCAGGAACCCGCGGCGATCCGCGGCGTCATGCCGGAGGACGAGTCCCAGGTGTCGGAGCTGGCCGCGTGGATGGTCCAGGGCCAGCTGTCGGACCTCGCGCCCGGCGAGTTCAACATCGTGCTCGGCAAGGAGCTGGCGCAATGGCTGGGCGCGCGGGTGGGCGACAGGGTGGTCGTGACCACGGACTTCCAGGTCACGCCGATGGGCGCGGTGCCGCAGCTCAAGCGCTTCACCGTCAGCGGCATCTTCGAAGCCGGCTACCAGGACTTCGACCGCCGCCTGGCGGTGGTCAACATGCGCGACGCCCAGCGCGTGATGCGCATGGGCGAGGGTGTCACCGGCGTGCGCCTGAAGCTACACGACATGAACCAGGCGTCGGACGTTGCGCGCGACCTCGCCGAGGCACTGGCGCGCGAGACCCGCAGCTACTACCGCGTCAGCGACTGGAGCATGGAGAACGCGAACATGTTCCGCGCGCTGAAGCTGGAGAAAACCATGATCGGCATCCTGCTGTCACTGATCATCCTGATGGGCGCGTTCTCGCTGCTGAACTCGCAGGTGATGCTGGTGACCGACAAGCTCGCCGACATCGCCATCCTGCGCACGCTGGGCCTCACCCCGGGCGGGGTGATGCGGGTGTTCGTGGTGCAGGGCACGCTGATCGGCGTGATCGGCACGGTGCTGGGCGTGGTCGGTGGTCTGCTGCTGACCTACAACCTCGAACACATCCTGCGCGCGATCGAGCGCGCGTTCGACGTCGTGCTCATGCCCGAGGACGTGTACTACGTGACCGGCCTGCCGATCGACCTGCAGGCCGGCGACGTGGTGACGATCGGGCTGGTGGCGCTGGCGATGGCCTTCCTCGCCACGATCTACCCGGCGTGGCGCGCGGCGCGCACCGCACCGGCGGAGGCGTTGCGGTATGAGTGAGGTCATGCATTTGCGAGGCACTGCCTCGCGCATGTCCGAACGCCCGGCCATGGGTGACGCCGCGGCGCTCGCGAGGCACCGCCTCGCGCCGCGGCGGAACGCACCGCGCGCCGCGCGGGGCCGGAACGGCCGGGCCAGCGGCTCCGAAGCCGGCGTGGTCACGCCAGGGACGACACGTCATGGCTGAGAGGAACGACGCGATGCCAGAGTACGTCATCCGCGCCGAAGCGCTGGGCAAGACCTACGCCGAAGGCAGCATGCGCACGCCCGTGTTCGACGGACTGGACTTCCAGGTCGAGGCGGGCGAGACGGTCGCGATCCTGGGCGCGTCCGGCGCGGGCAAGAGCACGCTGCTGCACCTGCTCGGCGGCCTCGACACGCCGAGCGCGGGCGAGGTCTACGTGGCCGGGCAGAAGATGAGCGCGTTGTCGGACGCGGCTCGTGGCCAACTGCGCAACCGCGCGCTCGGCTTCGTGTACCAGTTCCACCACCTGCTGCCGGAATTCACCGCGCTGGAGAACGTGATGCTGCCGGTACTGCTGGGCGGCAGCGACGTCAAGGATGCGTCCGGGCGGGCGCGGGCGCTGCTCGAGTCGGTCGGGCTCGGCCACCGGCTGGAGCACAAGCCGGGCGAGCTCTCCGGCGGCGAGCGCCAGCGCGCCGCGGTGGCCCGCGCGCTGGTCAACCGGCCGGCCTGCGTGCTCGGTGACGAACCGACCGGCAACCTCGACGAGAAGACCGCGGAAACGGTATTCACGTTGATGCTCGACCTCAACCGCGCGCAACGTACCAGCCTGGTGCTGGTGACCCACGACCGTCGCCTCGCGCGCCGCCTGGACCGCGTCGTGGAGCTGCACGAGGGCAAGCTGCGGGAACTCGCGCGCGACGCGGTCTGATCGTTCCTGCGGCGCTGGTCGACTGGCGCATCGCGCCGTTTGCGCCGGCGACCCGCGCAGCGTCCACAAGGGCGTCACCGCCTCGATGGTCGAACACGCGCAGCATATGCCGGGTATCGCCGCCGTCCGGACGGCATGCGCCGGTGCACGGCGGTCGCCCAGCATCCGCCTCAGGGCGCGGAGGCGGGCACCTGTTCCCCGGCGCGTTCGGATTGCTGAAGCTCCAGCTCGGCAAGGTCCACCGCTGTCCCGCCGGTGAGGCGGAGCCGGTACTCGGCATACTCGCGCGGCGTCGCGATGTCGAACGGCCGCAACTGCCGCACCCAGCGGAACGCCTCGCCCTGCCGCTCGTCGAGCGCGGACCAAGCACCGGAGGCATCACGGCCTTCCAGCACCCAGCCGCTATCGGAGACGGGCCCGGCGCCGCTGGTCAGCGTGTAGTGGGCGATCGCCGTCGGCGCGTCGAAGCGCAGGACGACCGCTGCGCCTTGCGGCAGCGGCAGCGAGGTGGCGGCATCGTCGTCGACCAGCACACCGGCATTCGCCCCGGCGCCGGCCACGGAGACGCTGGCGGCGGCGCTGCGGTCGACGCGCAGCATCGGCTTCCGGCCGGCCTCCGTCAGCGAGGGCGGGAGCGCCTCGGGAGCGCTGCCCCACGCGGAGGGCGCGGGACCCATGGTGAACTCGAGCGTACCGCCTTGGGCGATGTCCGCGTGCCGCAACCAGGCCTGGTCCCACGGCCGGCCATTCAGCGTCAGCGACTGCACGTAGACGTTCTCCGGCCCATTGTTGCGCGCGACCACGCTGAGCGTGCGGCCGTTGTCGAGCCGCAGGTCGACGCGATCGAACGCGGGCGAGCCGATCACGTATTCCGGTGCGCCCATGCGTAGCGGGTAGAGGCCCATCATCGAGAACAGGTACCAGGCCGACATCTCGCCGTTGTCCTCGTCGCCGGGATAGCCCTGGCCGATCTCGCTGCCCAGGTACAGGCGCCGCATCACCTCGCGCGAGATCCGCTGCGCCTTCCACGGCTGCCCGGCGGCCACGTACATCCACGGGATGTGGTGCGAGGGCTGGTTGCTGTGCGCGTACATGCCCATGCGCACGTCGCGCGCCTCGGTCATCTCGTGGATCACGCGGCCGTAGCTGCCCGCGAACCGTGCGTGCGCGGTTTCCGGCGTGGCGAAGAACGCGTCCAGCCGCTGCGCCAGCGCCGCGCGCCCGCCCATCAGGGCCGCCAGGCCTTCGGCGTCGTGCGGCGCGGTGAACGCGAAGGTCCAGGCATTGGATTCGGTGTAGTCGTGGCCCCAGACCCGCGGATCGAAGCGGGACGCCGGCTCGCGCCAGTCGCCGTCGGCATCGCGGCCGCGGAAGAAGCCGGTGCCGGCGTCGTAGACGTGCACGTAGTCCGTGGCGCGGGCGCGGAAGTACGCGGCTTCCTCGCGGTAGCGCCTGGCGCGCCCGGCATCCCCGTCTTCGGCGGCCAGCGCCTCAGCCAGCGTGGCGAGGCCATAGTCGTTGAGCGCGCCCTCCAGCGTCCACGACATGCCCTCGTGCACCGAGGCGTCGGCGTAGCCGCGGTACATCGACTGCGCGAGCCCCTTGCGACCGACGTTCGACACCGGCGGCACGACGGTGGCGTTGCGCAGCGCGGCCTCGTAGGCCTCGTGCGGGTCGAATCCGCGCACGCCCTTGTGCCAGGCGTCTGCGAAGGCGACGTCGGAGCTGGTGCCCACCATCAGGTCCGCATAGCCGGGGGACGACCAGCGCGCCACCCAGCCGCCGTCGCGGTACTGCTGCAGGAAGCCGTCGACCATCTCGCCCGCGCGGGTGGGCGCGAACAGCGCGTAGGCCGGCCAGCTGGTGCGGAAGGTGTCCCAGAACCCGTTGTTGACGTAGACCTTGCCGGGCAGGATCCGCGCGGACGTGCGCGTGGCATCGCCGCCTGGCGCGTCCTCCGACCAGCTGTTCTGGTCGGCGTGCCGCCAGTCCGGGCGCTCGTTCGTGCCGAGGTTCTCGTGCGCGACGTTCGGATACAGGAACAGCCGGTACAGGTTGGAATAGACGGTCGTCAGCTCGTCGTCGCTGGCGCCTTGCACCTGCACGCGGCCGAGCAGGGCGTCCCAGGCGTCCTGCGCCCGGTCGCGCACGGCCTCGAAGCCGTCGTCGCCGATCTCCAGTTCGAGGTTTCGCCGCGCCTGGTCGACCGAGACCAGCGACGTGGCGATGCGCATGCGCACCTCGCCGTCCGCCCCGGGCGCGAACTTCACGTAGCCGGTGGGCCGGCCGGTGTCGAGCATGCCGCTGTCGCGCCAGGGCTGGTCGAAGCGCGCGTAGACGAACATGCGGGTGGCGCCGTTGGACAGGCCGCTGCGGGTGTCGGTGTAGCCATGCAGCGCCTGTGCCTGCGCGTCGAGCGTCAGCCCGCCGCGGTCGTCGACGTTGTCGAACAGCAGGTTGGCGTCGGCGCCCTGCGGAAAGCGGAAACGGAAGATCGCCGCGCGCTCGCTGGGCGCGAGTTCGGCGCGGATGCCGTTGTCGAAGTCGACGCGGTAGGTGTGGGGGCGGGCCAGTTCGCGATCGTGCGAGAACGACAGCGCACGCCGCTCGCGATCGGCGTCGGGCACGCCGGTGGCCGCGGACGGCATCACCTGGAACGTCTGCCGGTCGCCCATCCAGGGGCTGGGCTGGTGGCTGATCGACAGGGCCTGCAGGCGCGGGCGGTTGTCGTCGCCGTTGTGCTCGTTCCAGCGGTACAGCCAGGACAGGGTGCCGGCGTCGGTCGCCGGCACCCAGAAGTTGAAGCCGTGCGGCATCGCCGTGGCCGGGATGTTGTTGCCGCGCGAAAAGGTGCCGTTGGACTGGGTGCCGCGGGTGGTGGGCACGCGATCGCTGGGCCGAAGCTCGCCGGCGGGCGTTGCCGCGTCGATCGCGATGTCGTCGATCCAGCCGCGGGCCACGGCGCCGTCGCCCGGCGCCAGTTCGATCTCGATCGCGCGGATGCGGCGGCCGGACAGGCCGGCCACGTCGCCGAACCGGACCTCCTTGCGCGCCCACTGCTGCGGGTAGAGCGTCTCCGAGTCGGCCTGCGCCTGCGCGCCGATGGCGGCGCCGTGGTGGTCGCGTGCGCCGATCTCCGACAGGCGGTGGCCGTCGTCGAAGACCAGATCGAGCGAGACACCGGTGGAGGCGACCGTGTCCTCGCCGACGATCTCCGGCAGCACCATCCACGACAGGCGGGTGTCGGCCTGCACCGGGATGTCGACCTCGAACAATCGCGTGCGCCCTCCCGTGCCCTCGAAGCGCAGCGCGGCCAGGCCGCTGTAGCCCATGCCCGCTCGGGCGGCGTAGGGCGCCTCGGGCCCGGTGCCGACCCGCACCCGCGCCCCGTCGTCGCCGCGCTGGGCCGGCGCGGGATCGTCGCGCTCGAACGACGTGGAGAAGGCCGGCTCGCCTGCGATCGATGCGGCGGTCGCGAGCGCCAGCAGCGGCAGCGCCAGGAGGGCGGGAAGATCGCGCATGCGCTCAGCCACGGCCGCGCAGCACCGCGAGCACGTCGTGGCAGGCGCCCATCGTGTGGTAGTCGGTCTTGCCGGCCGGGCTCTTGTCGTCGTCATGCCTGCGGTTCTCCCGATCGAGGATGCGGAACCAGGCGCCGTACCGGTGGTCCACCATGTGTCGCCATGCGTAATCCCAGAGGCGGTGGTACCAGTCCCAGTAGCGTGCGTCGCCGGTCGCCGACGCCAGACGCGCCGCGCAGGCCAGCGACTCGGCCTGCACCCAGAAGTACTTGTCGTCGTCGCAGATGAAGTGGCGGCCGTCGGGCAGCGACGGCCCGGGCACGTCCCTGCGCAGCGACTCCGGCGCGAAGCCGTACATCAGGCCGCCGAACTCCGGATCCCACGCCGCCTCCACCGAGCGGTCGAACAGCTCGCGTGCGCGTGGGAGCAGCCACGGCTGCGGCGTGCCGGCATCGCGCAGGTGGCCGTCGAGGATCAGCAGCAGCTTGGACCACTCGGTCTGGTGCCCCGGCTGGAAACCCCAGGGGCGGAACAGGTGCTTCGGATCGTCGCGGTGGTAGTCGGTGTCCACCTGCCAGTCGGCGTCGTAGTGTTCCCACACCAGGCCGTCGCACTGGGCCGCCTGGCGGCGGGTCATGTGGTCGGCGAGGGTGAGGGCGCGCTGCAGGTAGCGCGGCTCGCGGCTGGCCTCGAACGCCGCCAGCATCGCCTCGCACATGTGCATGTTGGCGTTCTGGCCGCGATAGTCGCTGAACTGCCAGTCGCGCGTGGCCTCGTCGCGGTACAGGCCGTGCTGCGGCTCCCAGTAGCGCGTCTCCAGCAGGTCCCAGTGCGCATCCATCCAGCCGCGGCACTCTTCGACGCCGGCCTTGAGCGCGATCGAGTACGCGAGCAGCACGAAGGCCGCGCCGTAGCAGTGCTGGGTGGTGTCCTCGGCCACGCCGTCGCGCAGGGTCCAGGCGTAGCCGCCGCTGGCGGGATCGAAATGGCGCTCGCGCAGGAACGCCAGGCCGTGGCGTACCGCGGCCATGTACGCCTCGCGCAGCGCCGGATCCTCGCCCCCGAACTCGAGCGCGGCGGTGGCGTAGTTGAAGACGAAGCGGGTGCTGCTGACCAGGTGCCGGTGCGAGGCGTCGTAGACGCGCCCGTCGTCCTTGAAGTAGTGGAAGAAGCCGCCGGCCGGATCGATGCAGCGCGGATGGTAGAAGGCCATGGTGTGGCGGATGTGCTCGCGCAGGAAGGCTTCGCTGCGGAAGTCGGCATGCGCGGGTGCGTCGGGCGTCGGGGAGGTCTGCAAAGTCATGGGGTCGGTGGGCTTGTATCGGACAGGGTGGGCGCAGCGCTCATGCCGGCGGCGCCTTGCAGTAGCGGTCGATGAACTGCTGGTGCGTGGGCATGGCCGCCGCCGCGCGGGCGATGTCTTCGCGCACACGGGACAGGAACGCATCCAGGTGTGACTCGGGCATCTCGTCCACGACCGGATGGTAGCCCGCCGGCACGATGCCCTGACCCAGCATGACCTGCACCCAGCTCGGCAGGGCGAAGAAGTCGTCGCCGTGGCGGAAGTAGCGCCCGTCGCGCTGGAACATCGTGATCGTCTCGCGCAGGGCGTCGGGGACCGGCATCGTGCGGCAATGGGTCCAGAACGGACTGTCGTCGCGCGTGGTGGCGTGGTAGTGCAGCACGAGGAAGTCGCGGATGCGCTCGTACTCGAACGTGGTCTCGGCGTTGTAGCGCCGGACCAGCTGCGGCTCGAAGCCGAGGTCGGGGAACAGCCCGAGCAGGCGCTGCAGCCCCGACTGCACCAGGTAGATGCTGGTCGATTCCAGCGGTTCCATGAACCCGCTCGCCAGGCCCAGCGCCACGACGTTCGCATGCCAGAACTCGCGCCGCATGCCGGTGGTGAAGCGCAGGGCGCGAGGCTCCGCCAGCGCCACTCCGTCGAGATGGGCGAGCAGCGTGGCGGCGGCTTCGTCGTCGCTCAGGTGCTCGCTGGCGTAGACGTAGCCGTTGCCGGTGCGGTGCTGCAGCGGAATGCGCCACTGCCAGCCCGCGGCACGCGCGGTGGCCCGCGTATACGGCGTCGGCGGCCCGGCGTTCGCGCTGGGCACCGCCATCGCGCGATCGCAGGGCAGCCACTGGCGCCAATCGACGTAGTCGACCTCCAGCGCCTGTCCGATCAGCAGCGCCCGGAAGCCCGAGCAGTCGATGAACAGGTCGCCCTCGATGCGCTCGCCCGATTCCAGCACCACGGCTTCGACGAAGCCGTCCCCGGCCCGCCGCACCACATCGACGATGCGGCCTTCGGTCCGGGTTGCCCCACGCCGCTCCGCCAGTTCCCGCAGGAATCGTGCGTAGCGTCCTGCATCGAAATGGTAGGCGTAGGCGAAGTCGGCCAGCGGCGAGCCGGCGGGCGCATCGGATCCGCCAACCATGAACCTGCCCTGCGGCGCGGCGACCGTCTGCAGCGTATATGCGCCGATGTCCGGCGCGTGTCCCGCGAGAAAGCGCTTGAGCCAGAACTGGTGGAACGGCAGCGGTCCCATCGAGCGGCCGATCCGGCCGAAGCCGTGCAGGTAGGTGTCGCCGATGCGGCCCCAGTCGCGGAACTCGATCCCGAGCTTGAACGTGCCTTGGCTGGCCTTGAGGAATTCGGCTTCCTCGATGCCGAGGACCTCGCCGTTGAAGGTCTTCAGGTGCGGCACGCTGGCCTCGCCCACGCCGACGATGCCGATCTCCTCCGACTCCACCAGCCGAACCGACGAACCGCGGCCCAGGTAGGTCGCCAGCGTCGCCGCGGCCATCCAGCCGGCGCTGCCGCCGCCGACCACGACGATGCGGCGGATGCGGGCGTCGTGATCCGTCACCCGGTAATCCGAGGGCAGGTGCGTGGGCGTGCAGGGGCGGGATGCATCATCGCAAGCAGCGGTGGCGGCGGAAGACGCGGCGCGCAGGGCGCCCGGCGTGTCGCCACCGGCGATGCTCCACCATCGCCGGCGACGTGGAACCAGGCCCCCGCGCGGATGCGCGAGGGCATTGACGCTAGAACTTGTAGGTCAGGCCAAGGTACGTCACACGGCCGGCGTAGCCGTTGGAGTAGAAGCGGTCCTCCGTGTCGTTGCCAAGGTGCGAGCGCGTTTCTTCCTCCGTCACGTTCAGCACCGAGGCGCTGATGCTCAGGTCCGGCGTGATGTTGTAGGCGGCATTGAGATCGATCTGCTGGTACGGCTCCTCGTAGACGTTCAGGCCGCTGACCAGGCCCTGCACGACTTCGCCGCGACGGTTGTACGAGGCGCGCAGCAACAGGTCGTGCGCCTCGTAGAACACCGTGAAGTTGGTCTGGTTCTTCGCGCTGCCGACCAGCGGCGACTCGCCCAGCTCGGTTCCGTCCTCCAGGGTGATCGCCGCCTCGTTGGTGTCGTTGTAGGTGTAGTTGAACTGGAAGCCGAGACCGAAGTCGAGCGTGTGCTGCGCGTACAGCTCGACGCCCTGCGACACCGCGTCGCGGCCGCCGGCATCGGTCGAGTAGTTCTGCACGGTCACCGTCTCGCCGTCGATGTCGACCTCCACGTCCGAGATCACCGGCACCGCGAAGTTGCTCACGTTCTTGCGGAACAGGCCCGCCCCGAGTACGGAACCTGGCTGGAAGTACCACTCGAGCCCCACGTCGAACTGGGTAGCCTTGTACGGTTCGAGTCCCTTGTTGCTGCCGGATCCGTACCAGCCCTGCTGGCCGGCGCCACCTGTCAGGCGGCGGTCGGCGACGTACTCGGGGCTGTAGTACTCGAGGCTGCCTGGCGCGGCGATATCGCTGTAGCTCGGGCGCGCAACGACCTTCGACGCCGCACCGCGCAGCACCAGGGTGTCGGTCAGGTCGTAGGCCAGGTTCAAGCTGGGCAGCACGTCGGTATAGGTACGGTCGAGCGCGCTGACCTCGAACGTTTCGGGTCGCGCCACGCTGTCCGAGAGCCTCCAGTACCCCTCGCTTCCGCAGTAGGTATCAGCGGGCGCGCCGTCCGGCATGGAAGCGCCCTGCTGGCATGGGAGCGGGTTACCGTCGCTGCCGTCGAAGAAGTAGTCGTTGTAGTTGGTCACCTTGTCGGTCGAATCCGCGTGCTGCCTGGTCTGCGCTATGCGCAGGCCGAGGTTGCCGCGCAGGCGGTCGGTGCGGAAGTTGGCCTGGAAGTACTGGGAATAGATCCGTTCGTCGACGTTGTAGACGAAGTTGTCCTCGTCGCGTCGTTGCACCGGACCGTAGGTGCTGTTGAGGTAGGCGATGTAGGCCGGGTAGTCGATCGCCGGGTACGCGCTGGCATTGATCCCGCCCGCCAGGTTGCCCAGGGAATACAGGAAATCCGGCGAGAACTGGGTGGCGACATCGTTGCAGCGGCCGTTCCAGAAGCGGTTGTCGTAGTCGCCCGGGTCGGTACCGGGGCACACCCAGTAACTGTTGCCGGTGCTGCGGCTGATGCCGCCGTCGCGAGCCTTGAAGCCGAACTGGAACGACTCCACGAAATTGCCTTCGGTATACCAGGTGCCATCGAGCTGGACGTAATTCTGCTCGGTGCTGTTTCGGGTCCAGGAAGAACCCGTCGAACCGAGGTCGACCTGGAGGATGCCGGCGGCGAGGTTCTGCATCAGCTCCGGCGAGAACGCCATCGACGGCGTGCCGGTCAGGTCCCACGCACTCGCGTAGTTGCCCAGGCTCCAGCTGCCGTCCGCATTCTGGCGACGAGGCTTGATCGGCACCGAGAACTGCAGGTCCGGCCCGCCCTCCGCCCAGGTACGGCCTGCCTTGAAGGACAGGTCGATCCATTCGCCACGCCACTCGGCGGCGAAATCGGCGGTCTGCGACAGCGACTCCTCGATGTTGTAGCTGCCGGTGATCTGCGGCGTCGGGACGGTGCAGTCATCCGAACCCCAGCCGCCTGGCGCCATGCCACCGGCGGCCGCCTCTTCCTCGCTGCAGTAGTAGGTCTTGCCCGGATGCAGGCTGTAATCCGCGCCGGTGACGATGGTGCCACTGCGGTCGAAGTGGAGCCCGTCGAGCAGTCGGCCACCGCGCCAGTTGCCGTCGCCGAAGTAGCGGGCGATGTTCCATTCCGGCACTTTCAGGGTACTGGTCTGCGAGTCCTGCGAGAGCTCGAAGCGGAAGTAGTTCGCGGTCAACGTCAGGTTGTCGGTCGGCTTGAACTGCAGCGTCACCTGGCCGCCCCTGCGCTCGCGTTCCTCTTCGCGCACGTTGAAGTTGACCGAAGTCGGCATCATGAAGCCGGTGTAGTAATTGCCGTTCTGGTCCCAGAAACCGGTGCCGCCCCACCAGTTCGAGTTGAAGTCTGACGGCCGGCCGTTGACGTCGACCGCGGTCCCGCCTTCGTCGCGGCCGTACCACTGCCAGCTCTCGGTGCTGGTCCCCATGGTTCGCGTGGTGCGTGTCTGGTCGGAATAGCCGACGAAAACGCCGAACCGGCCTTCCTCGTCCTGCCAGGAGTACGAGCCCGAGAACTGCCCGTCGTTCTGGCCGGTCGTATCGGCACGCGTGCCTTCGACGGAGACGAAGCCGGTGTTGGATTCCATCTCCAGCGGACGACGGGTATGCAGGATGACCGTGCCGCCGACGCCGCCCTCGTCGATGCGCGCTTCGGGTGTCTTGAACAGCTCCGCCTTGGAGAGCATGTTCGAAGGCAGCAGCATGTAGTTGAACGAGCGGGTCGGGTCGCCGTTGGATTCGGCGGTGGCGATGTAGTTGCCGTTCAACTGGGTCAGCGTCAGCTCCGACGACAGGCCGCGGACGCTGACGTTCTTTCCCTCGCCGCCGCTGCGGGTGACGATCACGCCCGGCACACGCTGCAGCGCATCGGCCACGTTCTTGTCGGGGAACTTGCCCACGTCCTCGGCGGTGACCACCTCGACGATCGCATTGGCGTTGCGCTTCTGGTCCAGGCTCTGTTCGATCGCGTAGCGGTAGCCCGTCACGCGCACGGCGTCGAGGGTGGCGGCGTCGGTGCTGGCCGCCGGCGTCTCCTCCGCGTCTGGAAGGGTGCTGGCGGCGTCCTGGGCGAACACCAGCGTCGGCATGCTGGCCATCGCCGTCAGCGCGAACGCGATGGCGGCGGACAGCGTGGTCCGTCCCTGCGTGTGTGGCATCAACTTCATCACAATCTCCCTCTCCAAAGAACTGATGGACGATGCGCCCTGATGGTTTGGATCGATCCAATCACAGGTCCCGCCGATGGGGCTTCGAGCTTCCTTGCCGGGCACCCGCGACACGGGCGCCCATGGCCGGCGCGGCCGTTCGTGGTTTGGATCGATCTAATTCGGCGTGCAAAGATGTAACATGCCCCGCCACGGGACGCATGCTGCCCCGCAGCAATGCGCCCGTCTGGCGTTCCCCAGGCCCCTGAGACGGGCGGGCGCGATCCCCTGCAAACCATTGATTGGAAAGCAACAGTGCGGGCGAAGCCAGGGTATTGCGCGGATGCCCGGCAGGCACGGGGAAGCCATCGGTCTTGACCACGCACAGGCCACTGGGGATCTTGGCCGCCGCTGTCCCCTGCCGCGATCCCGGACGCCCCATGTACCTGCGATTGGTCCTCCGTCATATCCCACGTCCGTCTCCTGCGGCTGCCGTCGGGCGGCCTCAGGCGCCGCGGCTGCGCGCGCCGTGAACCGCGCGCTGGAAATCGCCGCGAACTCCCCGGCCTCGGCCCTGGCCGCGGGTGCCGCCGGAGCTTCCCGCGTCGAACTCTGCGCGGCGCTCGAACTCGGCGGGCTGACGCCCTCCGTCGGCGTCGTCGCGCGCGTGCGCGAACGCCTGTCCCTGCCGCTGCATGTCCTGGTCCGGCCCCGCGCCGGCGACTTCGTCTACACCGACGATGAGCACGACACGATGCTGGCCGACATCGCCCATTGCGCCGCGAGCGGCTGCGACGGCGTGGTCGTCGGCGCGCTCACCGCAAGCGGCGAGATCGACGTGGCGAGGTGCAGCGAACTGCTCGAAGCGGCCGGCGCGCTCGACACCACGTTCCATCGGGCGATCGACCTGTGCCCGGACATGCCAGCGGCCCTGGAAGCGGTCATCGCGCTTGGCTTCCGCCGGGTGCTCACGTCCGGGGGCGCGGCCAGCAGCATCGTCGGTGCGGACATGCTGCGGCAACTGGTCGACCAGGCCGGCGATCGCATCGTGGTGATGCCCGGCGCCGGCATCACTCCGGACAACATCGCCTGGCTGGCGACGCGCACGGGAGCGCGCGAGTTCCACGCCTCCGCCAGGCAGGTTCTCCCCACGCGCATGCGCGTGCCGGTCGATCCGGCGCTGGGAATGGATGGCGGCGAATCGCGCGCCGACGCAGGCCGCATCCATGCGCTGCTCGCGGCCCTGCGTGAGGTCGCGCCGAAATGAGCGCGCCGTTCGTTTCGGCCGACATCGGCGGAACCAATGCTCGCCTGGCGTGGGTGCGCCCGCGCCCCGATGGCAGCATCGAGGTGATCGGGCAGCGGCATTACCTGTGCGCGGCGCACTCCTCGTTGCGCGCGATCGTGGCGGATTTCATGGGCGACGCCGCCGCTCCGGACGCGCTGGCGCTCGCGGTCGCGGGGATCGTCGATGGCGACGCGGTCGTCAGCCGCAACGTGCCCTGGCCGATCGACCTGGCCGACCTGCGCGCGTCGGGCATCGCGCAGGTGGCGGCGGTCAACGATTTCGTCGCGGTCGCGCACGCCTGGCAGTGCATGGACGACGCCGACACGCTGTTGCTCACGCCCGGCGTCGCCATGCCGGCGGAGCCGGGGACGAGCCTGCTGCTGGGCCCGGGCACCGGGCTCGGTGGCGCCCTGCGCGTGACCCGCAGCGGCCGCGCGCTGGTGCTGCCGTGCGAACCGCAGCAGGTTTCGCTGGCGCCGGGAAACCTGCGCGAACTGGCAGTGCTCGCCCACTGGATGGGCGAGGGCGCGGGCCACGTCGGCGTCGGTCACGCGGTCTCCGGACCGGGGCTGGCGAACCTCTATCGCGCGCTTTGCGCGATCGACGGCCTGGCCCCGCGCTGGACGTCGTCGGACGAGGTCGTCGCGGCGGCGGACGCGGGCACCGACGCGCAGGCGGGGGAGGCGGTCGCGATGTTCTGCGGCATGCTCGGCAGCGTGGTCGGCGACCTTGCGATGGTGACCTCGGCGACGCGCGTGTTCGTCGCTGGCGGCGTGCCGTCGAAGGTCCGGCGGTGGCTGCTCGACGGCGCCTTCGCGCAGCGGATGGTGGACAAGGACGTCATGCGCCCGATGCTGGAACGGATCCCGGTGCGTCTGATCGAGAATCCGGACGTCGGCGTGATCGGTGCGGCGAGCTGGTTCCTGCAGCGCAACGCGAGCGGCTGAGCAGCGCGCGCGACTTTCCCGACCTTCGGTAGCGAGAGCCGACGCCGCGGTCGCGCCGGGTGAGCGTGCGCGGTTCGCGGACCCCGCCTACGCGGCGGTCCCGGTGTCGGCGAGCAGGGCGCTGGCTTCCTCGTGCGTGGGCAACGCGGCGAACGCGCCGTGGCGCGTGACGGCGAGAGCACCGCAGGCTGAGGCGTAGCGCAACCATCGTTCGATCCCGGGCAGGTCCAAGAGGAATGCGTCGAAACTCGCGGCGTCGATGCCGTCGCGCTGCAACTGGACCAGCAGGCCGCCGGTGAAGGCGTCGCCGGCGGCGGTGGTATCGACCGGGCGCACCGGCAGGGCCGGCAGCTCGCCACGGGCGTCGCGCGTGAACCAGCGCATCGGCGCCGATCCGTCGGTCACCACCACCACGCGCGCATGCCGCAGCAGCCGTGCGATGACGGCGTCCTCGTCCTGGTGGCCATCGCGCCTGAGGTGGTCGAGTTCCTCGCGCGACAGCTTCACCAGGTCCGCGGCTTCGAGCGCCTGCCACAAGAGGGGAAGCGACGGTTCGCCCTGCGGCCACAACGCCGGGCGCAGGTTGAGGTCGACGCTCAGCAGCGCGCCCGCGGCGCGCGCCATGGCCATGCCCGACAGCGTGGCGGTCGCGATGTCGGAGTCGGTCAGGCTGTTGCTGCAGGCGTGGAAGATGCTGGCGCTCGCCATGCAGGCGGGATCGAAGTCGCTGGCGCGGAACAGCAGGTCGGCCGCCGGCGGGCGGTAGAAGCTGAAGCTGCGCTCGCCCTGTTCGTCGAGAGAGACGAAGGCCAGCGCGGTGTTGGCCTGCGAGGTCCTGCGGACGAAGCGGATGCCCGCGCCGGCCTCGCGCAGGCTCTCGAGGAGGAAGTCGCCGAACATGTCGCTGGCGAGCATGCCCACGAATTCGCTGCGCCCGCCGAGCCTGGCGATGGCGACCGCGGCATTCGCCGGCGCGCCACCTGCGAACTGCCGGAACACGCGCGCCTCGCCCGCGTCCGCGGGGGTGGCGAGGAAATCGATCAGCGCTTCGCCGAAGCAGACGATGGTGTGGTCCCTGCTCAAAAGTGTGCCCTGTGCATTGTTGGCGTGGTCCGGTCCTTCGCGCGCCCGTCAGCCGGCGACGGCAGGCGTGCTCTCCCGCTCGGTGAGATGGACGGGGGCGATCACGCAGCGCCCCGGCAGCGACGGCGTGGCGGCGCGTTGCAGCAGCAGTTCGGCGGCCTGGCGGCCGCGTTCGCGCGGTGCGGCGCTCACCGTGGTCAGCGGCGGGATGCCGACCGCCGCCTCCGGGATGTCGTCGAAGCCGGTGATCGCGAAATCCGTGCCGGGCCTGCGTCCCAGCCGCACCAGGCCGAGCATCAGGCCGAGCGCGACGGCGTCGTTGTAGCAGACCGCCGCGGTCGGGGCAGGATCGAGTACGAGCAGGGCATCGGCCCGCGCGTTGGCCTCGAGCCGGGTCGGCGCGGTCTCGATCAGCCACGACGCCTGCGGCTCGATCCCCGCGTCGCGCAACGCGTCCTGGTAGCCGAGCCGGCGCTCGCGGCAGGAACTCGAACTGGCATGGCCGCCGAAGAACGCGATGCGGCGGTGGCCCAGCGCGAGCAGGCGTCCGGTGGCGGCGCGTGCGCCGGCACGGTTGTCCAGGCCTAGGAAATCGTATTCGAAACCTGCGCTTGCCGGGCCGGTCAGCGCCCGGTTGAATACCAGCAGCGGCGTCTGGCGGCCGATGGAAAACTCCACGTCGGACACGCTGCTCGATTCGGCGGGCGAGAGGATGATGCCCGCCGGGTGGTGCTCCATCAGCGAGCCCAGGACCTGCCGCTGTCGCGCCGGGGATTCGTTGCTGCTGCCGAGCAGGGTGACGAACCCCTTGGCGCCAAGCGCCTCGTCCACGCCGGCGGCGAACTCGGCGAAGAACGGGTTGGACAGGTCGTTGATCACCAGCGCCACCGCGCTGGACACGCGCTGGCGCAGGTTGGCCGCGGCCCGGTTGTAGACGTAGCCCTGCCGCAGCATCTCCGCCTCGACCAGGGCGCGGGTATCCGTATGCACCAGCGGACTGCCGCGCAGCACCAGCGACACGGTCGCGCGCGAGACGCCGCAGGCGCGCGCGATATCGTTCAAGGTGATCCTGCGACGCTTTTCCAAACCGCCCCCTACCGCGTTTAGATCGATCCAAGGCCCGCATCCTGCGGCATCGCCCGGCACGCTGCAAGCGCGAAGCGATGCTGCAGGGCAGCATGAAAATCGCCGCCGAGTGTGGTCAATTTAGATCGTTCCAAATCGTAATGAATTTCGATTTGATCGATCCAAACCACTGACGGGAGACCTCTCATGGCCGCCGCCCAGCGCCGCATTCCTTTTCCCGCGCCCGTCTCCACTTCTCCCATGGCGATCGCAGCCGACTGCCGCGACGTCCTTGGTCCGGTCCCCGCCGGGCCTTCTTTCTTCCCGGAGGCGCGCGCCAGGCGTCGCGCCCTCGGCGGCATTGCCGCGACCGTGCTGGCCTGCATTTGGCCGGCCGCACAGGTCGCCGCGCAAACGCCCCCGCCGGCCGAGGTGGTCAACACCTTCATCGGCACCAAGGACGACGGCAACACCTTCCCCGGCGCGTCGGCGCCGTTCGGCAAGATCCAGGTGAGCCCGATCGGTTCGCATTACTCGGGATGGCGCTACGACGATCCGCAGATCCGCGGCTTCGGCCATTCCTTCATCTCCGGCGCTGGCTGCTGGGAGCAGGGCGGGCAGGTATCGGTGCTGCCGGTCACCGGCACGATCGCGCCGGGCGGCGATTTCGACACGAAGGACGCCAAGGCCTTCGACCAGCGCCAGTACGGTGCCCGCTACACGCACGAGGGTGAAGTGGGGCAGGCCGGCTATTACCGCGTCCGCCTGACCGACTACGGCGGCATCGACGCCGAGGCCACGGCGCGGGTGCGCGCCGCGGCCGAGCGCTATACGTTCCCGGCGCGCGCGGGCGAGGGCCACGTGCTGGTGAATCTCGGCCAGGCGAACGAGCGCCATGCGGTCACGGGCAGCGCGATCGAGATCGTCGGCGACCGGGTGGTGGAAGGTCGCGTCACCACGAAGAGCTTCTGCGGCGGGCACCAGTACACCACCTGGTTCCGGCTCGAGTTCGATCGGCCATTCGAAGCCCATGGCGTCTGGGGCGAAGCGGGTGGACTGCCCGGTGCGCGACACAACATGGAAGGCGAGGCGAAGCCGAACGGTGCGTGGCTCAGCTTCGACACCGGCGAGGACCGCGCGGTCACCATCGTCTCGGCGATCTCGCATGTCGACGCCGAGGGTGCGCGCACCAACCTGCGCGCCGACGGCATGGCCGATGGCCGCCTGCTGGGATTCGACGCCATGCGCGCGCATGCGACGCAGGCGTGGAACCGGGAATTGCGCAGCGTTCGCGTCGAGGGCGCGGGTGCCGACGACATCGCGGTGTTCTACACCGCGCTCTACCACGCGCTGCTGCAGCCGATGACCGGCAGCGATGCCGACGGCCGCTACCGCGGCTACGACAACCGCATCCATCGCGCCGACGGCTGGACCTACCACGAGTACCTGTCGCTGTGGGACACCTACCGCAGCCAGAACCAGTTGCTCGCGCTGCTGCGTCCGCGGCAGGCGCGCGACATCGCACGTTCGGTGCTCGCGGTCCACGAACAGGGCGGCTGGCTGCCGCGCTGGGGTTACGCCAGCTTCGAGACCAACATCATGACCGGCGATCCGGTCACGCCGTTCCTCGTCGACCTGTGGCGCATGGGCGCGCTCGAGAGGCGCGAGGCGCAGGCGTACGCGGCCCTGCGCGAGAACGCCTTCGGCGAGCCGCCGCTGAACTCGCGCCATGCCGGGCGCTCGGGCAATGCGCGCTACCTCGCCGACGGCTTCGTGCAGTACGACCGCACGGTGCCGTCGAAGGGCATGGACGTCGACCCGCACCACGGCGGCTCGGCCACGCTCGAATACGCCCTGGCCGACTGCTCGCTGGCGCAGATGGCCCAGGCGCTGGGCGAAGGTGACGACGCCAGGGAACTGCTGCGGCGCGGCGGCAACTGGCGCAAGGTGTGGGATCCGGATGTGCGCGACGAGGACACCGGCTTCACCGGTTTCCCGCGCCCGCGCATCGACGACGGCAGCTGGTACCAGCCGGCCGACGACCACTACAGCCCGCGCTCGCACCACGGCTTCCACGAGGGCACCGCCTGGCAGTACCAGTGGCTGGTGCAGCAGGACGTGCCGGGCCTGGCGAAGGCGATGCACGGCCGCGACCAGGCATTGCGCCGGCTCGATGCCTTCTTCGCGCTCGACGCGCTGCGCGCCGATCCCGCCGCGGCCGCGCGCAAGGACTGGGTGGTCGGCCCGTACAGCTACTACAACCAGTTCCGCTACAACCCCAACAACGAGCCCGACCTGCATGCGCCCTGGATCTACACGCTGCTCGGCGAGCCGTGGAAGAGCTCGACCGTGCTGCATGCGGCGCAGACGCTGTTCACCAACGCACCCAACGGCGTGACCGGAAACGACGACCTGGGCACGATGTCGGCGTGGTACCTGTTCAGCGCGATCGGGTTGTATCCGGTGACGCCCGGCACGGGGCAGTTCGTGCTGCACGCGCCGCGGTTCGAGCGGGTGGAACTGCACCTGGGCGAAGGCCGCACGCTGCGCATCCAGGCCCCCGGCGCCGGCGACGGCCAGCTGCGGTTCGTCGCGTCCGCGAGCTTCGATGGACAGCCGCAGTCGCGGGTGTGGCTGGACTGGGAGCAGCTGCGCGAGGGCGGCGAACTCGCGTTCTCGCTCACCGGCGATGCTTCCGCGGCGGCCTGGGGCGCGCGGGCCGACGATCTTCCGCCCGCGGCCTGCGCCACGGACGCGGAGACGCTGCGCTGGTGAGCGCGCCCGGGATCTTCCGCCTGCGTGTTGGGCGAAGGGTGCGCGGGAATCGCGTTGGGTGCGGCGCGGCCCGGACGCCGCGCGGGCCGTCCATGCACTGTGTCCGCCACCTAGGCTTTCCCGGCCCCGCAGCAAGTGACCTCAGCGCAGGCTGGGAGCCTCCACCACGCGCGAACCGGTGGCGGTCCGGATCGCGAAGCTGAAACCCGGCTGCAGCGAATAGCCGCCCACCGCCCCGTCGTTGCGCAAGGCGACGAAGGCCATCTGCAGATCGTCGCGCCCCGACGGATACCTGCGCGCGATGCGTTCCACCGCTTCGCGGCAGGCCTGCTCGGGCGAGCGCCCATGGCGCATCAGTTCCACCACCGTGTGCGAGCCGCAGATCCGCAGGCATTCCTCGCCCACGCCGGTGGCGGTGGCGGCGCCGACCTCGCCGTCGACGAACAGGCCCGCGCCGCTGATCGGCGAATCGCCGACGCGGCCGCGCATCTTGAACGCCATGCCGCTGGTGGTGCAGGCGCCGGCCAGGTGCCCGGCGCCGTCGAGCGCGAGGATGCCGATGGTGTCGTGGTTGGTCTCGCCGCCCGGCAGTTCGCCGGGCATGCGGTAGCGGTTGCTGCGTTCGATGTTCGGTTGCGGGCGGTACTCGGCGGTCTCGCGCCACTGCCGCCACGCCGCTGCCGCCTCGGGCGTCAGCAGGTCCTGCCGCTCGAACCCCTCCGCCAGCGCGAACTGCAGGGCGCCTTCGCCCACCAGCAGCACGTGCGGAGTCTTCTCCATCACCCGGCGCGCCACCGACACCGCGTGCACGATGTCCTCCAGGCAGGCCACGGAACCGAGGTTGCCGAGGTGGTCCATCACGCAGGCATCGAGCGTCACGTGGCCGTCGCGGTCCGGATAGCCGCCCAGGCCGACCGAGTGGTTGTCGGGATCGGCTTCGGGGATTCTCGCCCCGGCCTCGACCGCGTCGAGCGCGCTGCCGCGACCTTCCAGCACGCGCCATGCCGCGGCATTCGCCGCTTCGCCGAAGTTCCAGGTCGACACCACGACCGGTCGCTCGCCGGACGCCGGGCCGGACGCCGGGTCGGACGCCGACATGGCTGGAAGCGCGGGGAAGGCGGCGGTCAGGCCAAGCAGGCGCAGGAAGTCGCGGCGAAGAGGCATGGGGATCGGGTTTTCCGTGTCGGATGGCGGACATCGATGCGCTGCAAGCCACGATAGCGCACGCGGCGATCGCGTTCGCGCAATCGCGTCACCCGGGACCACTCCCCGTTGGGAGTTGGCCGCGTGCGCGCTGCGACGGACGTGCGGTGCCCGTCACAAGCAAGCCGCGCCGTGGTGCAGGCAAGGCGCGGGCGGGTGGCCGGAACTTGGACGGAAGCCCGACCTCGCCGTTCTCAGCGATTGCCGCCGCGCGGCCCGCGATTGCCGCCGCCGGGGCGCGGCCCCTTGCCGGGACCCTTGGGACGGTTCTGGCCGCCGGCCGGTCGCGCTCCGCCGGGACGCGGTCCGCGTGGACGCGCGTAGGGATTGAACGCATCCGGCGAGGCATGGTCCGAGGGGAACGTCGGCGCGCTGTCCGGATGGCCATAGGGGCGCGCCGCCTGGTTGCGGGGACCCTTGCCGGCGCCCGGACCCTGTCCCTGCCCGGGGCCGCGGCGGTTCTTGTTGAACGGCTTCTTCGGTCCGCGGCCATCGGCATTGCGGTGGCCGGCCGGGCCGGTGTCCACGCCCTCGGGCACGTACCAGGTGCGGAATGCGGCGGGATTGCCGTCGGGCAGCGCCTGCGGGCCCTTCTGCTTGCGCTGCTTGAACGGCTTCTGCGACTGCTTCGCCGCCTGTTCGCCGCTCACCGTCAGGCCGCCATGCGGCTTCTTGCCGCCGCGGCCGCGGCGATCCTCGCGCACGTGGTCGAAGCGGCGCAGTTCGCGGCCCTCGTCGGCGGTGTTGTGGCCGTTGACGTAGCCCTGCGGACGACGATCGCCGGTCAGGTGCAAGGTGGACTTGGCCGCCTTGCGCTGTCCGATCACCGGCAGCAGCGTCAGCGCCGGCGGCGGACCTTCCTCGAGCCTGAGTTCCTTGCGCAGTTCCTCTACCTGGGCGTCGGGCAGTTCCTGCGACTGCCCACGCAACAGCGTCTGCGGCAGCGAGACCTTGCCGTAGCGGATGCGCTTGAGCCGGCTGACCTGGCAGCCTTGGGATTCCCACAGCCGGCGTACCTCGCGGTTGCGGCCTTCCTTGAGCAGCACCTGGAACCATTCGTTGGAATCGGTGCCGCCGATGCGCTTGATCTCGTCGAACTTCGCCGGACCGTCCTCGAGCGCGACGCCGCGCTGCAGGCGTTCCACGATCTTGTCCGACACCGTCTCCTCGCCCTCGGGTGCGCGCACGCGGCACACGTACTCGCGCTCGACCTCGTAGGAGGGATGCATCATCGCGTTGGCCAGCTCGCCGTCGGTGGTGAGCAGCAGCAGCCCGGTGGTGTTGATGTCCAGGCGCCCGATCGCGATCCAGCGCGCGCCCTTGAGCGCGGGCAGCGATTCGAAGATGGTCGGGCGGCCTTCGGGATCCTCGCGCGTGGTGACTTCGCCCTCGGGCTTGTTGTACATCAGCACGCGCGCCGGTTCGGCCAGCGCGCTGGCGACGAACTGGCGGCCGTCGATCTCGACGCGGTCGCCGCCCTTGACCGACATGCCGGTCTGCGCGACCTCGCCGTTGACCTTCACCAGGCCGTCGGCGATGCGCTGCTCGAGCGCGCGGCGCGAGCCCAGGCCGGCCTGCGCCAGCACCTTGTGCAGGCGCTCCTCGAGCCGCGGCGCTTCGGCGGCCTTGTCTTCGCCGCGCTTGAGCGACAGCTTGCGGCTGGCGGCGGGGTGTTGCTCAGTCATGTCGTGCTCCGGTGCTGTCGCCGTCGTCGGCGAGGGCGTCTGGGTCCGCCGCGGATTCGCGGACGGTGTCGTGGGTGTCGGTTTCGGCTTCGACTTCGCGCTGGAGGTCTTCGTCGACCCCATCGTCGGAATCGGGTGCATGCGGATCGCTGGTCTCGGCAGCGGGCGTCTCGCCAGCCGGGTCTTCATCGAAGGCGGCCTCGTCGGGGGCGTCGTCTCCGGATTCGTCCTGGCCGTCGCGATCCTCGTCGTGGGCCGCGGGTTCGAGCGGGTCGACCTGGTCGGCGGCAGGCACGCGATCGTCGTCCGGATCGTCCTCCGCGGCATCGTTGGCGGCCTGGCTTTCGCTGCCTGCATCGCCATCGTCATCGCCGCCCGCGGCGATGCCACCGACCGCGCGCGGACCGTCGAACTCGAACTGCGGCTCCAGTTCGCCGAAATCCTTGAGTTCCGACAGCGGCGGCAGCTCGTCGAGCCGCTTGAGGCCGAAGTAGTCGAGGAAGCCCTTGGTCGTGCCGAGCAGTTCCGGGCGGCCTGGCATGTCGCGGTGGCCGACGACGCGGATCCACTCGCGCTCTTCCAGCGCCTTGATGATGTTGCTGTTGGTCGCCACGCCGCGGACCTGCTCGATCTCGCCGCGGGTGATCGGCTGGCGGTAGGCGATCAGCGCCAGGGTCTCGAGCGTGGCGCGGGTGTACTTGGTCTGGCGCTCGGTCCACAGCCGCGCCACCCAGGGGTGGACGTCGGCCTGGACCTGGTAGCGCCAGCCGGAGGCGACCTCGACCAGCTCGATGCCGCGCCCGGCCGCTTCGGCCTGCAGCGTTTCGAGCGCGGCCTGGAGGCTGCCCTCGGGTGCCGGCTCGTCGAGCGGGAACAGGCCGTTGAGCTGGACCACGGTCAGCGGCTGGCTCGAGGCCAGCAGTGCGGCCTCGACGATGCGGTTGATGAGTTGTTGATCCATGCGTCTTGGGAGTGGCGGGATGGATGGCGTGCGGGGTTCGCGCCGGTGGTGGACCGGCCGCGGGCACGGCGGTGGGTTCAGGCGTCGTCGTCGGGCGCGGGGGCGTCGTCGAACTCGCTGGCGAATTCCAGCGGTTCGTCGGCCGCGCGCCCGGTGGCGAGCGACTTGAGGTAGATCGGCGCCAGCGGTGCTTCCTGGACGATGTCGAGCAGGCGTTCCTTGGCCAGCTCGAGGAGAGAGAGGAAGGTCACGACCACGCCCAGCTTGCCTTCGCCGGGATTGAACAGCGCCTCGAAGCGGTGGAAGGCGCCGTCCTCGAGACGGGTGAGCAGTTCGCCCATGCGCTGGCGCACGCTCAGCGCATCGCGCCGGATCGCGTGGCTGGTGAGCAGCTCGGCGCGCTTGAGCACGTCGTGCAGCGCCAGCAGCATCTCGCGCAGGTCCACCGGCGGCGGCAGCCTGACCGAGGCGCGGTCGGACAGGAAGGCGGCGACCGGTGCGGTGTCGCGCTCCATGCGCGGCAGGGTGTCGATGTCCTCGGCGGCCTGCTTGAAGCGCTCGTACTCCTGCAGGCGACGCACCAGGTCGGCGCGCGGATCGTCCTCCTCGCCTTCCTCGCTGGCCGGCCGCGGCAGCAGCATCCGCGACTTGATCTCGGCCAGGATCGCGGCCATCACCAGGTACTCGGCGGCGAGTTCGAAGCGCAGGTCCTGCATCACGCCGATGTACTCGACGTACTGGCGGGTGATCTCGGCGACCGGGATGTCGAGGATGTCGAGGTTCTGGCGGCGGATCAGGTACAGCAGCAGGTCGAGCGGGCCTTCGAACGCCTCGAGGATCACCTCCAGCGCATCCGGCGGGATGTACAGGTCCTGCGGGATCTGCAGCACCGGCTGGCCATGCACCGTCGCCAGCCGCATCTCCTGCTGCTGCGGATGGGAGGGCGCCTGCGCGGCGTTGTCCTGGGCGGCTTGGTTCATTCGCGGTGCGGCCCCTCCGGGGCCGTCTGGCTTGTCGGTCTTGTCGCGGGGCCGAGGGCGGTCGCGGGCTGCGAAGAGGAACGGGCGTGCATCCCCGGCGTGCACGGGTCCGTTACATCGCACTGGCAAAGCGTCTTGCGACCGGGCGCCACGGGCAGGCCATGCCGGATGCCGGCAGAAGACTGCTGGAGGGATCGTCGGGTCTGGCCGAAGGGCCGCGACTCTTGCGTCCTGCTGCGACGGGAGCGGCGTTCGGCTGCGGAACTTGGCTCCTAGGGTAAGCGCTGGCCGGCAGCCTGTCCAGCGACCCGGGCGAGGGCCCGCAGGTGGCTAGAATCGCGGTTCGACCAGGCGGGAGCACGCACGCATGTGGTACGCGATCGAGGGCTACGACGGCGAGCATGCGCTCGACCGGCGCAAGGCGACGCGCGAGCGGCATCTCGAGCGCCTGGCGACGTTGCGCGATCTGGGCAGGCTGCTGGTCGCCGGCCCATGCCCTGCGATCGATGCGGAGGATCCCGGCCCGGCCGGATTCAGCGGCAGCATCGTGATCGCCGACTTCGCATCGCTGGAGGAGGCGCGCGCCTGGGCCGATGCCGATCCGTATGTCGAGGCCGGCGTCTACACGCGCGTCGAGGTGCGACCGTTCCGTCAGGTCCTCCCGTAGCCCGGGGTAGCCCGGGTAAGCGAAGCGCACCCGGGTCGGAGCGCGTCGCCACCAGGATCACGTCGAGCCCAGCCCCCAAAGCCGAGCCGCGTCTCGAGACAAGGTGAAAGGCCCGCCGCATCGCATGTTGCGTCGTGCCATGCATCCGGCGCTGAAAACGATTACATTCCGCGGCCCGACACCCCGGAAGGACCATGAAGCGCGCCAGTTCCCGTCTCCGCACCCGTCCCGTCCTGTCCGGACTGCTCGCCGCCGCACTGGCCGCGCCGATCGCATGGGCCGCCCCGCCGCCGCCGGGGACCTCCGCCGGCGACCTCGCCGCGGAACGCGCCTTCGTCGACGCGCTGATGGCCCGGATGACGCTGGCGGAAAAGCTCGGCCAGCTCAACCAGCCGCCGGCCGTGGGCAACAACACCGGTCCCGCGGCGATGGCCGGCAGCGAGGACCAGGTGCGCAGCGGCGCGATCGGCTCCTGGCTCGGCACCCACGGCGCAGAGCTGACCTGTCGCCTGCAGCGCATCGCGGTAGAGGAGTCGCGGCTCGGCATCCCGTTGCTGTACGCCTACGACGTGATCCACGGCATGCGCACCACGTTCCCGGTGCCGCTGGGGGAAGCCTCGAGCTTCGATCCGGACGAGGCGCGCAACGCCGCGCGGGTGGCCGCGGTGGAAGCGACCGCGCACGGCGTGCACTGGACCTATGCGCCGATGGTCGACATCGCCCGCGACCCGCGCTGGGGTCGCGTGGTGGAAGGCGCCGGCGAGGACCCGTACCTCGGCGCCGTGTTCGCCGCCGCGCGCGTGCGCGGCTTCCAGGGCGACGACCTCGCCGCGCCGGACACCCTGCTCGCCACCGCCAAGCACTTCGTCGGCTACGGCGCGGCCGAGGGCGGGCGCGACTACAACATCGCCGAGATCCCCGAGCGCACCCTGCGCGAGGTCTACCTGCCGCCGTTCGAGGCCGCCGTCGACGCCGGCGCGCAGTCGATCATGGCTGCCTTCAACGAGGTGGGCGGGGTGCCGATGCACGCGCACAAGCCGCTGATACAGGACCTGCTGCGCGCGCAGTGGGGCTGGGACGGCGTGCTGGTCAGCGACTACACCGGCGTGCTGGAACTGGTGGAACACGGCGTGGCCGCCGACCGCGAAGCGGCCGGGCGCCTCGGCCTCGCCGCCGGCGTGGACGTGGACATGGTCAGCAACATCTACCTGAAGGACCTGCCCGCCGCGGTCGAGGCCGGCCGCGTGCCGATGGCGGAGGTGGATGCCTCGGTGCGGCGGGTGCTCAACGCCAAGTTCCGCCTCGGCCTGTTCGAGGATCCGTACCGCTACTGCAAGGATCCCGCGCGCCAGCAGGCGATGACGCTCACCCCCGAACATCGCGCCGCGGCGCGCCGGATGGCGCAGAAGTCGATGGTGCTGCTGGAGAACGAAGGCGAGGTGCTGCCGCTGTCGAAGTCGCTCGGCACGCTCGCGGTGATCGGTCCGCTGGCCGACGAGCCGTGGGCCATGCTCGGCAACTGGGTGGGCATCGGCCGTCCGCAGGACGCGGTGACGCCGCTCGCGGCGCTGAAACAGGCGCTCGGTGATCGCACGAAGCTGGTGGTCGCCAAGGGCGCCGACATCGACAGCGACGACACTTCGGGGTTCGAGCGGGCGGTGCGCGCCGCCCGCTCGGCGGATGCGGTGGTGATGTTCCTCGGCGAGCACCCGGAAATGAGCGCGGAAGCCAACAACCGCACCTCGCTCGACCTGCCGGGCGTGCAGGAGCAACTGGCGCTGGCGGTGGCCGCCACCGGCAAGCCCGTCGTCGTGGTGCTGCTCAACGGCCGGCCGCTCTCGACCGGCGCGCTGCAGGGCGAGGTGCCGGCGATCCTCGAAGCCTGGTTCCCTGGCATCGAGGGCGGCAACGCGATCGTCGACGTGCTGTTCGGCGACGTGAATCCCTCCGGCAAGCTGCCGGTGACGGTGCCGCGCAACGTGGGCCAGGTCCCGATCTACTACGCGCATCGCAACACCGGCCGCCCGCCGGACAAGGACAACAAGTACACGAGCAAGTACATCGACGTGCCGTGGACGCCGCTGTATCCGTTCGGCCACGGGCTGAGCTACACCACGTTCCGCTACGACCCGCCGGCCGTGGCGCGCGCCACGCTTCCGGGCGACGACCTGGCGCAACAGGTCAGTGTGCGCGTCACCAACACAGGCAAGCGCGCCGGCACCGAGGTGGTGCAGCTGTACGTACGCGACGACGTCGCCAGCGTCACCCGGCCGGTGCGCCAGCTGCGCGGATTCCGGCGTGTCGAACTGCAGCCGGGCGAATCGCGCGTGGTCACGTTCGAACTCGGCCACGACGATTTCGCCATGTACGACCTCGACATGAAGCGGGTGGTGGAGCCGGGCACGTTCACCGTGTTCGCCGGTGGTGACTCGCAGGCCTCGCAGTCGGCGCGGTTCGAGGTGGAGGCGCCGTGAGCGCGGGCCGCGGTCGGGCCTTGCCGGCGTCGGAGCGGCCCCCGCGGCGATACCGCTGCAAGGCATGGATGCGGCGTTCCGGATTGCTGCAATGCAGCGCAAACCGGCCATTCTTTGCAGCCTGCGCTGGAAACGATTACATTCCGCGCGACCGGGAACCTTGGAGGGCGGGGTGAGCGTCACCATCAAAGACGTTGCACGACGCGCGAATGTCTCGGTGGCAACGGTTTCGCGCGCCCTGAACGGCCATCAGAACGTCGCCGAGGCGGTGCGCGAGCGGGTGCTGCGCATTGCCGACGAGCTGCGCTACAGCCCGCATCACGCGGCCCGCAGCCTGAGCAGCCGGCGCACCCAGACCATCGGCGTGGTGTTGCCGGACCTGTACGGGGAATTCTTTTCCGAACTGATGCGCGGCATCGACCAGGTCGCGCGCGAACGCGGCCTGCATCTGCTGGTGTCGAGCTACCACGGCAATCCCCGCGAGCAGGGCGTGGCGCTGCGCACGATGCGCGGGCGGGTCGACGGGCTGCTGCTGATGTCGCCATTCGCCGAGGGGGCGGACGCGCTTGCCGGCGACCTCCCGCCGACCATGCCGGCGGTGCTGATGAACTCGGCGCTCACGCCCGGCGTGCATGCCTCGGTCGGCATCGACAACCACGGCGGCGCCATGGCGATGATGCGCCACCTGCTGCAGGCCGGGCACCGGCGCATCGCCTTCATCGGCGGCCCCGACGACAATTTCGATGCCCGCGAACGCCTGCGCGGCTATCGCGACGCGCTTGCGGAAGGCGCGCCCGGCATCGAGCCCCGGGTGCTGGCGGGCGACTTCGACGAGGCCTCCGGGCACCGTGCCGGGCAGGCGCTGCTGGCGGCCGCAGAACGACCGGATGCGGTCTTCGCCGCCAACGACATGATGGCCCTGGGATGCCTGTTCGCGCTGAGCCAGGCGGGCCTGCGCGTGCCCGACGACATCGCGCTCGCCGGTTTCGACGACATTCCGCTTTCGCGGTACGTACACCCGCCGCTCACGACCATGCGCGTGGAGATTGCCGAACTGGGGGCGCGCGCGATCGGAACCCTGCTCGATCCGGACGCCGGGGCTCCGGGGGGGGCTCGGCGACACGAACTGCTGACCCCGGAACTCGTCGTAAGAAGGTCCAGTGGCGTGAATGCCGGTGCCACATAGACGCTCAGAGACTCCGACTCATGAAAAAAGCGAACACCAAGTCGCAGGAAGCGCGATCGCCCGCAGAGGTGAGGCACATGCAGGACTTCGGAAATTTCCCAAATTCGAGTATCGCCCTGGGAGGGGCATCGACATGAACCGCAAGACCTTCGCACCCCGCAGGATCGAACGCAGCATCTTGGCGGGCGCGCTCGCAAGTTGCCTTGTATTGACAGCGACGGTGGCCAACGCGCAGAGCGCAAGTTCGACGTTGCGCGGCCGCGTAGCCGGTGCCGATGGAGGGACCACCGTCACGGCGGTCAATACGGCGGACGGTAGCGTCCGTCGCACGCAGACCAACGCCGACGGCAGCTACACCCTGGTCGGCCTTGCGCCAGGCACCTACACCGTGGAAGCGGAAGGAGCGTCTCCGCAGACCGTGCGGTTGCAGGTGGCTTCCACAGCCACCCTGAACCTGTCGGCTGACACCGGGGTGGCGGAGACGCCGGTCGCGGGTGACGCGACAGACCTCGACGCCGTCGTCGTTACGGCACCGGCGCTGCAGGAGGTGAATACGTCCGAGGTCGGGAAGTTCGTCTCCCTGCGGGAGATCCAGAACGTGCCGCAGACCTCGCGCAACTTCCTCGAATTCGCCGATGCGGTGCCCGGGATGATCTTCGAGCGCGATGGAAATGGGCGCACATCGCTCAAGGGCGGTGCTCAGAACACCAGTTCGACCAATCTTTACATCGATGGTGTCGGCCAGAAGAGCTACGTCAAGAAGGGTGGGGTGGCCGGGCAGTTCGACAGCGCGGGCAACCCGTTTCCGCAGATGGCGATCGGCGAGTACAAGGTCATCACCTCCAACTACAAGGCCGAGTACGGCCAGATTTCAAGTGCCGCAGTGACTGCGGTTACGCGATCCGGCAGCAATCAGCTCGAGGGAGAAGTGTTCTACCGCTTCACCGACGAGGGCATGCGCGAGAGGACGCCGGCGGAGGAAGTGAGTGGCGAGGACAAGGAGAAAAGCAAGGAAACCGAGTCCGGCATCGCGGTGGGAGGCCCGCTGATCGAGGACAAGCTGCACTTCTTCGTCGCACTCGAGAAAAAGGAGTTCTCCCTCCCGACCGCGGTCGTACCGGGCGTGGTGGGGACTCCGGAGATCATCGCGCAGCTGCCGGCCGACGTTCAAAGGGAGTTCGGCCCCACGACGCAGCCGTTCGATGAATTCCTGGTGTTCGCGAAGATCGACTGGAACGTCACCGACAACGATCGCATCGCATTCTCCGCCCAGCGCAGGGACGAAGAGACGGTGGGCAACGTAGGCAACCAGAACGCCTACTCCCACGGCATCTATACCGACAACTATGATCATCGCAACAGCCTGCGGTGGGAGCATAGCGCCGACCGCTGGTTCAACGAGGTGCTGCTGACCAGCGAGAAGTCCTTCAACAACCCGGTGCCGATCACGTTCGGCAACGGCTTCCTGTACCGCACCCCGGATGGTGTCAACGATCAGCCAGTGATCCAGGTCGGCGGCGGAGACCCGCGCGCCGGGCAGATCAAGGGCCAGGAAGGCTGGTCGATCGAGGACAATCTCACATTCATCGACATCGAGGCGGCGGGCTACCACACCATCAAGATGGGCGCCCGCTACAAGAGCGTCGACCTTTACGCGGCCGACGCGCTCAATGCCAATCCGCAGTTCGCCTATATCCTCGGCTCGGGTTTTCCGACCGACCAGCCTTACCAGGCGATCTTCGCCAAGCCCGTCACCGGAATCGGAAGCATCGCTCCCAGCGTCGAGACGACTTCGAAGCAGTATGGCCTGTACATCCAGGACGACTGGCAGGTCAACGACCACCTGATCCTCAACATCGGTCTGCGGTGGGACTACGAAGAGGTTCCGGCATACCTCGACTTCGTGACGCCCTCGAACGTGATCGACGCCCTGAGTGCGCAAGATCCGAACGCGCCCGCAGGACAGACCTATGCGGACTCGCTACGTGCCGGTGGCGTCGACGTCAACGACTACATCAGCACCGGTGACAACCGCGAGGCCTTCAAGGACGCTTGGCAGCCACGCCTGGGCTTCTCGTACGATCTCGGCGCGGACCAGAAGCATGTGCTGTACGGCGGGGCCGGCCGCTCCTACGACCGCAACCTGTACGATTTCCTGCAGCTGGAGGTGACGAAGTCGGCGCTTCCGCAGTTGACGATCAACTTCCGCGACCCCGAGACGGGTGAGTGCTATCGAGATCGTGACCCGTGCTTCGACTGGGATCCGAGTTACCTCGACGGCATCGAGAACCTCCAGGCGCTCGTGTCCGCGACCAATCAGGGCGTCGAGGTCGACCTGATGAACAACGACCTGAAGACGCCGTATTCCGACCAGTTCAGTCTCGGCATGCGCAACACGCTGGGGCAATGGCTGACGGATGCGGCAGTGACCCGGATAGAAAGCCACGACGGGTTCGCATTCAGGCTCGGCAACCGCTACCCCAGCGGCGATTTCTTTCAGAACGGCAGCCAGCCCTGGGGCAACGGGGTGCCGGGTTTCGGCGCGCTGATCATCGGGGACAACGGTATCGAAACCACATCCACGCAACTGCTGCTGTCGGCGCAGAAGCCCTACAGCCGAAATTCCGGGTGGGGCACGAGCTTCGCGTATACCTATACCGACGCGGAGCAGAACCGGGACATCAACGAGCATTACTCATTCGATTTCGCGGATCTGAGCGACTACCCCGTACTCGTGTCGAACTCGGTACCCAGGCACCGGTTCGTCGCGACTGGCACGCTGGATGGCTTCTGGGGCATCACGTTCGGCGGCAAGTTCGTGCTCGCCACGCCGACGCCGGTGTACAGCAGCACATGCCTCGCAGACGGAGTGCCGACGCCGGATGGCGGCCCGCGCTGCAGGCCGGCTGCCACCGAACCGGAGGGGACGTGGGGATATCGCAGCCTGGACCTCCAGGCAACCAAGGAGTTCGACGTGGATGGCGTGCGGTTCTATGGCCGCCTCGACCTGCTGAACGTATTCAACTGGGCCAACTACACGAGCGTGGTCGTAACCGATAATCGGGACGGCAGCATTTCCGCAGAGTACCTCGAAGGCGGCAACATCACGGGGCTCCCGCGAACGGTGAAGTTGGAATTCGGGATGCGTTTCTGAATCGATGACGTCACGGCCGATGCGGTGGAGGCGCGGCAGTTTCGGCTGTCGCGTCCCGGCCTTCGACAGCGTTTACGGGGAGGATGCGGATGTCCGCAAGCGCGGTGCGCGACATCGTGGTCGTGGGGGGCGGCACCGCGGGCTGGATGGCCGCCGCGGCCTTCGTTCGTGTCCTGGGCGAGTCTTGCAGCGTGCGGCTCGTGGAATCCGAGGCGATCGGCACCGTCGGGGTCGGCGAGGCCACGGTTCCGCATATCAAGGCCTTCAACAACCTGCTGCAGATCGACGAGGCCGACTTCGTCCGCAACACCCAGGGCACGTTCAAACTCGGCATACAGTTCGTAGACTGGCTGCGGGAGGGGACAACTTATGTCCACGGTTTCGGCACGGAAATCGGCCGCAACCTCGGACTGCTGCCTTTCCATCACTACTGGACGAAGGCGTACCAGCGGGGGCGGGCCCGGAGCATCGGCTGCTATTCGCTGAACACACTCGCGGCGGAACGTGGCAGGTTCATGGTGTCGGCCGACGACGCGCCGGCGGGGTCGCCGCTTTCCAACATCGCCTATGCGTATCACTTCGATGCGGCGCTGTATGCGCGCTACCTGCGCGCATACGCCGAGCGAAGGGGCGCACGGCGGACAGAAGGTCTGGTAAGGGAGGTCCTGCTCGATTCCGGAAGCGGGCACGTTACGGCGTTGCGACTGGAGTCCGGCGAGGAGATCGGTGGAGACCTCTTCATCGATTGCTCCGGCTTCCGGGGTTTGCTCATCGGCGAAGCGCTGGGCACGTCTTACGAAGACTTCTCGCATTGGCTTCCGTGCGATCGCGCGTGGGCGGTGCCGAGCGGGAACGTCGGGTCGCCCACGCCCTACACGCGATCCACCGCGCGTGCCGCCGGATGGCAGTGGAGGATTCCGCTGCAGAACCGCACCGGCAACGGCTACGTGTATTGCAGCCGCCATGTCAGCGACGACGAAGCGGCGGCGACCCTGCTGGCCAACCTTGATGGACCGGCGCTGGGCGATCCGCGACCACTGCGCTTCAATACCGGTCGAAGATCTTCCTGCTGGCAACGCAATGTGATCGCGCTGGGGCTATCGAGTGGGTTCATGGAGCCGCTGGAGTCAACCAGCATCCACCTGATCCAATCCGGCATCTCCAAACTTCTGGAAATGTTTCCCCGCGAAGGGTTCAACCCTGTTCTGGCGCGCAAGTACAATGCGCGGCTGGCGTTCGAGTTCGACAGGATCCGTGATTTTCTGGTACTGCACTACTACGCCAACCGACGCGACGAACCGTTCTGGAAAGAGTGCCGCCATATCGCGATCACGCCGGAACTGCGTGAGAAACTCGAACTGTTCCAGGACAGCGGACAGGTCTACCGCAACGGCGAGGAGATGTTCGGCGACGTTAGCTGGATCGAGGTGATGCTGGGCCAGGGAGTGATGCCGGCCGGCTATCACCCGTTGGTCGATCTGGTGCCGGAAGCGGATGTGTTCCGATTCGTCGAAGGCGTTGGCAAGACGATCTCCAACTGTGTGGACGTGATGCCCACCCATCAGCAGTTCATCGACCGGTTCTGCCTGGCACCTGCCGACAGTCGGACCCGAACCGGCGCCGCCGGTAGCGCCGCCGTCCGCCCTTGAACATGCGCGACTCGCCAGCCGGCTGAACCCCATCCGCAGCATGCTGCACTGCACGATCACATCCGTTTAACAATCTGTTGTAATCGTTTACATGAGTTCATGCCAGCTATGAGCTTCCAGGTCCCGTCTAGGGGGAGGTCGCTAGGCTGTCGACAGGAAAATCGCATGCGCGTCCCCTCGAGCAAGACATCGACCTTGGCCCGACTGCTTGCGCTCCCGCTCCTGCTGTCATGTCTGCTCGTCTCGTGCCAACGTGAAACCCCGCAGCCCGACGAGCCGGCCGTGGCGCCTCCCAGGCCCGGTCCGATCCCGCAGATCGTGCTGCCGGACGTGGACGAGGAGCCGGAGCCGAAACAGGAAGAGCCGGAGGGGCCTCCCGAGCTGCCGCCGCTGTTCCGCGACATCGAGCGGCGTACGTTCCAGTTCTTCTGGGATACCAGCAACGAAGTCAACGGCCTGACGCCGGACCGCTTCCCGTCGCGGCCGTTCGCGAGCATCGCCTCGGTCGGGTTCTCGCTGACCGCGTATCCGATCGGGATCGAGAACGGCTGGGTCAGCCGCACCCAGGCGGTCGACCGCACACTGGCGACGCTGACGTTCCTGCGCGAGGCGAGGATGGGGCCGCAGGCCGAGGGGCGCAGCGGCCACAAGGGCTTCTTCTACCACTTCCTCGACATGCGCACCGGCGCGCGCTACGACAGCTGGGTGGAGCTGTCGAGCGTCGATACCGGCCTGCTGCTGATGGGGGTGCTGTTCGCGCAGTCGTACTACACCGGCGACGATCCGCGCGAGGTCGAGATCCGTGAACTCGCCGACGAGATCTACCGCCGCGTCGAGTGGCCGTGGCTGCAGCAGCGGCCGCCGCTGATCTCGATGGGCTGGTATCCAGAGCGCGGCTTCATCAGCCACGACTGGAAAGGCTACAACGAGGCGATGCTGGTCTACATCCTCGCCCTGGGATCGCCGACGCATCCGGTGGACCCGGAGGCGTGGCAGGTCTGGACCGAAACCTACGAGCGCGACTGGGGCGTGTTCCAGGGGCAGGAATACCTCAGTTTCGGACCACACTTCGGCCACCAGTACTCGCACGTGTGGATCGATTTCCGCGGCATCCGCGACGCGTACATGAGCAGTCGCGGCATCGACTACTTCGAGAACAGCCGGCGCGCGACCTATGCCCAGCGGGCCTACGCAATCGAGAATCCCATGAAGTGGGACGACTACGGCGAGAACGTCTGGGGCCTGACCGCAAGCGACGGGCCGCAGCGCACGACCCAGGAGTTCAAGGGCGAACAGCGCGAGTTCCGCCACTACAGCGCGCGTGGCGCGGGCCTGTCGGACGAGTTCGACGACGGTACGATCGCGCCCACCGCGGCGATCGCCTCGATCGCATTCGCGCCGGAAATCGCGATCCCCGCCACCGAGGAACTCTACGAGCGCTACGGCGAGTACCTGTACTCGAGCTACGGCTTCCTCGACGCGGTCAATCCCAGCTTCAAGTACGACGTGCCGCTCAAGACCGGACGCCTGATCCCCGATCGGGGCTGGGTGGCGAGCGACTACATCGGCATCGACCAGGGTCCGATCCTGACCATGATCGCGAACTACCGCAGCGAGTTCGTGTGGAAGGTGATGCGCCAGAACCCCTACATCCGCAAGGGGCTCGAACGCGCCGGCTTCACCGGGGGCTGGCTGGCGCCGCCGGACGGGCCGCAGACCTCGGGCGAACCCGATCCGGAAGCCGCCGACGCCAGCGACATCGGCAAGGCGCAGTCGCGCTCGTCGTCGCGCGAGGACGACAAGCCGCCGGCTGAGCCGAGGGCATCGGATCCGCCGCAATAGCGTGTCGCGGATGCCGGCCCCGTTTGGCGCGGGTTCCGCGAGCGCACGCCGGCGGACCGCGAGCTCGTGCCGGTGCGTGCGCCCGGAATGAAGGAAACCTCTAACATCCGCAGCATGTCCCCCCGGCTTTCCATACTGCTGCCCTTGCTGCTGTGCCTCGCGCTCGCGGGTTGTGCCCGCGAAGACGATGCCACCACGATCCGGTTCTGGGCGATGGGACGCGAGGCCGAGGTGGTGGCCGGACTGCTCGCGGAGTTCGAGCGCGAGCACCCGGGCATCCGCGTCGAGCTGCAGCAGATCCCGTGGACGGCCGCGCACGAGAAGCTGCTCACCGCGTTCGCGGCCGATGGGCTTCCCGACATCTGCCAGCTCGGCAACACCTGGATCGCGGAGTTCGCGATGCTCGACACGCTCGAGCCGTTGCAGGGCAGGGTGGACGCCTCGCGGGTCGTCGATGCCGACGACTACTTCCCCGGCATCTGGGCCACCAACGTGGTCGACGGCACCCTGGTCGGCGTACCGTGGTACGTCGACACGCGCCTGCTGTTCTACCGCAAGGACCTGCTCGCGAAAGCGGGCTTCGACGCGCCGCCCGCCACCTGGGACGAGTGGGAGCGGGCGATGGCGGCGATCGTGCGCGACGCCGGCCCCGGCCGGCACGCGGTGCTGATGCCGGTCAATGAATTCGAGCCGCAACTCTCGTTCGCGTTGCAGACCGGCGATCCGCTGCTGCGCGAAGACGACGGCTACGGCAATTTTCGCGGCCCCGGCTTCCGCAAGGCGCTGGCGTTCTATGCCAACACCTTCGAGCAAGGCTGGGCGCCGCGCATGTCGGATACGCAGATCTCGAACGTGTGGGACGAGTTCTTCAGGGGATCGTTCGCGTTCTACCTGTCCGGGCCCTGGAACATCCGCGAATTCCGCCGGCGCGAGCCGGAGGGGATGGCCGGGACGTGGGGCACGATGCCGCTGCCCGGCCCCGATGGCCCGGGCGCGGGGATCGCGGGCGGCACCAGCCTGGTGCTGTTCCGCACGTCCGAACGCAAGCAGGCGGCCTGGAAGCTGGTCGAGTTCCTGTCGCGGCCCGGCAACCAGCAACGCTTCCATGCGCAGACCGGAAACCTGCCGCCGCGTCGCAGCACCTGGGAGCATCCGGCGCTTGCGCAGGATGAACTCGCGCGCGCCTTCCGGGACCAGCTCGAGCGGGTGCGGCCGACGCCGCAGGTGCTGGAATGGGAGCGCATCGGCCAGGAGATGCGGCTGGCGACCGAACGCGTGGTGCGTGGTGGACAGTCGCAGGAGCGGGCGGTGGCCGAACTGGATGCGCGGGTGGATGCGATCCTGGAAAAGCGGCGCTGGGTGCGCGAACAGGAGGCGCGGTGATGCGCACCGGCCTCGCCGGCTGGATGTTCGCCGCGCCGGCGCTGATCGTGCTCGGGGTGTTCTTCGGCCTGCCCGTGCTGGCGGCGCTGCTGCTGAGCCTGACCGATTTCGACCTGTACGCGCTCGCCGACCCCGGCCACCTGCGCTTCGTCGCCCTCGGCAACTACATCGACCTGCTGCGGACGCCCCTGTTCTGGAAGGCGCTGGGCAACACCCTGTACTTCGTGGTGGTCGGCGTGCCGCTGTCGATCGCGGTGTCGCTGGGCGCGGCGCTGCTGCTGAATTCGCCGGTCACGCGGATGCGCGCGCTGTTTCGCACCGCGCTGTTCGCGCCGGTGGTGACCACGCTGGTGGCGGTGGCGGTGATCTGGCGCTACCTGTTCCACACCGGCTACGGCATGGTGAACTGGGCGCTGGCCCAGGCCGGCGTCGCGCCGGTGGACTGGCTGGGGGATCCGCGCTGGGCGATGCCCACGATCATGCTGTTCGCGGTGTGGAAGAACTTCGGCTACAACATGGTGATCCTGCTCGCCGGGCTGCAGGCGATCCCGCAGGACCTGTACGAGGCCGCGCGCATCGATGGCGCATCGCGCTGGCGCCAGTTCCTGCACGTCACCCTGCCGCAGCTCGGACCGGTGCTGCTGGTGGTCGGCGTGATCACCGTTTCGGGCTATTTCCAGCTGTTCGCCGAACCCTACGTGATGACCCGCGGCGATCCGCTGCAGAGCACGGTGAGCGTGCTGTACTACATGTTCGAGGAAGGCTTCAAGTGGTGGAACCTCGGGCGTGCGTCGGCGGTGGCGTTCCTGCTGTTCCTGATCATCCTCGCCGCGACCGCACTGCTGCTGCGCGGCGGTCGCCGGAAGGAACTGGTATGAGCGGCGTCGGCCATTCGTGGGGGCATGCCACGCGCGTCAACGGCGCGCTGCTGGTACTGGCGTTGCTGAGCCTGGCGCCACTGTTGTGGATGGCGTCGGTGTCGTTCATGCCGCGCGGCGAGGCCAGCCACTTCCCGCCGCCGTTCCTGCCGTCCGCGTTCACCCTGGACAATTACCGCGAGCTGTTCGCCCGCACCGGTGTCGCCCGCAATTTCGGCAACAGCCTGCTGGTCTCGATCGCGATCACGCTGGTGTCGCTGCTGGTCAACACCATGGCCGGCTATGCGTTCGCCAAGCTGCGCTTCCGCGGCCGTGAACGGATCTTCCAGCTGCTGCTGGCGGCGCTGGTGGTGCCGGCGCAGGTGGCGATGCTGCCGCTGTTCCTGATGATGAAGCAGCTGGGGCTGGTGAACAGCTACTGGGGCGTGATCGTCCCCGGCATGGCGACGGTGTTCGGCATCTTCCTGGTGCGGCAGTACGCGCGCAGCATCCCCGACGACCTGATCGAAGCGGCGCGGATCGACGGCGCCGGCGAGCTGCGGATCTTCTTCCAGGTCGTACTGCCCATGCTCAAGCCGGTGCTGGTCACGCTCGCCACCTTCACCTTCATGGCCGCATGGAACGATTTCATGTGGCCGCTGATCGTGCTGACCGACCAGGAACGCTACACCCTGCCGGTGGCGCTGGCCGCACTCTCGCGCGAGCACATCATGGACGTGGAACTGATGATGGCGGGCGCGATGGTCACCGTGTTGCCGGTGCTGCTGCTGTTCCTGGTGCTGCAGCGCTACTACATCCAGGGCCTCCTGCTCGGGAGCGTGAAAGGGTGAGCGGGCGCGCCTGCGAGCCACTGGCTCGCGCGCCCGCGAACGCCCGGCCAGGGATGGCCGGGCCGGCGGCTCCGGAGCCTGTGATGTTCCGCCATGGATGGCCGCGAGAAAGCGATTGCGCGGTGCGCGCTTGCGAGGCACTGCCTCGCGCCCGCCCGAACGCCCGGCCATGGGTGACGCCATGGCGCTTGCGAGGCATTGCCTCGCGCCATGGCGGAACGCCCCGCGCGCTGCGCGGGGCCGGAACGGCCGGGCCGGCGGCTCCGGAGCCTGTGATGTTCCGCCATGGATGGCCGCGAGAAAGTGATTGCGCAACGCGCGCTTGCGAGGCACTGCCTCGCGCCCGCCCGAACGCCCGGCCATGGGTGACGCCATGGCGCTTGCGAGGCATTGCCTCGCGCCATGGCGGAACGCCCCGCGCGCTGCGCGGGGCCGGAACGGCCGGGCCGGCGGCTCCGGAGCCTGTGATGTTCCGCCATGGATGGCCGCGAGAAAGCGATTGCGCAACGCGTGCTTGCGAGGCACTGCCTCGCCCGAACGCCCGGCCAAGAACGGCCGGGCCGGCGGCTCCGGAGCCTGTGATGTCGCGCCATGGATGGCGACAAGGAAATGATTGCGCAACGCGCGCTTGCGAGGCATTGCCTCGCGCCATGGCGGAACGCCCCGCGCGCTGCGCGGGGGCGGGCCGGCGGCGCCTCGGCCAATGGCGTCCCGCCAGCGCGGGCAGCGACAACACATGAGATCCAGATGCAGACCAGGAACATGATGGACACCCAGCGAAACGTGCCTGTTTCCAGCCGCGCCTGCCCCCGCGCCTTCGCGTTCGCGATACTGGTTGCCGCCTGGCTGTTCGGGCCGGCACCCGCATTCGCGCAGGCGTCGTTGCCCGCGCTCGAACTCCCGCCCGAACCGCCCCGCCTGCTCGACGGCTTCGACGATCCCGCGCCGTGGAGCGTCGTCACCTCTGACCAGGTCAGCGGCAGCGTACGCCTGGTCGAAGGCGACGATGGCGGCGCGCTGTGCCTGGACTACGACTTCAACGGGGTCTCCGGCCATGTCGGCATCCAGCGCGACCTGCCGCTCGAGTATCCTGACAACTTCGCCTTCTCGTTCCGCCTGCGCGGGGACTCGCCGGACAACGACCTGCAGTTCAAGCTGGTCGACGCCAACGGCGACAACGTGTGGTGGGTGAACCGGCCGAAGTACGACTATCCGCGAAAATGGACCCCGGTGCGTTACAAGCGCCGGCACATCGACAAGGCCTGGGGACCGGACCCGGACCCGGTGTTGCGCCGGAGCGCGAAGCTCGAGTTCACCATCTACAACAATGTCGGTGGACGCGGCAGCGTGTGCTTCGACACGCTGGAGCTCGAGCCGCTGCCGGCCGACGACGACAGCCCGCTGCGCGCCGACGCCATCGCCACCGCCGGCGACGCGACGCTCGCGGTCGACGGCAGGATGGGCACGGCGTGGCGGGTGGAGAAATCCACGCTGCCGCAGCGGCTGGTGCTCGACCTGGGCAAGGTGCGCGAGTTCGGCGGCCTGCGCCTGCGCTGGGACCGGAAGGATTATCCGTCGCGCTACCGGATCAGCGTGTCCGGTGATGGCGCGGCATGGCGCGAGGTGCGTGCGGTGACCCTTGGCAACGGCGGCGACGACTGGATCGCGCTGCCCGAATCCGAGGCGCGCTACATCGCCTTCGACCTGATGGACGGACCGACGCGGCGCTTCGCCCTGTTCGAGGCGGTCATCGAACCGCTGGCCTTCGCGGCGACATCGAATGACTTCGTCCGGTCGATGGCCGGGCAGGCGCCCAGGGGTTGGTTTCCGCGCGGCTTCAGCGGCGAGCAACCCTACTGGACCATCCTCGGGCTCGATGGCGGCACCCAGCAGGGTCTGATCGGCGAGGACGGCGCGCTGGAGGTAGCCAAGGGCGGCTTCAGCATCGAGCCGTTCGTGCTGGTGGACGGCGCGCTGGCCAGCTGGGCCGACGTGGCGACCACGCAGTCGCTGCAGGACGGCTACCTGCCGATCCCGTCGGTGCACTGGAAGCGCGACGACCTGGCGCTCGACATCACCGCGTTCGCGCACGGCACCCCGCGCGAATCGCGCCTGGTCGCGCGCTACCGGCTGTCGAACCCGGGCGGCAAGGCACGCGACTACACCCTGGCGCTGGCGCTGCGCCCGTTCCAGGTGAATCCGCCGAGCCAGTTCCTCAACACGCGTGGCGGGGTCAGTCCGGTCGGGTCGATGTCGATCGACGGCGGCACCGTGTCCGTCGACGGCAGGCCGCGGGTGTTCGCCAAGCAGTTGCCGGGCAGTGCGTTCGCCACGGCTTTCGATGCGGGCATGGCGGTATCGCACCTCGCCGCGTCGCGCAGGCCGGCGACGACGAGCGTGGTGGACCCGACCGGCCTCGCCTCCGGCGCCCTGCTGTACCGCATGCGCCTGGCGCCGTGGGAAACCCGCACCATCGAGCTGATGGTGCCGATGACCGGCACCGCCGCGCTCGCGCGCCGCTGGTGGGATGCGGGGGCGTTGCAGGCCGAGACCGCAGCGATGTGGCGCGGCAAGCTCGACCGCGTGACGCTGATCGTGCCGCCGCAGGGACAGGCGCTGGTCGACACATTGCGCACCTCGCTGGCGCACATGCTGATCTCGCGGATCGGTCCGCGCCTGCAGCCGGGGACAAGATCGTACGCGCGCAGCTGGATCCGCGACGGCGCCATGATCTCCGAGGGGTTGCTGCGTCTGGACCGTCCCGACGTGGTGCGCGAGTACGTCGAGTGGTACGCGCCCTACCAGTTCGAGAACGGCAAGGTGCCGTGCTGCGTGGACGATCGCGGCAGCGATCCGGTGCCGGAGAACGACAGCCACGGCGAGCTGATCTTCAACATCGCCGAATACTGGCGCCATACCGGCGACCTCGCGTTCCTGGAGCGGATGTGGCCGCACGTCGAGGGCGCGTACCGCTACATGGAGGAGCTGCGCCTGTCGGAGCGCACGGCCGCGAACCGGCGGATCAATCGTGCCTTCTACGGAATGATGCCGGCCTCGATCAGCCATGAAGGCTATTCGGCCAAGCCGATGCACTCGTACTGGGATAACTTCTGGGCGCTGCGCGGCTACAAGGATGCGGTGGAGGTCGCGCAGGCGCTCGGCAGGGCGGAGGACGTCGAACGCATGACCGCCTCGCGCGACCAGTTCCATGGCGACCTGATGGATTCGCTGCGCGCCGCGGCGGACCTGCACGACATCGATTTCCTGCCCGGCGCGGCCGAACTGGGCGATTTCGACCCGACCTCGACCACCATCGCGCTCGCGCCCGGCGGTGAGCAGGAGCGCCTGCCGCAGGACCTGCTGCACAACACGTTCGAGCAGTACTGGACGCGTTTCCTCGACCGCCGCGACGGGCGCCTGGAATGGAAGGACTACACGCCCTACGAATGGCGCAACGTGGCGGCATTCGTGCGGCTGGGCTGGCGCGGGCGGGCGAAGGAGGTGGTCGACTACTTCTTCGCCGACCGCGCGCCGCAGGCCTGGAACCAGTGGGGCGAGGTGGTCTCGCGGACGCCGCGCAAGCCGTTCTTCCTCGGCGACCTGCCACATGCCTGGGTCGGTTCGGATTTCGTGCGGTCAGCGCTCGACATGTTCGCCTATCCGCGCGAGCGCGACGACAGCCTGGTGCTGGCGGCGGGCGTGCCGGTCGACTGGCTGGACGGCAATGGCGTCGGCATCGCGGGACTGCGTACCGCCTCCGGGCCGCTGGCCTACAGCCTGCGCCGCGATGACGGCGCATTGCTGCTCGAGGTCGACGATTCCGGCCTGCGGTTGCCGCCGGGCGGACTGGTGCTGCCGTGGCCGTTTGCGGGCGCGCCGAGCGAAACGGACATCGAATCGGGTGCGGCCGAATGGAACGGCCGCGAGTTGCGGGTGACCGCCCTGCCGGCGCGGATCCGCATCGCCGCGGCAGCCGAAGGCGGGGAAGGAGACTAGGGCAGGGCGGCGCAGCGCAGACGAGCCTCCGGGATTGCGCGACGCGCTAAGCTTGCGCTTCCGGCAGCCGATCGCGCCATCCCCGCTTCCGGCACACGCCATCTCCCGCGCAGGACATCGACGCGACGGCATGCTCCGCCCCCCATCCGACGCATTCCCGCTCTGGCCGCTGCCGCTCGCGGTCGCGGTGACGTTCACCTTCGCCGCGCACCTCGCGCTGTGGCTGTCGATCCGTGACGGCCACATCGAAGCCTGCGTGCCGGTGCTCGAGGGATGCACCTCGATCAGCCGCGCCGCGCGTCATGGCCTCGGCAACCATCTGTTCCGATTGCTGGTGCTGCCCTGCGCCCTGCTGCTGGGCCTGCACTGGTGGCTGGCATCGCGCTGGCTGGGGCGCGGATATCGCGACGTGGCCTGGCTCGGGGCGATCGCCGCGGCGGCGCTGGCGGTGTATGCGACCTTCCTCGGCACCGACGGCGACACCTATCGCTTCCTGCGCCGCTACGGCGTGGTCTGCTTTTTCGGCTTCGGCTACCTCGCACAGTTGCGCTTCCTGCGTGGCCTGCGCGCACAGGCGCATGGCGACGGGCGCCTGGTTCCGGCGATGGTGGTGGTCAGCGCGATGATGTTGCTGCTGGGCGTGGGCAACGTCGCGGCGAGTGCGCTGGTCGCGGACGAAAGCCTGAAGGACCGGATCGAGAACGCGCTGGAATGGCAGCTCGGCTGGCTGCTGGCGGCGTGGTACGTGCTGCATGCCGCCTGGTGGCGGCGGACGGGCGCGAAGCTCGTGCCCGCCTGATCTGCAGGCATCACGGCGGGCGCCCGGGCGCGGTCCTGTCGTGGTTCAGCGGGAGGCGCGCGCCCCGGCGATGATGGAAGCGGCTTTCGCGGCGCTGTCGCGCACCTTGCTCCACTCGCGGGCGGCCAGCCACTCCTTCGGCACCATCCACGAACCGCCGATGCACAGCACGTTCGGCTGGGCCAGGAATTCGCCCGCATTGGCCTCGCTGATCCCGCCGGTCGGGCAAAGCTTCAGCGATGCGATCGGCCCGGCCAGTCCCTTGAGCATCGCCAGCCCGCCGACGGCGTTGGCCGGGAACAGCTTGCAGCAACGGAAGCCATGCGCCATCAGCTGCAGGAATTCGGTGGGCGTGGCGCCGCCCGGCACGGCGGGAATCGCCGCCCTGGCCAGCGCTTCGGCGAGCGCCGGTGGAGTGCCGGGGGTGACCAGGAAATCCGCACCGGTATCGATCGACTGGCGGATGTGCGTTTCATCGAGCACGGTGCCGGCGCCGATGACGATGCCGGGCAGTTCCTTCTTCAGCGCCGCCAGCGTCTCCAGGGCGGCGGGCGTGCGCAGCGTGAGTTCCAGCGAGGTCAGGCCGCCTTCCAGCAGCGCTTCGGCGATGCGGCGTCCCTGGTCGACGCTGTCGACGGTGATCACCGGCAGGATGCCGGCATCGCGCAGGAACTGTTCGGCGCGGTTCTGGAGGGCTTCGATGGTCATGGGTGGTGATTCGTGATTGGTGGATTCGTGATTGGTGATTGGTGATTCGGAAAACTGGTGGTCTTCGATCGGTGTGTCGATCCGGGGATACCCTGCGCGGGGAAGGCTGCCTGGATGAGGGGTTCCGACGAGTGAAGTCGTGCGCAGGGGGCGGGTCTCGCTCTTTCGAATCCCCAATCACCAATCACCAATCACGCATCTTTGGACTCGTGCGGCGCCTCGGCCGCCATGTGCGGATCGTTGCCGAGTTCGTACTCGGAATCGTAGTCCCACTGGCCGCCGTCGCGCGCGGGCGGGCCGCAGGAGATCGACAGCGCGCCCTGGTCGGCCGGCGACACCATCGCGCGATTGAAGGCGAACAGGTTGCGGCCGATGTCCCAGGCACAGTGCGCGGTGCTCGGTGCGAGTTCGCGCGCGGCCCATTCGTCGGCTGCGACCAGCGCTTCGAGCGTGCCGGCCTCGCCGTCGAGGCGGACGATGTCGCCCTCGCGCAGCCTGGCGAGCGGGCCGCCGCGCGCGGCTTCCGGAGTCAGGTGGATGGCGGCGGGAATCTTGCCCGAGGCGCCGGACAGGCGCCCGTCGGTGACCAGCGCGACGCGACGTCCCTGGTTCTGCAGCATGCCCAGCAGCGGCGCCAGCGAATGCAGCTCCGGCATGCCGTTCGCCTTCGGGCCCTGGTAGCGCACCACGGCGACGAAATCCTGCGGCAGCAGGCCGCTGGCATGCAGCTTGTTGAGCGCGCGCGGATCGTCGACCACCACCGCCGGCGCCTCGATCGTGCGGAACTCGGGCTTCACCGCCGAGAGCTTGATCAGCGAGCGGCCGAGGTTGCCGCGCAGCAGGCGCAGGCCGCCCTGCGCCTCGAACGGCGCGGATGCCGGCCGCACCACGGTCTCGTCGCCGCTCGTGGCCACCGTCGGCGCGAAGCCGAGCGTGCCGTCGGTCAGGGTCGGCTCGTCGCACCAGGCGCGCATGCCGCCGGGTAGCACGGTCTCGACGTCGGCGTGCATCAACCCGGCGTCGAGCAGTTCGCGGAACACGAAGCCGATGCCGCCGGCGGCGTGGAAGCGGTTCACGTCCGCCTCGCCGTTGGGATACACGCGCGCCAGCAGCGGCACCACCTGCGACAGCTTGTCCATGTCGTCCCATGTCAGGACGATGCCCGCCGCGCGCGCGACCGCCGGCCAGTGGATGGTGTGGTTGGTGGAACCGCCGGTGGCCATCAGCGCCACCACCGCGTTGACGATCGCACGTTCGTCGATCACCCGCCCGAGCGGACGGTAGTCGTCGCCGAGTGCGCTGATGCGCAGCGCGCGTTCGGTCGCGGCGCGGGTGAGCGCGTCGCGCAGCGAGGTGCCGGGATTGGCGAACGAGCCGGGCAGCTGCACGCCCATCGCCTCGAGCAGCACCTGGTTGGAATTCGCGGTGCCGTAGAAGGTGCAGGTGCCGGGCGCGTGGTAGGACGCGGCCTCGGCTTCGAGCAGCTCGTCGCGCGTGGCCTCGCCGGCGGCATAGCGTTCGCGCACTTCCGCCTTCTGCTTGTTCGGAATGCCGGGCGTCATCGGCCCCGCCGGGATGAAGATCGCGGGCAGGTGGCCGAAGGCGAGCGCGCCGATCAGCAGGCCCGGCACGATCTTGTCGCAGATGCCCAGGTGCACGGTGCTGTCGAACATGTCGTGCGACAGACCGATGGCGGTGGCCTGCGCGATCACGTCGCGCGAGAACAGCGACAGTTCCATGCCCGCGCGGCCCTGGGTGACGCCGTCGCACATCGCCGGCACGCCGCCGGCGACCTGGGCGGTGGCACCGAGGCTGCGCGCGTGTTCGCGGATCAGCTGCGGATAGGTCTCGTAGGGCTGGTGCGCCGAGAGCATGTCGTTGTAGGCGGTGACGATGCCCAGGTTCGGCGTGGCACCGCCGCGCAGGCGCGACTTGTCGGTCGGCCCGCAGGCGGCGAAGCCGTGCGCGAGGTTGCCGCAGCTCAGGCGCGAGCGGTTCGGCCCGGCCTGGTGCATGGCCTCGATGCCGGCGAGGTAGGCCGCGCGCGAGGCGCGGCTGCGGCGGCGGATGCGCTCGGTGACGTCGTGAAGTACGGGATGCAGGCTCATTGGCGTTCTGGCGATGAGGCGTGTCGATGGCGTCGCGACCGCAGGGTCACGGACACCAGTGGATGTGCAGCGGCGCGCCGGGCGTCAGGAACGCGATGCGCGCGGGATACTCGTGCGCATCGTCGCCGTCCAGCACGCGGTCGAGCAGCTTGCGCTTGCTCTCGCCGCGGATCAGCAGCAGGCGCGTGTGCGCGGGCGCGAGCCCGGCCGGGGTCAGGCTGATGCGGCGCAGGAACTTGCCGGCGCCCGGACAGCCGGTGGCGTCGACCGGCACATACGCCGCGCGCGAGTCGAGCGCGGCGTCGAGGTGTTGCATGCGCGGGAACAGCGAGGCGGTATGGCCGTCCTCGCCCATGCCGAGCACCACCACGCCGGCGGGCGCCTGTGCATGCAGGTTGGCGGCGCTGACCGCTTCCTCGATGCTGCGGCCGGGGCGGGTGATGTTCTCGAAACGCGCGGCCGCCGCGTTGTTGCGCAACAGCGATTCGCGGATCAGACGCGAGTTGCTGTCGGGATCGTCGGGCAGCAGCCAGCGTTCGTCGACCAGGGCCACGTCGACCCGGTCCCAGTCCAGCGGCGCCTTCGACAGCGCCTCGTACACCGGCGCGGGCGTGCTTCCGCCCGACAGCAGCAGTCGTGCGCGCGGCTGCTGCTGCAGGTCGCGTGCGAGTACCGAGGAGATCGCGACCGCCGCGGCCCAGGTCCACTGGGTCTGCGACTCGTAGCTGTGCATGCGCACGCGCGAGCCTTCGCCCTGTCCGGTGGAATCCTGCTGCGGGCCGTGGCCGGTCATGCCGGCGCGGCGTCCAGCGCTTCGCGGCGCGCGATCGCGGCCGTGCCGAGCAGGCCGGCATTGGGGTGCATGACCGCCAGCGACGGCACCCGCGCCATCGCCGGCGAGAACCGGCCCTTGTGCTCGAAGCGCTGCCGGAAGCCCGAATGCTGCAGGGCGTCGAGCATCTTCGGCACCACGCCGCCGGTAAGGAAGACCGCGTCCCAGGCGCCGAGGGTGAGCACCAGGTCGCCGGCGATCGCGCCGAACACCGCGCAGAACACGTCGACCGCGCGCATGCAGCGCGGATCGCCGGCCTGCGCGCGCGCGGTGACGTCGGCCGGCTGCATCGGCCCGGGATCCTCGCCGGCGAGCTCGCTGAGCGCGCGATGGATGTTGACCAGGCCGGGGCCGCAGACCAGGCGCTCGTTCGACACCCGCCCGAACTGCGCGGACAGGCGGTCGAGGATCGCCAGTTCCTCCGGCGTGCCGGGCGGGAAGCTCACGTGCCCGCCCTCGGTCTCGAGCGGATACTGGCGCCCCTCGCGGATGATCAGGGCACCGACGCCCAGCCCGGTGCCCGGGCCCAGGATCGCGTAGGTGCGGTGTTGCGGCGCCGCTTCGGGGGTCCATGTCGCGCCGCCGACCGGGACCACGTCGCCGGCCTGCAGCAGCGGGATCGCCATCGCCTGGGCGGCGAAGTCGTTGATCAGGGTGACGCGCTCGAAACCGAGCTGCGCCTGGGTGCGCTGCCTGGAGATCACCCAGGGATGGTTGGTGATGCGTGCGACATCGCCGTCGACGTGGCCGGCGACCGCGAAGATCCCCGCGCGGATGCCGGATTCCTCCTGGCCGGTTTCGCGCAGGTAGTGGCGCGCGGCGTCGGCGAGCGAAGGGAAGTCGACGACCGGGTAACGCTGCATGCTGTCCAGGATCAGCGGCGAGGCGAGCGCCGGATCGGCCAGCGCGAAACGGGCATTGGTGCCGCCGATGTCCGCCAGCAGGATCCGCGCCGCGCCGCTCATCCGCGCCTGCCCGCCGGGCCGTGGACGGTACGCGGCAGGAAGGCCGTCGCCGCCGCGGGTCCCCACGAACCGGCGGGATATTCCTGGACCGCGGTTCCCGCCTGCGCCCAGGCCGCGCTGATGCTGTCGATCCAGCGCCACTGCGCCTCGACCTCGTCGTCGCGCACGAACAGGGTCTGGTCGCCCTTGAGCGCGTCGATCATCAACCGTTCGTAGGCGATCCGGCGCTTGGGCGGCAGCATCGCCATGTCCAGCGACATCGGCATCAGTTCGGTCGCGCCCCATTCGGGCGCCGCCAGGCTGCCCATCAGCCCGAGCTCGATCGTCTCCTCCGGCTGCAGGCGCATGCGCAGGCGGTTGGGCGTGGCGTGCTTGCTGTCGGGACGATCGAACACCCAGTGGGTGACCGGCTTGAAGTTCACCAGCACCTCGGTGGTGCGCGAAGGCAGGCGCTTGCCGGTGGCGAGCCGGAACGGCACGCCGGCCCAGCGCCAGTTGTCGATCCAGGCACGCAGGCCGACGAAAGTTTCGACAGCGCTGTCAGCCGTAAAACCCTTCACCGCCGAACCTTCCACCACGCCCGCGCCGTAGCGGCCGCGGATGCTGTCGGCAGCGGCATCGGCTGCGGTCATCGGGCGCAGCGCGCGCAGCACCTTGCGCTTCTCGTCGCGGATGCTGTCGGCGTCGAGCGCGGCCGGCGGTTCCATCGCCACCAGCGCCAGCAACTGCAGCATGTGGTTCTGGACCATGTCGCGCAGCGCGCCGTAATCGGCGTAGTAACCCTCGCGGCCATCCACGCCCGCGGTCTCGGCGACCAGGATGTCGACCGACTCGATGCAGCGGTTGTCCCACACCGCTTCGAGCAGGGTGTTGCCGAAGCGCAGCGCCAGCAGGTTCTGCACCGGCGCCTTGCCCAGGTAGTGGTCGATGCGGAAGATCCGCGATTCGTCCAGCGCCGACTTGAGCGTGGCGTCGATCTCGCGCGCCGAGGGCAGGTCGTGGCCGATCGGCTTCTCCAGCACCAGCCGCGACGGCGGCTCGAGCAGGCCGGCGGCCTTCAGTCCCAGGCAGGCCGATTCGAACAGGTTCGGAGGCGTCGACAGGTAGCTGACCGCCGGACGGTCGGCGTAGCGCGACAGCGTCGCGGCCATGCCGTCGATGTCGTTGAGGTTGAGCGGGTGGTAGTGGATGCGACCGAGCAGGTCGTCGAGCGCGCCATTGCGCGCGTCGCCATCGGCGATGCGCTCGCGCAGCCAGGCGCGGAAGCCGTCGTCGTCGTGTTCGGTGCGGCCGATGGCGACCACGCGGAAGCCGTCCGGCAGCAGGCGGTCGCGCAGCAGGTGCAGCAGCGACGGGAAGAGGTAGCGTTGTGCGAGGTCGCCAGTGGCGCCGAACAGCAGGAGTGAATCGTGCATGGACGCCGGGGATGGCTCTGGTCAGTAGGGAAGGGGATCGGACAGGCCGCGTCCGTGGCTCTCTATGATGCCAGAGTACCAGCGGGCGCTGTCCTTCGGGGTCCGCTCCTGGGTCCCGTAGTTGACGTGGATGATACCGAACCGCTTGGAATAGCCCAGCGACCACTCGAGGTTGTCGAGCAGCGACCAGGCCATGTAGCCGCGGATATCCACGCCGGCGGCGATCGCGTCGTGGATCGCGGACAGATGCTTTCGAAGGTAATCAATCCGCAGCGGGTCGCGCACGCGCCCATCCTCGGCCACGGCCGGGTCGAAGAACGCGGCGCCGTTCTCGGTGATGTAGACCGGCAGGTCGCCGTAGGTCCGCTTGAACCACAGCAGCAGGTCGGTCAGGCCCTGCGGGAATACCTCCCAGCCGGTCTCGGTATAGGTGCCCAGCGGCTGGCGCACCGCCCCGGCCTTGAGCGGGTAGCTCGCGTCTGCGGCGGTGACGCTGCGGGTGTAGTAGTTGATGCCGACGAAATCCAGCGGCTGCACGATCAGCCGGAAATCCTCTTCCGGGAAATCGGGCCAGGCGTCGCCGAAGATCTCCTTGAGTTCCGGCGGATAGCGGCCGAGCAGGGCCGGGTGCAGGTACTGCTCGTTCATGTAGGCATGGGCGCGGCGGGTGGCTGCCGCGTCGGCCTCCGAATCGCTGGCGGGGTACTTCGGCTCGATGTTCACCACCAGGCCGATCTCGTGCGCGCCTTCGGCGCGATAGGCCTGAACCGCCGCGCCGTGGGCGCGCATCAGGTTGTGCGAGGCGATCGGCGCCTCGAAGCGGCTGCGATGGCCCGGGGCGAGGGCGCCGTGCAGGTAGCCGCCATCGGTGACCACCCAGGGCTCGTTGAGCGTAACCCACTTCTTCACCCGGCCGTCGAGCGCGCGGTAGAGCACGCGGCCGTACTCGGCGAACCAGTCCGCGCAGTCGCGGTTGAGCCAGCCGCCGCGATCGTCGAGTGCGGCGGGCAGGTCCCAGTGGTAGAGCGTGAGCAGCGGCTCGATGTCGTTGGCCAGCAGTTCGTCGACCAGGCGAGAGTAGAAGTCGAGCCCGGCCTGGTTCACCCGGCCCGTGCCCTCGGGCAGGATCCGCGACCACGACACGCTGAAGCGGTAGGCCTGCAGCCCCAGCTCGCGCATCAGCCGCACGTCGTCCTTCCAGCGCCGGTAGTGGTCGCAGGCGACGTCGCCGGTGTCGCCGTTGAGGGTCATGCCCGGGGTGTGCGCGAAACGCGTCCAGATGCTCGGGCCGGCGCCGTCTGCGAGCGGCGAGCCCTCGATCTGGTGCGCGGCGGTGGCGGCGCCCCAGAGGAATCCTTTCGGGAAACTGAAGTCCTTGTCTGCGGATGGGCTCATTGCAGGAAATCCTCGCGTCGGCGCGGCAGCATGGTATGGAAACGATTACATGCCAGAATAGCGCAATCATCCGGTGCAGTGTATTCGCAGCCGGGACCGCGGAAGCGCGCAAATGCGCACGCATTCGCGCCGCGGTTCGCAGCGCTGCGACCGGTGCCGACTGGAGGAACGATGGCGCGCGTGCGGCTCGACAACCTGCGCAAGGTCTACGACAACGGGCACGTCGGCGTCGCCGGCGCGAGCTTCGAGGTCGGCGACGGCGAGCGGCTGGTGCTGGTCGGGCCGTCCGGCTGCGGCAAGACCACCCTGCTGCGGATGCTCGCCGGCCTGGAAACCATCACCTCGGGTACGCTCCGGATCGGCGACCGCGTGGTCAACGACGTCGCGCCGAAGGATCGGGACATCGCGATGGTGTTCCAGAGCTACGCGTTGTATCCGCACATGACCGTTGCGGAGAACCTCGGCTTCGCGCTGAAGCTGCGCGGCCTGTCGAAAGGCGAGGTGGCCTCGCGGGTGGGCGAAGCGGCGCGGATGCTGGAACTCGACGGGGTGCTCGCGCGGCGGCCGGCGCAGCTGTCCGGCGGCCAGCGCCAGCGGGTGGCGCTCGGGCGCGCGCTGGTGCGGCAGCCGCAGGTGTTCCTGCTCGACGAGCCGCTGTCCAACCTGGACGCGAAGCTGCGCGCGGGCATGCGGGTGGAGATCGCGCGGCTGCACCAGCGGCTGGGGACGACCATGGTCTACGTCACCCACGACCAGGTCGAGGCGATGACCCTGGGCCAGCGCATCGTGGTGATGCGCGATGGGCAGATCCAGCAGATCGACACGCCGATGGCGCTGTACGAACGCCCGGCGAACCTGTTCGTCGCCACCTTCCTCGGCAGCCCGGCCATGAACGTACTGCGCGGCCGCGCGCTGCACGGGCAGGGCTGGTCGCTCGCGCTCGCCGACGGGACGCACCTGCCGCTGCCGGCGGACGCGGCGCTGGATGCGGGCTGGAACGGGCGCGAGCTGTGCGTGGGCGTGCGTCCCGAACATCTGCTGCCCGCTGGCGGGGCCGGGAGTGGCGCGTTCGAGGCCGCGGTCGACGTGGTCGAACCGGTCGGCAGCGAGGTCTACGTCAACCTGCGCCTGGGCGAACATGCGCTGGTCGCGCGCCTGCCGCCCGGCGACATGCCGGTCCCGGGCGGCGCGTTGTGGCTGCGCCTCGCGCCGGGTCGCGTGCATGTGTTCGATCCCGGGAGCGGCCTGGCGTTGACATGCGCCTGAGCACGCCTTCATGGCGCGTAGGCGCGATCCGGGCCATCATGTCGCCATGACCTACGACGGCGCTCCCACCCTGCCGCCGCCTCCACCGCTGTCCGACCGATGGGCGTTGTTCCTCGACGTCGACGGCACGCTGGTGGCATTCGCCGACCATCCCGAGCAGGTGCGCGTACCGCCCCGCCTGGTCGATCGCCTGGCCCTGCTCTCGGAATCGCTGGGCGGTGCCCTGGCACTGGTCAGCGGCCGGCGCATCGAGACCCTCGACCGCCTGTTCGCGCCCCGGCGGTTCGCCGCAGCCGGGCTACACGGCCTGCAGCGTCGGGCAGCGGACGAACCGGTCCCGGCACCGGAGAACCCGCCGATGGCGCTGCAGGCGGTGAAGATGCAGGCCAAGACCCTGCTCACGCGGTATCCGCAGGCGTTGCTGGAAGACAAGGGAGAGGCGATGGCGTTGCACTGGCGGGCGATGCCCGAGGCCGCGGCCGACCTGCAGGCGTTCGCGATGCAGGCGTTGACGCGCCTGCCCGGCTACCACCTGCAGCCGGGCGACCACGTGGTCGAGCTGCGGCCGCAGCACGCGGACAAGGGCGCCGCGATCGAGGCGTTCCTGTCGGAACCGCCGTTCCGGGGGCGTACCCCGGCGTTCGTGGGCGACGACCTGACCGACGAGCACGGCTTCGGCATCGTCAACGCCCACGGCGGCATCAGCGTGCTGGTGGGCGATCGCGAGGTCACACGCGCCGGGCACCGGCTGGCGGACATCGGCGCGGTGTTCGAATGGCTGGGGGTGGCCCGGTGAGCGGCGGTGGCGACGTGCGGCCATCGCTCGACCTGGGGGTGATCGGCAACGGCAGCTTCGGCGCGCTGATCGATCGCCAGGCCCGGGTGGTATGGAGCTGCCTGCCCGCCTTCGATGGCGATCCCGCGTTCTGCGCCCTGCTGTCGCCGCGCGACCACGAAGGCGGTGACCTGGCGGTCGAACTCGAGGACTACGAGCGCAGCGAACAGCACTACGTCACCAACACCGCGATCCTGCGCACGGTGCTGCACGACCGCCACGGTGGCGCGGTCGAAGTGCTGGACCTGGCCCCGCGCTGGAAGCAGAACAGCCGCATCTACCGCCCGGTCTCGATCATCCGCCGGATCACGCCGCTCGCCGGCACGCCGCGCATCCGCGTCCGCGCGCGTCCGCTCGCCGACTGGGGCGCGCGCCTGCCGGAGTCGACCTGGGGCAGCAACCACGTGCGCTGGATGCTGCCGGGCTACACCCTGCGACTGACCACCGACGTGCCGATCCGCTTCGTGCGCGAAGGCACGCCGTTCGTGCTTGGCGAACCGGTGCACCTGGTGTTCGGCCCGGACGAATCGCTGCTGCGCTCGCTCTCCGGCTACGTCGAGGAAGCGCTCGGCCGCACCGAACACTACTGGCGCGAATGGGTGCGCTACCTGTCGATCCCGCTGGACTGGCAGGAAGCGGTGATCCGCAGCGCGATCACGCTCAAGCTGTGCCAGTACGAGGACAGCGGCGCGATCATCGCGGCCATGACCACCTCGATCCCGGAGGCGCCCGATACCCCGCGCAACTGGGACTACCGCTACTGCTGGCTGCGCGACGCGGCCTTCGTGGTGCGCGCGCTCAACCGGCTGGGCGCGACCCGCAGCATGGAGGAGTTCCTGCGCTACATCTTCAACATCGCCACCCACGACGGCAGCCTGCAGCCGCTGTACGGCATCGGCTTCGAGGAGAAGCTCGAGGAGCACGAGGTCGAATCGCTTGCCGGCTACCGCGGGATGGGCCCGGTGCGGCGCGGCAACCTGGCCTGGGTGCAGAAGCAGCACGACGTCTACGGCAGCGTGGTGCTGGCCTCGACCCAGCTGTTCTTCGACCAGCGCCTGGCGCACCCGGGCGATGCCGCGGCGTTCGCCCGGCTCGAGCCGCTGGGCGAGCACGCCTTCGCGCTGCACGACCAGCCCGACGCCGGGCTCTGGGAGTTCCGCGGCCGCGCCGAGGTCCATACCTACACCGCGGCGATGTGCTGGGCGGCCTGCGACCGCCTGGCCAAGATCGCCGGGGTGCTCACGCTGGAGGAGCGCGCCACGTACTGGCGGTCGCGCGCAGACACGATCCACGCCACCGTGATCGAGCGCGCATGGCGCCCGGAGGCCGACCACTTCAGCGCCTCGTTCGACAGCGACTATCTCGACGCCTCGCTGCTGCTGCTGGCGGACATCGGGTTCCTCGCGCCCGACGACCCGCGATACATCGCCACCGTCGACGCGATCGGCCGCGACCTGCGGCGCGGCGACGCGCTGTTCCGCTACATCGCGCCGGACGATTTCGGCGAACCCGAGACCAGCTTCACCATCTGCACCTTCTGGTACATCGACGCGCTGGCCGCGACCGGCCGCAGCGACGAGGCCCGGGCGATGTTCGAACGGTTGCTGGCGCGTCGCAACCACCTGGGCCTGCTGTCCGAGGACCTGTCGTTCGAGGACGGCGAGGCCTGGGGCAATTTCCCGCAGACCTATTCGCACGTGGGCCTGATCATCGCCGCGACCCGGCTCTCGCGCAGCTGGCAGGAGGCGTCGTGAGCCGGCTGGTGGTGGTGTCCAACCGCGTCGCGGTGCCCGGCGAGGCCCGCGCGGGCGGACTCGCGGTCGGCCTGGAGGCCGCGCTGGGCACGCGTGGCGGCCTGTGGTTCGGCTGGAGCGGCAAGGTGGTGCGCGAGGACAGCGGCCGCCTGCACGAGCAGGCCGAGGGCGAGGTGCGCTACGTCACCATGGACCTGGACCGGCCCGACCACGATGCCTACTACAACGGCTTCGCCAACCGCACGCTCTGGCCGCTGCTGCACTCGCGCCTGGACCTGGTCGACTACGCGCGCGAAACCCGCGCCGGCTACCGGCGGGTCAACGCCCTGTTCGCCGACCGGCTGGCGCCGCTGCTGCGCGACAGCGACGAGGTCTGGATCCACGACTACCACCTGATCCCGCTGGCGGCGCTGCTGCGCGAGCGTGGCATCGGCTGCAGGATCGGCTTCTTCCTGCACGTGCCGATGCCGTCGGCTGACCTGCTGGGGGCGCTGCCCGAGCACGGGCGCCTGTTCGGCACGCTCTACGCCTACGACCTGGTCGGATTCCAGACCACCCGCGACGCCGACCGCTTCCGCACCTACGCGCGCATCTACGGCGGCGCGACGGTCACCCCCGACGGCACGGTGAAACTGCCCGGCGGCGGCACCGTCGCGGTGGGCGCGTTCCCGATCGGGATCGATGCCGCGCGCATCGCCGAGCAGTCGGCGGCGGCCGTCGGCAAGCCCGCGGTGCGCGCGCTGCGCGAGAGCCTGAGCGGGCGCCAGCTGGCGATCGGGGTGGACCGGCTCGACTATTCGAAGGGGCTTCCAGAGCGCTTCCGCGCCTTCGGCCGCTACATCGAGCGCCATCCGGCCGAACGCGGGCGCCTGACCTTCCTGCAGATCGCGCCGGTCTCGCGTGGCGACGTGGCCGAGTACCAGCACCTGCGCGACCAGCTCGAGGGCCTGGCCGGGCACATCAACGGCACCCACGCCGAGCCGGACTGGACGCCGCTGCGCTACGTCAACCGCAACTTCGCGCATGCCACGCTCACCGGCTTCTACCGGATGGCGTCGCTGGCCCTGGTCACGCCGCTGCGCGACGGCATGAACCTGGTGGCCAAGGAGTACGTGGCCGCGCAGGATCCGGAAAACCCGGGCGCGCTGGTGCTGTCGATGCTGGCCGGTGCGGCGGCGGAGCTGGACGCGGCGCTGCTGGTCAATCCCTACGACCTCGACGGCGTCGCCGACGCGATCGCGCGCGCCTCGACCATGCCCCTGTCCGAGCGGCGCGAACGCTGGGAGTCGATGATGCGGCCGATCACCGGCTACGACATCCACGTCTGGTGCCGGCGCTTCCTCGAGCGGCTGGCCGAAGTGGCCGGCTGAGCGGTTCCACGGCCGCGACGGGCCCCGGGGCGGCTCGTTATACTCGCCACTTCCGGATGGGCGTGGGATCGGCACGATCCCAGCCTGTTCAATGACTTGAGCGTCATTTCTCCTCCTTTTCCAGAATAATGACGCCGCGCCGCAGGCGCGGCCCGGGGCCCACAACGCCGCATGCGCCTGTCCACGATCAAGCTGTCCGGTTTCAAATCCTTCGTCGATCCCACCACGCTGCACCTGCCGACCAACATGACCGGCGTGGTCGGCCCGAACGGCTGCGGCAAGTCGAACATCATCGACGCGGTGCGCTGGGTGATGGGCGAGAGCTCGGCCAGCCGCCTGCGCGGCGATTCGCTCACCGACGTGATCTTCGCCGGCTCGACCGCGCGCAAGCCGGTGTCGCAGGCCACGGTGGAACTGGTCTTCGACAACTCCGACCACACCATCGCCGGCGAATACGCGGCGTTCAACGAGATCTCGGTCAAGCGCACCGTCGGCCGCGACGGCCAGAGCGGCTACTACCTCAATGGCGCGAAATGCCGGCGCCGCGACATCACCGACCTGTTCCTCGGCACCGGCCTGGGGCCGCGCAGCTATTCGATCATCGAGCAGGGCATGATCAGCCAGGTGATCGACGCCAAGCCCGAGGAGCTGCGCGTCTATCTGGAGGAGGCCGCGGGCATCTCCCGCTACAAGGAGCGGCGCAAGGAAACCGAGACCCGCATCCGCCATACCCGCGAGAACCTCGACCGCCTGGGCGACCTGCGCGAGGAGGTCGGCAAGCAGCTGCAGCACCTCGCGCGCCAGGCGAAGCAGGCCGAGCAGTACACCGCGATCCAGGCCGAGCGCAGGATCCGCGACGCCGAGTGGAAGGCGCTGGAGTACCGCGCGCTCGACGCGCAGCTGCAGACGCTGCGCGAGGGCCTGTCGCAGGAGGAGACCCGGCTGCAGCAACTGATCGCCGAGCAGCGCGAAGCCGAACGCGAACTGGAAACCGGCCGCGTGCGCCGCGACGAGGCCGGCGCCGCGCTCAACAAGGCCCAGGCCGAAAGCTACGAGGTCGGCGGCACGCTGGCGCGCGTCGAGCAGCAGATCGCGCACCAGCGCGAGATGGCCGAGCGCCTGCACAAGGCGCGCGAGGAAACGCGCCACGCGCTGGAGGAGATCGGCTCGCACATCAGCGGCGACCAGGCGCGGCTGGAAACGCTGCAGGCCGCGATCGACGAGGCCGAGCCGCAGCTGGCGGCGCTGCGCGAGGACGACGGGGTGCGCCAGGAGGCGCTGCGCAACGCCGAGGAAGCGCTGGCCGACTGGCAGCAGCGCTGGGAGGCGCACCAGCGCGAGCAGAACGAGGCCTCGCGCGCCGGCGATGTCGAGCGCACGCGGGTGGACTATCTCGACCGGCAGTCGCTCGACGCCGACCGCCGCCGCCAGCAGCTCGAGGCGGAGCGCGGCGCGCTCGACCTGGGCGCGCTGGCCGAGGCGTTCGAGACCGTCGCCTTGCGCCACGAGGAGCAGAAGGCCGCGCTCGACGGCCTGAACGCGGAACTCGAACAGCGCAAGCAGGCCGCGCTCGAACTGCAGGACCAGCAGCGCAACGCCCAGAACGAGCTTTCCGACGTGCGCAAGCAGGCGCAGGAGGCGCGCGGCCGGCTGTCGTCGCTGGAGACGCTGCAGCACGCCGCGCTCGGCCAGGAGCAGGGCGCCGCGGTGGAATGGCTGCGGCGGCAGGGCCTGGACTCGGCCGCGCGCGTGGGCGAGCAACTGGTGGTCGAGCCGGGCTGGGAGAACGCGGTCGAGGGCGCGCTGGGCCAGCTGATCGAGGGCGTGCTGGTCGAGGCGCCGGAAGCGCTGGTCGATGCCCTGGGCGACCTCGGCGAGGGCCGGCTGGCGCTGGTCTCAACGCAGGCCGGGGACGAGGCATTCGCGTCGACCTCGCTGGCAGCGAAGGTGCAGGGTCCGCTTGCGATCCGCCGCCTGCTGTCGCGGCTGCACGTCGCCGAATCGCTGTCGGAGGCGCGCGCGCTGCAGGCGCGGCTGGACGCGGGCGAGTCGGTCATCACCCGCAACGGCGAGCGCCTCGGCGCGGGCTGGGTGCGCGTACTGCGTTCGGGCGCGGCCAAGCAGGGCGCGCTGTTGCGCGAGCGCGAGATCAAGCAGTTGCGCGGCACGATCGAGGGGCTGCAGCAGCGCGAACACGAACTCGAACGCGGCATCGCCGCCTGGCGCGACCGCCTGCTGGCGGCCGAGCAGCAGCGCGAGGACGCGCAGCGCGCGCTGTACACGGCCCATCGGGGCGTCTCCGAACTGGCCGGCCAGTTGCAGAGCCAGCAGGGCAGGGTGGACAACGCACGCGCCCGCATCGAGAAGATCGAGACCGAACTCGCGCAACTCGTCGAGACCATCGACGACAGCGCCCGCCAGGCGCGCGAGGCGCGCTCGAGGCTGGAAGACGCGATCGGTCGCATGGCCGAGCTGGAGTCCGTGCGCAACGCGCTGGAATCCGAGCGCCGGTCGCTGGCCGAGGCGCGCGACGCCGCCCGCGCCGCCGCGCGCGAATCGCGTGACACCGCGCACGCGCTGGCGCTGACGCTCGAATCGCAGCGCGCCCAGGTCGTGGCCCTGGCGCAGGCGCTGCAGCGCATGGGCGGCCAGCGTGGCCAGCTCGATGCGCGGTTGGGCGAACTCGCCGCGCAGCTCTCGGACGGGGACGCGCCGGTCGTGGCCCTGGAAGAGCAGCGGCAGGCCGCGCTGGAGCAGCGCGTGCTCGCGGAAAAAGCCCTGGCTGCCGCGCGCTCGGCCCTGGAAGGCATCGACGACGACCTGCGCGCCTTCGAGCGCACCCGCCACGAGCGCGAGGAACAGGCGCTGGCCCAGCGCGAGGCGATCGCGCAGCGTCGCCTCGACCAGCAGGCGCTGGCGATCCAGGCCGGGCAGCTCACCGCGGCCGTGGCCGAGGGCGGATTCGTGCTCGACGAGGTGATCGCCAGCCTGCCCGAGGAAGCCGAGGCCGCGGCCTGGGAGAAGATGGTCGGCGACTTCGACGCCAAGCTGCGCCGGCTGGAGCCGGTCAACCTCGCCGCGATCGCCGAGCATGCCGAGGCCGCGCAGCGCAAGGAGTACCTGGACGCGCAGGACACCGACCTCACCACCGCGCTGGAGACGCTCGAGGACGCGATCCGCAAGATCGACCGCGAGACCCGCGGCCGCTTCAAGGACACCTTCGACCGGGTCAACTCCGGCGTGCAGGAACTCTATCCGCGCCTGTTCGGCGGCGGCCACGCCTATCTCGAGCTCACCGGCGAGGACCTGCTCGACACCGGCGTGGCGATCATGGCGCGTCCGCCGGGCAAGCGGGTGTCCAACATCTCGCTGCTCTCGGGCGGCGAGAAGGCGATGACCGCGGTGGCGCTGGTGTTCGCGATCTTCCGGCTCAATCCGGCGCCGTTCTGCCTGCTCGACGAGGTCGACGCGCCGCTCGACGAAGCCAACGTCGGCCGCTTCACCGCGATGGTCGGCGAGATGAGCGAGCACGTGCAGTTCCTGTTCGTCACCCACAACAAGGCGACCATGGAAGCCGCGCAGCAGCTCAGTGGCGTTACCATGCGCGAGCCGGGCGTGAGCCGCCTGGTGTCCGTCGACCTGGCCGAGGCCGCACGCCTGGCCGGCGCCGCGTGAGGCCCCGCACGATCCCCGGAGGACCGGCATGACCGAACTGCGCATTGGCATCCTCGTGGCGGGCCTGATCCTGCTGCTGGCGATCTGGTACTTCGGCACCCGGCCGCGCCAGGGACAGGGCCGCCGGGTGCCACGCGGAGAACAGCAGGGCGAGGGCGACCGCATGGAGCCGACGCTCGGCGCGCAGATCGAGCGCGAGTTGGCCGATGCGCCGGCGGGCGAGGAATCGGTGCAGGCGGAGATGGAACTGCTCGACGGTGCGGTCGGCGCGGCCTCGCCCAACAGCGAGCTGGGCAAGCGCGTCAGCGACGACTTCGACAAGATCGTCACCCTCTACATCGCCGCCCGCGCCGGGCAGGTGCTGCGCGGCCCCGACATCGTGGTCGCCGCGGAGAAGGCGGGGCTCACCTACGGCCATATGAACGTGTTCCACCGGCTGGTCGAAAGCCACCCGGAGCGCGGACCGATCTTCAGCGTCGCCAACATCCGCCGGCCGGGCAGCTTCGAGATGTCGGAGATCCAGGCGCTGGAAACGCCGGCGATCGCGTTCTTCCTGACCCTGCCGGCGCCCGTCAGCGCGCTCGATGCCTGGGACGCGATGCTGCCGGCCGCGCAGCGCATGGCCGAACTCCTCGACGGCGTGGTGCTGGACGAGCAGCGCAACGCGCTCGGCCGCCAGCGCATCGCCGGCCTGCGCGACGAACTGCGCGCCTGGGATCGCGAGCACGAGGCCCCGCCGGTCACGCGCAGCCCGCGCTGGTAGAGGCCCCAGACTGACCGCGCTGGGTGTCGCGGTTCCGCGTTGGACTGCAGTCGCGTCAGGCAGGTCTCGCGGAAGCCGCGAGCGCTCGCACGGTGTCCTGGTGGCGTGTCGTTGCGTTGATCGTCTGCCGTCGAGGCTTGGTGGCAGGTCGGGCCGCAAGAGCACGTCGTCCGGATTGCGGCGGGGCGCCGGGTGCGGGTGCCCTTGGGTACGAATGTCCCCCGGCAACGACCTTCGGCCGTCGCCTCCTCCTTGATTTCGCACCCAAGGGCACCCGCATCCCGCGTCGGGCGACGCCGGCACCCTGTTCCCCTTGGAATACGCCTTGTGGTCGCAACGTAGCTGCCGGCCGTGCGGCTTGCGAGAGTGTCGGTTCGCAGGTGGGGCAGGCGAAGGAGTACTTGATCCTGCACTCCCAGATCCATCCGTCAGCCGAGTCCCGCCGTGGCCGGCAGGCCTTTGCGGCGAAATCAAGGAGGAGGCGTCGGCCGCAGGCCGATGCCGGGGGACATTCGCCGCAAAGGCCTGCCGGTCGCGGCGGGGCCCGTCAGGTCGCTGGACACGAGCGAGAGCAGCGTCGAGGTCAAAAGCAGGCCCGACCGCAGTGACCCCGAGGCATGACGCGGTGGTGACCGGCGCGCCCTACAATTCCCCCATGCCCGATCATGCCGCCGCCGCCCGCGTCGCCAAGTTGCGCGCGCGCATCGAAGACGCCAACCACCGCTACTACGTCCTCGACGATCCCTCGATCCCGGATGCCGAGTACGACGCGCTGATGCGCGAGCTGGAGGCGCTGGAAGCCGAGCACCCCGAACTGGCGAGCGACGACTCGCCCACCCGCACCGTCGGTACGCGCCCGGAGGGCGGGTTTCCGGAAGTGCGCCACGCCATCCCCATGCTGTCGCTCGCCAACGCCTTCGAGACCGCTGGCGTGGCGGAGGACGCGGACGATCGCACCCGCTACGCCGAAGTGGCCGACTTCGAGCGCCGGATCGAGCAGCGCCTCGGCATCACCGCGCCGGTGTTCTCGGTCGAGCCCAAGCTCGACGGGCTGGCGATCAGCCTGCGCTACGAGGATGGCGTGTTCGTCCAGGGCGCCACCCGCGGCGACGGCGCCACCGGCGAGAACGTCACCGCCAACCTGCGCCAGGTGCGCGCGGTGCCGCTGAAGCTGCGCACCGGCAAGGCGCCCCCGCCTGCGGTGCTCGAAGTGCGCGGCGAGATCTACATGCCGCGCAAGGCGTTCGAGGCGTGGAATGCCGTCGCCCTGGAACGCAACGAGAAGCTGCTGGCCAATCCGCGCAACGGCGCGGCCGGCTCGCTGCGCCAGCTCGATCCGGCCGTCACGCGCCGCCGGCCGCTGGCCTTTTTCGCCTACGGCGTGGGCGAGGTGGTGGGGCTGGCCTTGCCGGAGACCCACTCGCAGACCCTCCAGCTGTTGCGCGGGTTCGGCTTCCCGGTCGCACCCGAAGTCGACACGGCCACGGGGCTCGATGGCCTGCTCGCCTATTTCCGCCGGATCGGCGAGCAGCGCGACAAGCTGCCCTACGACATCGACGGCGTGGTCTACAAGCTCGACGACTACGACCAGCAGCGCGAGATGGGCTTCGTCTCGCGCGCGCCGCGCTGGGCGCTGGCGCACAAGTATCCGGCGCAGGAGCAGGCCACCGTGCTGCGCGCGATCGAAGTGCAGGTCGGTCGTACCGGCGCGATTACCCCGGTGGCACGCCTGGAACCGGTGCAGGTGGCGGGGGTCACCGTCACCAATGCCACCCTGCACAATGCCGACCAGATCGCGCGCCTGGACGTGCGCGAGGGCGATACGGTGATCGTGCGCCGCGCCGGCGACGTGATTCCCGAGATCGTGCGCGTGATCGAAGAGCGCCGCCCCGAGGGCGCGGCGCCATGGTCGATGCCATCGCAGTGCCCGGTGTGCGGTTCGGAGCTGGTGCGCGAGGAGGGCGCGGCCGCCTGGCGCTGCAGCGGCGGGCTGGCGTGCCCGGCGCAGCGCAAGGAGGCGGTGCGCCATTTCGCCTCGCGCCGGGCGATGGACATCGAGGGGCTGGGCGACCGCCAGGCCGAGGCGCTGGTGGAATTCGGCTTCGTCCATTCCCCGGCGGACCTGTACGCACTCACGGTCGAGGACCTGGTGCGGATGAAGGTCGCGCTGGACGCGGCCACGGCAGGCGATCTGGCCGAGGCCGTGGCCGACAGCCGCGGCGCGCTGGTGCTCGATCCGCGCGGGCAGGCGCTGCTTGCCGACGACGCGCACGACTGGAAGAACGCGGCCTTCCTGCGCAGGCACCTGGCGGTGGACCTCCCGGGCAAGCTGGCCACGCGCTGGGCCGAGAACCTGGTCGCGGGAATCGCCGCCAGCAAGGCGACCACGCTGCCGCGCTTCCTGTTCGCGCTGGGCATCCCGCACCTGGGCGAGACCACCGCGAAATCGCTGGCGCAGTGGCTCGGGTCGCTCGACTTCATCCGCACGACGCCCGCGGTGCTGTTGCAGGCGCTGCCCGACATCGGCGCCGAGGTCGGGCGTTCGATCGCCACCTTCTTCGAACAACCCGGCAACGCGGCCGTGGTCGATGCGCTGCTCGCGGCCGGCATTGCCTTCGGCGACGAGGCGCCGCCCTCGGCCGCGCTGCGCGAACGGCTCGGGCTGGCGCACCTGCTCGAGGCCCTGCCGGTCGACAAGCTCGGCGGCAAGAGCGCCGAGCGCCTGGCCGACACCTACGGTACGCTCGACGCGCTGCTGCGCGCCAATGCCAGCGGCTGGACCGGCGCGGGACTGTCGGCCGCCGGCGCGGAGAACCTGGCCGCCTACTTGGCCGATGGCGAGGCGCTGGCGGCCCTGCGCTCCGCCGACGCGGCGATGCGCCGCCTGCTCGATGCCGCGCCGGCGCGGGCCATGCGCGATGCCGGGCCGCTCGACGGCAAGTCGGTGGTCCTCACCGGCACGCTGGACTCGATGACCCGGGACGAGGCGGGCGAACGGCTCGAGGCGCTGGGTGCCCGGGTCGCCGGCAGCGTGTCGAAGAAGACGCATCTCGTCGTTGCCGGCGAGAACGCCGGCTCCAAGCTGGCCAAGGCGCAGGAACTCGGCATCGAGACCTGGGACGAGGCGCAGTTGCTGGCGTTCCTGGCGAAGCACGCGTGACCGGCGTCGCGAGGAATCGCCTGGCGTGCCGCTTCGGCGTTACCGCGACTCCTGCAGGTACGTTGCAGCTGGCGGGAATGCCCACCTGCCGGTCGCGCGCAACCTGCGCGGCATGGATTCCCGCCTGCCCGGGAATGACGGGCAGATGTGGCACGCCGCCGGGGCCGCGATGAGCTGGCAACCCTCCGCCACTATCGACGCGTTGCGACTGCGCGCGCGCCTGAACCGTCTGGTGCGCGATTTCTTCCGCGCGCGCGATGTGCTCGAAGTCGAAACCCCGGTGTTGTCTCGCGCCGGCAACACCGACCCGAACATCGCCCCGTTCGCGCTGGAATTCTCCGGCCGCACCGACGGCGCGCCGCGCACGCGCTGGCTGCGCACCTCGGCCGAGTTCCCGCTCAAGCGCCTGCTCGCCGCCGGCATCGGCGACTGCTACGAACTCGGGCGCGTGTTCCGCGACGGCGAGGCGGGCGGCCGCCACAATCCCGAGTTCACGATGCTGGAGTGGTATCGCCTCGGCCACGACCACCTGCGCGTGGCCGACGAGACCGTCGAGCTGGTGCAGGCCGCGCTCGCGCTGGTGGGGCGCGAAGCGTCGGTCGCGCGCACCAGCTTCCGCGCGTTGTACCGCGACCTGCTGGGCGTCGATCCGATGACCGCCGGCATCGACGAGCTGCGAGCCGTGTCGGGCGGCATCGACATCGATCCGGCCGGCCTGACCCGCGACGACTGGCTCGACCTGCTGATGACCCACCGCATCCAGCCGCGCTTCCCGCCCAACCAGTTGCTGGTGCTGCACGACTATCCCGCGTCGCAGTGCGCGCTGGCGAAGGTGGTGTGGCGCGGCGATGTCGAGGTGGCCGAGCGCTTCGAGCTGTACCTCGGCCCGCTGGAGCTCGCCAACGGCTATCACGAGCTGACCGACGCCGCCGAACAGCGCCAGCGCTTCGAACGCGACCTGGCGGTGCGTTCCGGACGCGGCGCGGTGCTGCCACCGCTCGACGATGCGCTGCTCGACGCGATGGCCCAGGAATTGCCGGCGTGTGCCGGCGTCGCGCTCGGCGTCGACCGGCTGCTGATGACGATGCTCGGCACCACGCGGATTGCCGACGTGCTGGCGTTCGACTTCAATCGTGCCTGAATCCCGCTACGGTCCGCGACCGGTAGACCGCTCGCTTGTCCGGTCGTTCACATGGTGGCGCGCACTGTAAACGCGCATGGGACACGTCGGGAGGCGCGCGATGGGCGGGATCAGGATCGGACTGGGCGCAGCGGCCCTGGCTTTGCTCACAGGCTGCGTCGGCTATGGCTATCCCTCCGGTGGCTACGAGGGCGGCTATCCAGGTGCGGGAGGCTATCCGGGCGACGGCTACCCGGGGGGCGGGTACGGTCATGGATCGGGTTCCACCGTGCGCTGCGAGTCGGACGAAGGCCGGACCCGGCATTGCCGCGTCGATACCCGCGGCGGGGTGTCCATCACCCGCCAGCTCTCGCGCACCGCATGCGTGCAGGGTCGCAACTGGGGTTGGGACAACAGCGGCGTCTGGGTAACGCAGGGGTGTCGCGCCGAGTTCGTGACCGGCCGTGGCGGCGGATACGCGCCCGGCCATCCGTCGGGTCCCGGCGCCGGCTACGGGCAGGTCGTGCGCTGCGAATCCGACCGGGGGCGGCATCGCCGCTGCGACGTGCAGGTCGGCCGCGGCGTCGATCTCGTCCGCCAGCTCTCCGAGACGCGCTGCGTGCGCGGCCAGAACTGGGGCTGGGATCGTGGCGGGATCTGGGTCGATGCCGGTTGCCGCGCCGAGTTCCGCGTACGCTGAGCCCTGGGCGTCAGGAGCGTTATGGCGCCGGTAGAATCTGCGCCATGACCGACGCCATCGACTACGCGCGCTACGACCGCATCCGCCCGATCCGCTGGACCGGCGAGGCGCTGGAACTCCTCGACCAGCGCAAGCTGCCGTTCGTCGTCGAGTATCTGTCCTGCGCCAGCAGCGACGCGGTCGCCGACGCGATCCACGCGCTGGCCGTGCGCGGCGCACCTGCGATCGGCATTTCCGCCGCCTGGGGCGCGGTGCTGGCGGCCCGCGCAATCGAGGTGACGGACGCGGCGGATGCCGCGGCACGGCTCGAACCGGCGTTGCAGCGCCTCAACGCCGCGCGCCCCACCGCGGTCAACCTCGCCTGGGCGCTGGCGCGGATGCGCGCGGCCCTGCTGCGCGCGCAGGCCGGCGAGGGCATGGACTGGCGGGCCGCGCTCGAGGCCGAGGCGCTGGCGATCGAAACCGAAGACCTGGCCGCGAACCGCAACATGGGCATGCTCGGCGCCTCGCTGATCGCGCCCGGCAGCGGCGTGCTGACCCATTGCAACACCGGATCGCTGGCGACCGCCGGCTTCGGCACCGCGCTGGGCGTGATCCGCGCCGGCGTCGCGCAGGGCCACATCGAGCGTGTGTACGCGGGCGAGACGCGACCCTGGCAGCAGGGCGCACGCCTGACCGCATGGGAACTGATGCAGGACGGCATCCCGGCGACGCTGATCGCCGATTCCGCCGCCGCACACCTGATGAAGACCGGCGTGGTGCAGTGGGTGGTGGTCGGTGCCGACCGCATCTGCGCCAACGGCGACACCGCCAACAAGATCGGCACCTACCAGCTCGCGATCTCGGCCCGCCACCACGGCGCGAAGTTCATGGTCGTCGCGCCTTCGTCGACGGTGGACATGGAGACCGCGTCGGGCGAACTGATCGAGATCGAGGAACGCGACCCGGCCGAGCTGTTCGCGATCGCCGGCACCCGAACCGTGGCGGAAGGCGTGGCTGCGTGGAATCCGGTGTTCGACGTGACGCCGCACGGCCTGATCGATGCCATCGTCACCGAGAAGGGCATCGTGGAGCATCCAGATGCCGCGTCGATGCGGGCAATGTTCCCGGATTGAGCCCGCGCCCGCTGCGGCGCAGCCGGATGATGATCCGGGTTCCATGTCTCCCGAACGTGCGGGCGCGGCCATGCAAGGCAGCGCCGGCACGAAGCAGATGCGCGGCCACCGGTGACCGCGTGCGCCACGGTCGGATCAGCCTTTGCGCGCCAGCCGCCAGATCGCCACCGCGCTGAACAGCACCGTGAACCCCACCGCGCCCGCTGCCGCCATGGGCAGGGACTCGAACTGGAACTTCCCGACCCCGGCAGCGTGCATGGCCAGCTGGTTGACGTGGAACTGCGGCCACACCGGTGTCTGCCAGTGCATGGATGCCGGCAACGGGAAGAACATTCCCGAGAGGTAGCAGCCGGGCAGGTAGACCAGGTTCGCGTAACCGGGCGCCGAGCTGCCACGGAACAGGGTGCCGATCATCAGCCCCATCGCGCAGAACGGGACGGCGGAGGCGATGAGCGCGGCGCTCATGGCGACGATGCGCATCGCGTCCAGCGGCAGGCGGTCCGCGGCCAGTGCCGTGGCGAGGATCGGCAGGTAGGCCAGCAGGCCGAAGGCGATCCCGCAGGCGATCTTCGCGACCAGCCAGGATCCGCCGGGCGCCGGTTGCGCGCGCCTGAGTCGCAGCATCCCCATCTCGCGCTCCATGGCCAGCGATGTACCGATGCCGAACAGGGCGGGCATGCTGATGGCCATGACCGAGAACGCGGAGAACATGAAGACACCCACCAGGGGATCGTCGGCCGTGGCGTCGCCGGCCACCACCAGGGCGATGAGCGCGTACAGCGCGACGGGCATCACCAGCACCGGGAAGGCAAGGCCCGGATTGCGCAGCAGCCGCAACGCCTCGCAGCGGATCTCCTCGAGATAGGCACCAAGCAGCTGACGCGGCGACGGCATCCCGGCGACGCTGCGCTGGTCGAGGACATGGGCGTTCATGCGGCCTCCCGCGTGAGTGCGTTGAATGCTTCGTTGAGTCCCGCCTCGCGCACTTCCAGCCGCGACAGCGACGGATCCTCTGCGAGCAGGCGCCGCACGACCGACTCGGCATCGCTGGCCGTCAGGTGCAGGCGATCGCGCTCGCGCCTTGCGTCCTGCACGCCGGGCCAGGCGCCGACTTCGGCGACGCCGAGCCGCGACTCGCAGCTGATCCGGCGACGCGCCACCAGCGCGCGCATGTCGTCCACGCTGCCGGAGGCGACCAGGTGGCCTTTCGCGATCACGGCGACCCGGTCGGCCAGCGCCTCGGCTTCCTCCAGGTAGTGCGTGGTGAGCACGATGGAACTGCCGGCCTCGAGCAGGTGGCGGATGCTCGACCACAGCGCTTCCCGCGCCTGGACGTCCAGCCCGACCGAGGGCTCGTCGAGGAACAGCACGCGCGGCTGTCCGCAGATGGCCACCGCGAATTGCGTCAGCCGTTTCTGTCCGCCCGACAGCTTGCCGTAGTGCCGGTCCGCGAACGTGGCGATGCCGGCACGTCGCAGCGTTTCGTCCAATGGCAGTGGGTCGACGTAATAGCTGGAGGCAAGACCGACCAGTTCGCGTGGAGTCAGTTCCTTCGGAAGTTCGACGTCCTGCATCATGGCGCCGAGACCCTGTCGTCGTACGGCTTCCTGAGGCACGCCGCCGAGCAGGGCGACCTCGCCGCCGTCGGCTTCCACCAGGCCCAGCCACAGCGCGATCGCGGTGGACTTGCCGGCGCCGTTGGGGCCGAGCAGGGCCAGCAGTTCACCGCTGCCGACCTCGAGATAGACGTTGTCGAGCGCCGTGATGCCGCCGAAGGTCTTGGTGATGCCGCGCAGCGCGGCGACCGGCTCGCTGCCGCCGCGGCCGGTGCCCGGCGGCGGGGCGGGCGAGGGCGAAGACGGTGGCGTGGGCGTGGGATCCGTGCGTCCGATCCTGCGGCCGTTGAGCAGCTGGCCGATCAGCGTGGGCCGCACCAGCCAGTGGTAGCTGGCGAACAGCAGCGCCAGGCTCAGCAAGAGCACGAAGGGATACTTGAAGCTCCAGTGCAGTGGCCATTGCCCCACCCACACCTGCAGCGCGGCGACCAGCGGCAAGTGCGCCAGGTACACCCAGTACGAGGCGTCGGCGATGTAGCGGCGCAGCGGGCTGTGCCCGGCGAGGAAGCGCAGCGCGGCGCCGGCGATGCCCAGCGTCAGGCCCCAGGCCGCCAGGCCATGCATCAGCGCGAAGCCGGACTTCGTGAGCGTGGTGCCGTCGACCAGGTCCAGCGGATTGGCCGGGCCCGGCGGCGCCATCGGCGAGACACGCAGGCTCAGCAGCATCCAGGTGGCGGCGATGGCGCCGACCAGCAGGTTCGGCAGCCAGTGCCTGGCCAGCGAGACCAGCGCGGTATGCGAGCGCTGCACCAGCCAGCCGAACGCGAAAGCGACGCCATAAGCCAGCAGCGGCGCCAGCTGCGGAACCAGGCTCTGGTCGGGCGTGGGAATACCCGACCAGTAGTACCAGGTCGGCAGCGCCATCAGCACGGATGCGACCGGCACCGCAAGCAGGAGGAGCACCACGACGGGCACCCGCAGTGCAGCAGACAACAGGCGGTCCATCGCGCCGCGCAGCCTACCCTGAGGATCGACCCTTGCGGCCACGGCCCCGAGCAACAGCGCGATCGCGTAGAACTGCAGGAGCTGGTACAGGAACCAAAGGTGCATCAGCGGGAACGCACCGAACACCTTCGGCGCCTCCGGCATCGGTGGCAGGTTTCCGCCGAAGGCCTTGGTGATGCCCGCGATCCAGACCATCGAGACCAGCGGATAGAGCAGCACCCAGCCGGCCACCAGAGGCACGGCGATGCGTAGCAGCCGGTTCCTGCAGAAGGCGGCGTTGCCCAGCCTGTGCTGCAGCAGGCGCGCGAAGAAGCCGGCGATGAAGAAGAACAGCGTCATCCGGAACACATGGGAAACGAAGGCCGCGTCGCCCAGCAGCGCGCTGGGCGAACTGTCGGCCATGGCCCAGAGCCCGGGCGGCCATCCGGGCATGAAGGACAGCGCGGCATGGAAGGCCACGCCGAGCAGGAGTGCGAAGCCGCGGACGGCGTCCAGCGCGTGCAGGCGCTGCGGATCGACAGGTTGCATGGCGTGCCCCTTCAGAGGAAGTCGCGACGGCGCGCGGACGTGAGCAGCGGCAGGGTGACGGCGACGACGATCACGACGGCTTCGACCAGCAGGACGTTGAAGACCGTGCCGTTCCACACCGGCGTCGGGCTTTCCAGATGATTCCGGATCCCGGGCAGGGCGCCGACGACGAACATGAAGACGCTCACCGACATGTTGGTCAGGATGATCACCGCGGTCATGAGGCCTTCCGAGCGCGCGTGCAGCGCGCCGCACAGCACCACCGTGAAATTGGCGAGCAGGTAGCCGCACAGCGCGATCACGTAGGGCAGGAGGCCGTCGGGCACGCCCGGCGACGCCAGCACCAGCGCGACGGCGGATGCCGATGCCGCAAGCCAGGGCACCAGGAAGCACAGCAGCAGACCGAAGGTCTTGGCGAAGACGTACTGGCGGATCGAGATCGGCAGGCTCAGCACGAACTCCAGCGAATGCTCCTTGCGTTCGTTGAGGATGCCGTAGATGGCCAGCATGACGCCGCCGGCGATGACCGCGGTGATCCAGGCGATCGCACCGACATTGAAGGCCGTGCGGCCGAACGCGCTGACGAGGGCGGCGAACACGGCGGCAGCGGACGCCACCAGCATCATCGAGCGATGGACGTACAGCTCCTTGGCGATGAGCTTGCGGGTGATGGCGTTCATTGCTCGCGGGCTTCCCGGTGGTGCATGACGTTGGCGATGAAGATTTCCTCCAGGCTCATGCGCTGCACGTCGTGCACAGCCGTGCCCAGCTGCGCCAGCTGCCGTTCGTCGAACCGGTTGGTGGTCAGCGTGTGGAACCGGCCGTCGCTGACATGGCTGACGATGTCCGTCAGTTCCGGCAGTTCGGCTTCGGGCGGAAGCTGGACCTGGATGCGGCGCCAGCGTTCCAGGAATTCCTCCTTGTCGCTGCTGCCCAGCAGCCGGCCGCGGTCGAGGAAGGCGATGCGGTCGGAGATGCGTTCTACGTCCAGGGTGTTGTGCGAGGAGAACAGGATCGAGCGGTTCTCGTCGCGCAGGACATCCATGAACTCGGTCAGCAGTTCATGGCGTGCCACCGGGTCGAGGCCGCTGGTGGGTTCGTCGAGGACGAGCAGGCGGGGTCGCCTCGCTAGTGCCAGCAGCAGGGCGGCCTTGGTGTGCTCGCCATGCGAGAGCGTCTGCGTCGTCTGCTCCGGACGCAGGTTGAAGCGCCCGAGGAGGGTGGCGGCGTAGGCCGGATCCCAGCCGGGGTAGATCGACGACACCAGACTCATGTGCCGGCCCAGCGTTGCATTGGGCATCAGGCGCATGGCAGCGGAGACGTAGCCGATGTCGCGCTTGGCCACCGCCTGCGCATCGGGCATGGCGCAGCCCAGCACCCGGATCTCGCCCGCATCCGGTGCCATCAGCCCCATCGCCATGCGGATCGTGGTGCTCTTGCCGGCACCGTTGGGGCCGACCAGGCCCATGACCTGCCCGGGTTCGAGATCGAAAGAAATATCCTGGAGGGTGAAGAAGCGGAATGCCTTGGTGACGCCACGCATCCGGATGTGTTCGGCGGTCATTTCGTTCCCCGGGGGCGCTGGGCGGCGCGCAGGCGCGCGAGCAGTTCTTCGGATGGCAGGCCGAGCTGGCGCGAGATCTCGGCAGCGGCCCGCAGGTGTTCGTCGAGTTTCCGGCCCAGCAGTTCGCTCGCCGGGCTGCCCTTGCCGCTCTCCGCCACGAACGACCCCTTGCCGTGGCGGGTGACGATCACGCCTTCGGCTTCCAGATCCAGGTACGCCCGCTTGACGGTGATCACGCTGACGTTGATGTCGGCGGCCAATGCCCGGATCGACGGCAGTTCCGTGCCCGCCGGCCAGTTGCCGGACGCGATACGCGCACGGACCTGCTCCACGATCTGGAGGTACATCGGCCGGGCGTCGGTCTGCGAGATGTGGATGCTGCTGTTCATTCTGTGCATATAGTGTATGCACAGATGGCGCGGCTATGGAAGGGCCCTGATGGCAGTCCAGGGGAGCCGGCCCAGCCCGGTCTTCCCGATGGGGCTTGGATGCGGACGGCCGCATCAGCAGGTGCATCGCGAGGGTTACGCGAGATGCCGGCGCGAACTCCCGCCGCTGCATCGCAAGTGATTGATTCTGTGCAGGAAAATAGTGGCGAACATGCGCTGCGCGTGGTACCATCCGGACACTGTCTACGGCGGGGTCGAGAGGCCCCGCCGCCCTGTTTCCGGACCCCGGCGCGGATCACGCCCGGAGGCGCCCGTTTCACGAGGATGCAAGCAATTCGATGACCGATCTCGCGCAGGAAATCATCCCGGTCAACCTCGAAGACGAAATGCGTCGCAGCTACCTCGATTACGCCATGAGCGTGATCGTCGGCCGCGCGCTGCCCGACGTCCGCGATGGCCTCAAGCCCGTGCACCGTCGCGTGCTGCACGCGATGAACGAGCTGGGCGCGCACAGCAACAAGCCGTACTACAAGTCCGCGCGCATCGTCGGCGACGTGATCGGCAAATACCACCCGCACGGCGACCAGTCGGTGTACGACACCCTGGTGCGCATGGCGCAGCCGTTCTCGCTGCGCTACCTGCTGGTCGACGGCCAGGGCAACTTCGGTTCGGTCGACGGCGACAGCGCCGCGGCGATGCGCTACACCGAGGCGCGCATGGCGCGTCTGACCCACGAGCTGATGGCCGACATCGACAAGGAAACCGTCGATTTCACCCCCAACTACGACGAGAAGGAACTCGAGCCGTCGGTGATGCCGACGCGCTTCCCGAACCTGCTGGTCAACGGCTCGGCCGGCATCGCGGTGGGCATGGCCACCAACATCCCGCCACACAACCTGGGCGAGGTGGTCGACGCGCTCATCGCGATGATCGACAACCCCGACATCGACATCGACGGGTTGATGGAATACATCCCCGGGCCGGATTTCCCCACCGGCGGCATCATCAACGGCGTCGGCGGCATCCATCTGGCCTACCGCACCGGCCGCGGCCGCGTGCGCATCCGCGCCAAGTGCGACGTCGAGGTGGCCGACAACGGCCGCGAGTCGATCATCGTCACCGAGATTCCCTACCAGGTGAACAAGGCGCGGCTGATCGAGAAGATCGCCGAGCTGGTGAAGGAGAAGAAGCTCGACGGCATCAGCGAGCTGCGCGACGAGTCCGACAAGGACGGCATGCGCATCTACATCGAGATCAAGCGCGGCGACTCGGCCGAGGTGGTGCTCAACAACCTCTACGCGCAGACCCAGCTCGAATCGGTGTTCGGCATCAACATGGTGGCGCTGGTCGACGGCCGCCCGCAGCTGCTCAACCTGCGGCAGATCCTCGAGGCCTTCGTCCGCCACCGCCGCGAGGTGGTCACGCGCCGGACGATCTTCGAACTGCGCAAGGCGCGCAACCGCGCCCACATCCTCGAAGGCCTGACGGTCGCGCTCGCCAACATCGACGAGATGATCGAGCTGATCAAGACCTCGGACAATCCGCAGATCGCGCGCGAACGCATGCTCGCGCGGCTGTGGCAACCGGGGCTGGTCGGCGCCCTGCTCGGCGCGGCCGGCGCCGAGGCCTCGCGTCCGGAAGACCTGCCGGCGGGCGTCGGGCTGCTCGCGGACGGCTACCAGCTCACCGAGCAGCAGGCGCAGCAGATCCTGGAGATGCGCCTGCACCGCCTGACCGGGCTGGAGCAGGAGAAGCTGACCGAGGAATACCGCCAGTTGCTCGACGCCATCCGCGGCCTGATCGAGATCCTCGAGGACCCGGAAGTGCTGCTGGAGGTGATCCGCACCGAACTGCGCAATGTCAAGGAAGAGTTCGGCGACGCGCGCCGCAGCGAGATCCGCGCCAGCGAGGAGGACCTCGACATCCTCGACCTGATCGCGCCGGAAGACGTGGTGGTCACGCTTTCGCATGCGGGCTACGCCAAGCGCCAGCCGGCCACCGCCTACCGCGCGCAGAAGCGCGGCGGACGCGGGCGCAACGCGGCATCGACCAAGGACGAGGATTTCATCGACCAGTTGTGGCTGGTCAACACCCACGACACGCTGCTCACGTTCACCAGTGCCGGGCGCGTGTTCTGGCTGCCGGTGCACCAGCTGCCCGACGCCGGGCCGAATGCGCGTGGCCGCCCGATCATCAACTGGATCGCGCTGGAAGAAGGCGAGAAGGTGCAGGCGGTGGTGCCGGTGCGCGAGTACGCGGCCGACAAGTTCGTGTTCTTCGCGACCCGCCACGGCACGGTGAAGAAGACGCCGCTGACCGAGTTCGCCTACCGGCTGGCGCGCGGCAAGATCGCGATCAACCTCGACGAGGGCGACGCGCTGGTGAATGCCGCGCTGACCGACGGCAGCCGCGACATCATGCTGTTCGCCAGCAACGGCAAGGCGGTGCGTTTCGACGAGGCGTCCGTGCGCGCCATGGGCCGTACCGCCACCGGCGTGCGCGGCATCCGCCTGGCCGAGGGCGAGGAAGTGCGCAGCCTGGTGGTGGTCGATGGCGCGGGCGACGTCCTCACCGCCAGCGAGCGCGGCTACGGCAAGCGCACCCCGCTCGGGGAATACCCGAAGAAGGGGCGCGGCACCCAGGGCGTGATCGCGCTGCAGACCACGGCGCGCAACGGCAGGCTGGTGGGCGCGATCCAGCTGTCCGACCATCACGAGGTGCTGCTGATCTCCGACGGCGGCACCCTGGTGCGCACGCGCGCCAGCGAGATCTCCCAGGTCGGCCGCAATACCCAGGGCGTGACCCTGATCCGGCTGGCGGCGGACGAGAGCCTGCAGGCGATCGAGCGCGTCGATGCGTCGCTCGAGGAAGGCGAAGCCGTGGGGACGGCCGATGCCGTCCACGCTGCGGAGGACTTGCGGCCGGACGCGTGAGTTGCATGGCAGGGCCTTCGCGCGTGGAGGCCCCGCCAGCCTGATCCCGCTCGGCGAGACCCGATCCGGTTCGTTTTGCATCGGGGCGGCGACGAGGCCCGCCGCGTTGCGGCCCGGTCACGCCTGCGCTTGTCCCCGGCGATCGCTGCGCTTCCGATTTCGAAGCCTGCGCGCCGGTCGCGCGTCGGCCGGGAGGAAAGGCGGCTTCCACCATCGGTGGGCAATGCCGCGCACCACCTCCCTGACCCCTGATCCACTCCCGCGCCGTTCTACGACTGCAGCGGGAACGGTGGCGCTTGCGGGCCGCCCTCTGTAATTTGGACGACAACGGATCCGGGGAACTCGACAGTGGAACGACCGATGCGTAACGGGAACTGGTTCGGCGCGATGTTGCTGGCCGTGGCCCTGATGGGGATCGCAGGCTGCAAGCGCGACGAGACCGGCCAGCTTCCGGCGGTCAGTGGGGAGGCGATCCGTGGCGAACGCGACGCGATCGAAGGCTTCGGCCTGGTCCGCGCCTGGCCGGACCAGTCGGAGGATGCGCTGGCCATCGCGCTGGAGTTCTCACGGCCGCTGGTCGGCACCCAGGACTTTGACAGGCTGGTCACCTTCGCCGAACCGGTCGCCGAGCCGAGCGGCTGGAGCCTGTCGGACGACGGCAAGGTCCTGCGCTATCCGCACGTCGAGGCCGACGCCCACTACACCCTGCGCATCTCGGGCGAGCTGACCGCGGCCGACGGCAGCAGCCTCGGCCAGGACCGCGAGGAGAAGGTGTACACCGGTGAACTCGACCCGGTCGTGGGATTCGCATCGCAGGGCAGCGTGCTGCCGGCGAAAGAGTCTCGCGGCCTGCCGGTGGTGTCGGTCAACGTCACCGAAGTCGACGTCGAGTTCCTGCGGGTGAAGGAGTCGTCGCTGCCGAAGTTCTTCGCCGAGTACCAGCGCGGCGGCCGCCGCGGCAGCTGGGAACTCGACAGCCGATGGGGCGACAAGGCGCCGATGTCGGATCTGGCCGAGCCGGTCTACGTCAACCGCTTCGTGCTCGGCGGCGAGCGCAACGAACGCGTGCTGACCTACCTGCCATTGCAGGACATCGCCGAGCTGCAGCAGCCGGGCCTGTACTTCGCGGTGATGAAGAAGGCCGGTTCGTTCCAGGACCAGTTCGAGACCGCTTTCTTCACGGTGAGCGACATCGGCCTGCATGCGCGCGCCTACAAGGACAAGCTGTTCGTGCACACCGCATCGCTGCGCGACGGCAGCGCGCTGGCCAGTGCCGAGCTGCGGATCCTGGACGCTCGCGGCGAAACCATCTACAAGGCCGAAACCGATTCCCACGGCAATGCGCTGGTCGACTACACGCTCGACGCCGCGCACGTGCTGGTCGCCAGCCGCGGCAACGACGTGTCGATGCTGCCGTTCAACCAGCCGGCGCTGGACCTGTCCGAGTTCGCCGTGTCCGGCCGCGAGAACGCCTGGTTCGACGTGTTCGCCTGGTCGGGGCGCGACCTGTACCGGCCTGGCGAGACCGTGCGCGTGTCGGCGCTGCTGCGCGACAACGACGGCAAACCGGTGGTGGCGAAGGACGGCAAGGCGCAGACCCTGTTCGTGCGCCTCAAGCAGCCCGACGGCAAGACTTTCTTCGAAACCCGCCTGCAACCCGGCGCGCTCGGATACTTCGGCTTCGAGAAACAGGTGCCGGTGGACGCGCCGACCGGTCGCTGGCAGGTCGAGTTCCGCACCGATCCCTCCAGCAGGGAGGCGGTGCAGGGCATGACCCTGCGGATCGAGGAATTCCTGCCCGAGCGGATGAAGCTCGACCTGGAATCGGCCGATGCCGTGCTCAGGCCCGGACAGCCGTTGAAGCTGCAGGCCATCGGCGCCTACCTGTACGGCGCGCCTGCCTCGGGCAACCGCTTCACCGCCAAGCTCGCGGTCGCTGTGGAACAGCATCCGGTCGAGGGCATGCCGGGCTGGTTCTTCGGCGATCCCACGATCGACCTGCCGAAGGAGGCGAAGGACGTCGTCGACGCGACGCTCGATGCACAGGGCCGCCTGACGCAGGACATCGCGCTGCCGGAAGAAGTGAAGGGGACCACGCCGGTTGCCGCGGTGGTGTCGGGCAGCCTGTACGAGACCGGTGGCCGCAGCGTCAACCGCACGCTCGAACGCGTGCTGTGGCCGGCCGACGCGCTCGTGGGCGTGCGCCCGCAGTTCGACGACAAGGACGGCGCGGATGCCAACGCAAACCCCGGGTTCGAACTGCTGCGCGTCGGCAGCGACGGCAAGCCGCGCCCGGGCAAGGGCCTGCAGGTGACCCTGGTGCGCGAGCACCGCGACTACCACTGGCGCCACGACGAGGACGGCGGCTGGGATTACGAGTACAGCAGTCGCTTCGAGAACGTCGAGACGCGCACGGTGGATGTCGGCGAGACCGCGATACGCCTCAATTTTCCGGTGGAGTGGGGCGAGTACCGCGTCGACGTGCTCGACCCGGCGACGAAGCTGGTCACGCGCTATCCGTTCCGTGCCGGCTGGGGCTGGGGCGACGAGAACCGTGGCCTCGACGCGCGCCCGGACAAGGTCAAGATCGCGCTCGACAGGACCGGCTACCGCGCCGGCGACAAGCTCAAGGTGACCGTCACGCCGCCGCACGCCGGTCCGGGCCTGCTGATGGTGGAGAGCGACCGCATGCTGTACGTGCAGGCGATCGAGGCCAGGGCCGGTGCCAGCTTCGAGATTCCGGTGACGGCCGACTGGGAGCGCCACGACGTCTACGTCACCGCGCTGGTGTTCCGTGGCGGCAGTGCGGCCAGCAAGGTCACGCCGGCGCGCGCGGTGGGCGTGGCTCACGTGCCGATGGACCGCCGCGACCGCCGCATCGCCGTCGGCCTCAAGGCGCCGCAGCGGATGCGCCCGGAAGGCCCGATGCAGGTGGTGCTGAGCGCGCCGCAACTGGCGGGCAAGGAGGCCTACGCCACGGTGTCCGCGGTCGATGTCGGCATCCTCAACATCACGCGCTATCCGGTGCCCGACGCGCGTCGCCACTTCTTCGCGCAGCGCCGGCTCGGCGTCGATGCCCGGGACATCTACGGCCGCGTGATCGAGAGCCACGAGGGCGGGACCGCGCGGCTGCGCTTCGGCGGCGACATGGCGCTGGCGGCGCTGCCCCAGGCCAGGCGGCCGACCGCTCGGGTGCAGACGGTCGACCTGTTCGCAGGCCCGGTCAGGCTCGACGCGCAGGGCAACGCGAAACTCACGCTGCAGGTGCCGGACTTCAACGGCACGCTGCGGGTGTCGGCCCTGGTGTACTCCGCGGACAGCTACGGCAGCCGCGACGTCGAGACGATCTCGCGCGCGCCGATCGTGGCCGAGGCGAGCATGCCGCGGGTGATGGCGCCGGGCGACCGCGCCACGGTCACGCTGGATCTCACCAATTTCACCGGCAAGGCCGGGGATTTCGACGTCCGCGTGGACGGCGTCGGCCCGGTGTCGATCGCCGAGGGCGTGCGCAAGGCGAAGCTCGCGGTCGACGGCAAGTCGACGCTCAGCTTCCCGCTGTCCGCGAACACGGGGTACACGGTGGCCAAGGTGCGCGTGCGGGTGGACGGCAACGGCTTCAAGGTCGACCGCAGTTACGACCTGCCGGTGCGCCCGGCGTGGCCGTCCGTGCTGCGTTCGAGCACCCGGGTGCTGCAGTCGCCGGTACCGGTGACGCTCGACGGTTCACTGGCGAGCGGGCTGATGCCGGGCTCGGTGGTGGCGCAGTTCACGGTCAGCGCGCTGCCGCCCATACCGTTCGCCAGCGCGATCCGCGGCGCGCTCGGCTACCCCTACGGTTGCGCCGAGCAGACCACCAGCAAGGGTTACGCGGCCTTGCTGCTGGACGAACCGACCGCGAAGATGCTGGGCATCGCCGACGTCGACGCCGGCAAGCGCCGGCAGTACGTGGAAGGCGCGTTCGGCCGGCTGGCGTCGATGCAGATCGGCTCGGGGCATTTCTCGATGTGGGGCGACGACGGCTACGTCAACCCGGGCCTGACGCCGTACATCGTCGAATTCCTGCTCGACGCGCGCGACGCAGGCTTCAACGTGCCCGAGGCGGTGTTGCAGAAGGCGCTGGAACGGCTCAACGAGGATCTGCTGGCAGGTGGCAACCAGTTCTACGGTCGCGACCACCGTTCGCACCTGCGCTTCGCCTACCAGGCCTACGCCGGCTACGTGCTCGCGCGCGTCAACCGTGCGCCGCTGGGCACGCTGCGCGCGCTGTACGACAACGATCGCGGCAACACGCTGACCGCATTGCCGCTGGTGCACCTGGGCCTGGCATTGTCGCTGCAGGGCGACAAGGTGCGCGGCCAGAAGGCGCTAGAGGGCGCGTTCGCGTTCAAGGGCGACCGGCCGGGCTACCTCTGGGACTACGGCAGCCCGCTGCGCGACCAGGCTCTGATGGTGGCGCTGACCCGCGAACGCGGGCAGGTGCGCGCCGCGTACGACGCCAGGGCGATCGAGGTCGGCCGCGAGCTGGACGTGCGTCGCAACCGCGGCTGGCTGTACCTGAGCACTCAGGAGCAGATCGCGCTGGCGAGGCTGGGCAAGGCGCTGGCGTCGGCCCAGGGCAAGCAGGTGTCCGGCACGCTGGTGGAAGGCGGCGTGAGCCAGCCGGTGCCGGCGGCACGCGTGGTCGGACGCGCCTACGATTCGGAGACGCTGGCCAAGGGCGTGCGCTTCGACCCGGAAGGCGAGCCCCCGTTGTTCGTCAGCATCGACGTGGCCGGTGTGCCGACCACGGCGCCGGCGGTCGATGCCAGCCGGATCAAGGTCGAACGCGCGCTGTACACCACCGAAGGCAAGCCGTGGACGCCGGCGCCGCTGAAGGAGGGCGAGGCGCTGATCGTCGCGCTGTCGATCACCAGCGACGTGGCGATGCCCGACGCGTTGCTGACCGATCTGCTGCCGGCCGGGCTGGAGATCGAGAACTTCAACCTCGGCGATGCGAAGCAGTGGGCGGACGTGGTGGTCGCGGGCATCGGGATCAACGACCGGTCCGATGCCGCCGACGTCGAATACGAGGAGTTCCGCGACGACCGTTACGTCGCCGCACTCGACCTCGATCCGGGCCGCGCGGCGCGGGTGTTCTATCTGGTCCGCGCGGTGACGCCGGGCACGTATACGGTGCCGCCGCCGATGGCGGAGGACATGTACCGGCCGGAGATCCGCGGGGTGGGAAGGGCGGTGCCGGGGACGATCACGGTGGTGCAGCCGTGAGCGGCCGAGATTCGGAACTCGTGATCGGCAATTCGGCGCGTTCCGGGAAGCAGCGGGTCCCGCCTGCGCTGGCGTCGCCGCGCAGGCGATCTCCATTCGGGTTTTCTGCCGGGCGATGTCCCTGACATCACGGGCTTCCGGTGCGCAGCAGGCTGGCGCGTCCCGTTGGCGTCGCGGGTTGCCCTGGCTGCGCTGGGGGATGGTCGCGGTGCTGGCGTCGCTGCTCGCGCTCGACCTCGCGTTTCCGCCGCAGCTGCCGCTCGCGCGCGATACCAGCACCCTCGTGGTCGCCGCCGACGGCACTCCCTTGCGCGCGTTCGCCGATGGCGACGGCGTGTGGCGCCATCCGGCGACGCCGGAGGGTGTGTCGCCGTTGTACCTCGAGGCCTTGCTCGGCTACGAGGACCGCTGGTTCCGCAGTCACCCCGGAGTGAATCCGTTCGCCATGCTGCGCGCGGCGTGGCAGTGGGCGAGTGGCGACGGCATCGTCTCGGGCGGGTCAACACTGACCATGCAGGTCGCGCGCATCCTCGATCGCGACCCCGGTGCGTCCACGCGCACGCTGCACGGCAAGGCGCTGCAGGTGCTGCGCGCGCTGCAGCTCGAGGCGCACCTGTCGAAGGACGAGATCCTGTCGCTGTACCTGGAGCGCGCACCGTTCGGTGGCACCATCGAGGGCGTGGAAGCGGCGAGTTGGGCCTACCTGGGCAAGCCGGCGGCGCGCCTGTCGCATGCGGAAGCCGCGCTGCTCGCGGTGCTGCCGCAGGCGCCGAGCCGGCTGCGGCCGGATCGTCATCCCGACGTGGCGCGCGCTGCGCGCGACAAGGTGCTCGGGCGCATGGCCACCCTGGGCGTGTGGACGCAGGCGCAGGTGGACGACGCGATGATCGAGACCGTGGTGTCGCGGCGGCTGCGCCCGCCGATGTCCGCGCCCCTGCTGGCGCAGCGCCTGCGCGCCGCGCAGCCGCGCCGTGCGCGCATCGTCTCGACCCTGGATGCCGACCTGCAGCGCACGCTGGAGGATCGCGTGGCCGCCTATTTCTCCGGCCTGCCCGAACGCACGTCGGCCGCGCTGCTGGTGGTTGACAACGCGACGATGGAAGCGCGCGCCTACGTCGGCTCGCTCGACCTGCACGACCGCGCGCGCCTGGGCCATGTCGACATGGTGCGGGCCTGGCGCTCGCCGGGTTCGACGCTCAAGCCGTTCCTGTACGGCATGGCGCTCGACGACGGCCTGGTCCACTCCGAGAGCCTGCTGGTCGACGCGCCGCAGTCGTTCGGCGGTTACCGACCGGGCAACTTCGATGCCGCTTTCAACGGGCCGGTCGGGGTCGCGACCGCGCTGCGGCTCTCGCTCAACGTGCCGGCGGTGGACCTGCTCGCCCGGGTCGGTCCCGCGCGCTTCGCCGCACGCCTGGACAACGCCGGCATCTCGCTGAAGTTCCCGCGCGGCGCGACGCCGAATCTGACGCTGATCCTCGGCGGCACCGGCGCCCGGCTGGAGGACCTGGTGGGGGCGCACGCCGCGCTGCATCGCGACGGCATCGCGGGCCGCGTGCGCTACTCGCCGGAGGATCCGCGGATCGACCGCCGGCTGCTCTCGCCCGGCGCGGCGTGGATCGTGCGCGAGATCCTCGAGTCGAACCTGCGACCTGGCGAGCGCGAGGGCATGTTCGATGCCGGGCGCCGGCCGCGGGTCTCCTGGAAGACCGGCACCAGCTACGGATTCCGCGATGCCTGGGCGATCGGCGGCACGCGGCGGCATACCGTCGGCGTCTGGGTCGGTCGGCCCGACGGCACGCCGCTTCCCGGCCAGTACGGTGCGATCACCGCGCTGCCGCTGCTGTTCGAAGTGGTCGACAGTCTGCCGCGCGCGCCCGGCGGCGACGCGCCCGCGCCGCCGCCGGCGGAGGTTTCGCGGCAGGCGGTGTGCTGGCCGCTCGGTACCGCGGCCGATGCGCAGCCGCCTGCCTTGTGCCAGCGCCGCTTCGATGCCTGGGTGCTCGGCGGTGCGATCCCGCCGACCTTCGCCGAGCGCGACGCACGCTCGTGGAGCGCCGGGCTGGAACGCTTCGACGTGGACGCGGGCACAGGCCTGCGCCTGTCCGCCGACTGCAGCCGTCCGCATGTGCCGAAGGCGACCGCGATCGCCCGCTGGCCGGCGCTGGCCTCGCCTTGGTTGCCCGTCTCGACGCGGCGGGCTTCGCGACCACCGCCGCTGTCGCCGGACTGCGCCGACGACGGACGCGATGCGGCCGGCGAGTTGCGCATCGAGGGCCTCGTCGACGGTGCGACCCTGGCCAGGGCGCCAGGCAGCGAGCGCGGCATCCGCCTGTCGCTGCGTGCGATCGGTTCCGACGCGCCGGTGCAGTGGCTGCTCGACGGGCGATGGATCGGCCAGACGCGCGGCGGCAACGCGTTCCAGCACACCTTCGAGCGGCCCGGCGCGCAGCGACTCACCGCGCTCGCCGACAGTGGCGCCTGGGCATCGGTGGAATTCCGCGTGCTGCGCTGAGCCGATTGCCGGTGGGTCGTCGACCGCGACGGCGCGCAGGCGAAGACGCCGCACGTCGTGCCCCGGGCATCGTGACGGTCGGCCTGCGGCGCCGCGCACGCGACAGGCGCAATGTGGGGAAGGGATACGCGCACATCGCGCCGCCGCTGGCGCGCCTCCTTCAGTCCGGCAGGTGCGCCAGCATGTGCTCCGCGCTCGAGACCCGGAACTCGCCCGGGGCCTCGACGAACAGCTGCTTGACGATGCCGTCCTCGGCGTAAAGCGCGAAGCGCTTGCTGCGCACGCCCATGCCGTAGCCGCTGGCGTCCATCTCCAGGCCCAGGGCCCGGGTCAGGTCGGCGTTGCCGTCGGACAGCATGCGCAGGCCCTTCGGCACGTGCTGGCTTTCGCCCCAGGCCTGCATCACGAACGGGTCGTTCACCGCGATGCAGGCCACGTGCACGCCGCGCTGGCTGAACTCGTCGAAGTGCTCGACGAAGCCCGGCAGGTGGCGCTCCGAGCAGGTGGGGGTGAATGCGCCCGGGACCGCGAACAGCACCATCCTCCGGCCTTCGAACAGGGTGGGGGTGTCGACCGCCTGGACGCCGTCGTCGATGTACTTGAGCACCACTTCGGGGATTCGGTCGCCGATCTGGATGGTCATGGGGTGCATGCCTTGCCGGTAGGTGAACGACGGCTATCGTCTCACGCCGGGCCCGGGGAGGGGGCTTGAAAACCCGCAGGCTGCTCGCACATCGCGGACATGGCGGCAGCGCGCCGCCGCAACCGCAATTCAGGAGTCGCAGACATGAGCATCGTCCGTTACCGCCAGCGCCCCTCGGAACTGGCGCTGCACGAAGAGATCAAGCAGGTGTTCGACCGCTTCCTCGGCGAGCAGGACACCGACGCCTCGGCCGTGGTGACCGCGCAGTGGGTGCCGCGGGTCGACATCAAGGAAGAAGCCGAGCGCTTCGTCATCTACGCCGACCTGCCCGGGATCGACCCGCAGGACATCGAGGTCCAGATGGACAAGGGCATCCTCTCGATCAAGGGCGAGCGCAAGGGCGAATCGAATACCGAGACCGAGCGTTACTCGCGCGTCGAGCGCCGCTACGGCAGCTTCCACCGCCGCTTCGCGCTGCCCGACAGCGCCGATGCCGACGGCGTATCCGCCAACGGCCGCAACGGCGTGCTCGAGATCGTGATCCCGAAGAAGCCCGAGACCACCCCGCGCCGGATCCAGGTCGGGAACCCGACCGCGCACTGACCGTCGCGCGCTTCCACCGGTAAACTGGCGACGGCCCGCATCGCGGGCCGTCGTCGTGGAGCGACCATGCAGTTCAAGGATTACTACAGCGTGCTCGGCGTGGAGCCGAATGCGGGCGATGCCGAAATCAAGTCCGCCTATCGCCGGCTGGCGCGCAAGTACCATCCCGACGTCAGCAAGGAAGCCGGCGCCGAGGACAAGTTCAAGGCCCTCAACGAGGCATACGAGGCCTTGCGCGACCCGGCCAGGCGCAAGGCCTACGACCAGTTGCGCGCCGGCGGCTACCGTCCGGGCGACGAGGTGCCGCCGGCCGGATTCGGCGGCGGCCAGGGCGGGTTCGACTTCGACGAAGTGTTCGCCGGCGGCGGCGCGGGCGGCGGCTTCAGCGATTTCTTCGAAAGCCTGTTCAGGCGCCAGGGCGGCGGCGGGCCCGGCCCGCAGGCGTCGGCGCGCGCGCAGGGCATGGGCGACACGCGCGCCAGGCTCGCGGTCTCGCTCGAAAACGCCCACCGTGGCGACAGCGTGCGCATCGGCATCGACGGCAAGTCGTTCGACGTGCGGGTGCCCAGGGGCGTGCGTCCGGGTCAGGTGATCCGGCTGGCGCGGCAGGGCGCCCGCGGCGGCGACCTGCTGCTGGAGGTCGAGTACGCCGCGCATCCGCAGTTCGAGGTCGACGGCCGCAACATCATCTACACCCTGCCGGTCGCCCCGTGGGAGGCGGCGCTGGGCGCCACGGTCAGCGTTCCGACCCTGGGCGGAAGGGTCGAGCTGAAGATCCCGCAGGGTTCCGAGGCCGGGCGCAAGCTGCGGCTCCGTGGCCGCGGCCTGCCAGGTCCGGGCGGGGCCGCGGCCGGCGACCAGCTGGTCGAACTGGAGGTGCAGGCGCCGCCGCCGCGCGCTGACGGGCAGCGCGAGGCCTACGAGAAGCTGCGGGACGCATTCGCCGCGGACTGGCGACGCGACTGACCGCGGGCAGGCGCCGTTGCTCCGGCCACGGCGGCGGGGCCGGTTCGCCCCGCGGCCGCCGGTCGAACGGGAGAACGGTGGGTCCGCGGGTGGCGCGGCTCAGCCGGCCTCGGGCTCGGTGGGCGGCACGCTGCCGTGGCCGATGGTCGAGACGATCGCCTCGGTGAGGTCGGCTTCGCTGAAAGGTTTGGTCAGGTAGCCCTGCGCGCCCTGGCGGATGCCCCAGATGCGGTCGGTCTCCTGGTCCTTCGTGGTCACCAGGATCACCGGGATGTGCCCGGTGGCGGCATCGCGCTTGATGGTGCGGGTGGCCTGGAAGCCGTTGAGGTTCGGCATCACCACGTCCATCAGGATCAGGTCCGGCAACGTCTCCTTCGCCACCCGCACGCCCGCCGCGCCATCCTCCGCGGTCACCGCTTCGTGCCCCAGCTTCTCGACGATGCGACGGATGCCCATCAGTTGCGAGGGCGAGTCGTCGACGATGAGGATGCGCGCCATGCCTGTTCCCCTGGTGGATGGGCGGATTGTAGCGGTCGGGGGCGCGTTGCCAACGCCCGCGCTAGGGGAATGTGACCAGGGTCCTGCCGACCGATCCGCCGCCGAGCATGCCTTCGAACACCGTGTGCAGGCCGGCCAGCGTGGTTTCGCGGGTGCAGATGCGGTCCAGGTGGCGCGGTTTCCAGTCGGACGCCAGCAGGCGCCAGACCTCGTCGCGGATGTCGCGGGCGGTGCCGGCGGAAGCGACGCCCAGCAGCGAAACGCCGCGGATGATGAAGGGCATTACCGAGGCGGGCAGGTCGGCGCTGGCGGCCAGCCCGGCGCTGGCGACATTGCCGTAGGGCCGCGTCTGCGCGAGCAGGCTGGCGAGCATCGGACCACCGACGTTGTCGAGGCCGCCGCCGAACCGCACCGATTCCAGCGGGCGCTTCGTCGCCAGCGCGTCGCGGCCGAGCACTTCGCGCGCGCCGATCGACTTCAGGTATCCGGCGTGCTCCGGCTTGCCGCTGACCGCGTGCACGGCGTAGCCGGCACGGCTGAAGATGTCGATCGCGAGCGAACCGACGCCGCCGGTCGCGCCGGTGACGGCGAGCGGACCGAGCGATGGCGATTGCCGGTTCTCCTGCATGCGCAACAGCGCGAGCGCGGCTGTGAATCCGGCGGTACCGAGGATCATGCTCTCGCGCAGCGACAGCCCGATCGGCAACGGTACCGCCCACTTCGATTCGAGCCGGGCGTACTGCGCGTAGCCGCCGTCCCGCGTCTCGCCCAGGCCGCTGCCGGTCACCAGCACTTCGTCGCCCTCGCGGAACCTGGGGTCGGTGGAGGACACCACGTGCCCGGCGACGTCGATGCCACCGACCAGCGGGAACTCGCGCAGGATCCTGCCCTTGCCGGTGCCCGCCAGCGCATCCTTGAAGTTGACCGAGGAGAACGCGACCTTGACCACGATCTCGCCCGCGGACAGGTCGTCGATCGACACCTGTTCGACGCCGCCGCGGTAGCCGTCCGCGTCGTCGTGGATGCGGAAGGCGTCGAAGCTGGCGGGAATCGTCATGTCCGTGTGTCCTTCGGTCAGCACAGGCTCGGCGAGCCTCTCGACTGCGCACGCGCGCCGGTCATCCCTTGCTGATGCTGCGCATTGTCACACAGGAGCCCAGTCGACGCGCCACGCCGCCGCAGTGGACACATGCACGCAGGCGGCGCAGATGCATGGCGTCAGGCTGTCGCGGCTAGCGACGCGCCATTGCGTGCTTCTCGTCGAGCCACTTGCTCGCGCTCGACGGAGAGTAATCGCGCATCCAGGCCAGCATGGCGTCGATGTCGTCGCCGTGCCACAGGTCCGCGCGCTGGGCGGCATGCAGGAAGCGCTCGGCGACCATGCGGTCGATCATGCCGATCAGGGGCTCGAAGAAGTCTTCGACATCGAGGAACGCACAGGGCTTGTTGCCGATGCCGAGCTGGCGCCAGGTCAGCATCTCGAACATCTCGTCGAGCGTGCCGAATCCGCCGGGCAGGGCGACGAAGGCATCGGACAGGTCGAACATGCGCATCTTGCGCTCGTGCATCGAACCGACCACCTCGAGCCGGGTCAGGCCCTTGTGCGCGACTTCCCACGAGACCAGTTGTTCCGGAATCACGCCGACCACTTCGCCGCCCGCCTGCAGCACGGCATCGGCGACGATCCCCATCAGGCCGACGTTGCCGCCGCCGTAGACCATCGTCAGGCCCTGTTTGGCGATGCGGTCGCCCAGGGCCACGGCGCGCTCGGCATAGGCCGGACGGTTGCCGGTACTGGAGCCGCAGTACACGCAGATCGAGCGCATGGTCATCGTCCGTCCGGTTTTGCCGCGGCGGGAGCGGGATCGGGCCTGCCGCAGTCCACTTCCTCGACCACGCCGCCGCGGTAGCGCATCGACGTGGTGAGGCGGCGGCCGTCGGCATCGTGGTCGTGCCAGAAATCGATCGCAAAGCTTCCGGCCGGCGGATCGTCGCCGGGACCGGCCGCCGAATGGCCCGACAGCGTGCTGTCCGGCGCCCGCCCCATGATCGCCATCGCCTCGCGGTAGTTCATGCCCGTGCGCAACTGCGCGCAGCGGACGTGCGCGGGCGCGTCTTCGGTGGCGGGCGTGGTTCCGGTCGTGGCGTGGCTCATGGCTGTCGCGAAGCAGCAGGTGAGGGCGATCAGGGCTGGCAGGAGGATGCGCGGCAACGGCATTCGTCGGGGGTTCCGAAGCAAGGGCCCGGACAGATTACGGGCCATCGGGATGGCGGGCGGATGGGCCGTGCGTAGCGAAGGGGTCTGACAGCGGCTTCGCCCGGCGCCACCGCCGCACCGGGTCGATCGCACGGCGCAAACGGCGCCGTGCGTGATTCGCGCGATGCGGACGCAGGCGTTGCAAGCGCCTGCGTCCGTGGCGGTCAGTTGGCCTTGTGGATCGCCCGCTTGTCGACCGCCATCGCGGCGTCGTGGATCGCTTCGGACAGCGTCGGGTGCGCATGGCAGATGCGCGCGAGATCGTCGGCCGAGCCCTTGAACTCCATGGTCAGCACGCCTTCGTGCACCAGTTCCGACACGCCGACGCCGACCAGGTGCATCCCCAGCACGCGATCGGTCTCGGCATGCGCGAGCACCTTGACGAAGCCCGCCGGCTCGCCCATCGCCACCGCACGGCCGATCGCGGCGAACGGGAAGCTGCCGGCCCTGTACGGCACGCCATCTTCCTTGAGCTGCTGTTCGGTCCTGCCGACCCAGGCGATCTCCGGTTCGGTGTAGATGACCCACGGGATCGTGTCGAAGTTGACGTGGCCGGGCAGGCCGGCGATCAGCTCGGCCACGGCGATGCCTTCCTCGAACCCCTTGTGCGCCAGCATCGGGCCGCGCACGCAGTCGCCGACCGCCCAGACGCCGTCGACGCCGGTGTGGCAGTGTTCGTCGACCTCGATCCGTCCGCGGTCGTCGAGCTTCACGCCGGTACCGTCGGCCAGCAGCCCCTTGGAAGCGGCCTTGCGGCCAACGGCAACCAGCAGCCTGTCGACGGTGATCGACTGCTCGCCGTCCTTGTCGGCGTAGCTGACGACGACTTCCTTCTTCTTGCCCTTGCCGGTCACAACGGACTTCGAGACCTTGGCGCCGAGCCTGATGTCGAGGCCCTGCTTGCGGAATTCCTTCAGCGCGGCCTTCGCAACCTCCGCATCGGCCACGGCGAGGAAGTCCGGCAGCGCCTCGAGGATGGTGACCTCGGCGCCGAGCCGCTTCCACACGCTGCCCAGTTCCAGACCGATCACGCCGGCGCCGATCACGGCCAGCCGCTTCGGCACCTCGGTGAAGTCGAGCGCGCCGACGTTGTCGACGATGGCCTCGCCGTCGAACTTCGCGAACGGCAGTTCGATCGAATCCGAGCCCGCGGCGATGATCACGTTGGTGCCGGTCAGCTCGACCTCGGACCCGTCGTGCTGCTTCACCTTGACCAGGCGCTCGGGATGGAGCGTGGCGAAGCCATAGTAGGGCGTGACCTTGTTCGCCTTGAACAGCGTCGCGATGCCGCCGGTGAACTGCTTCACGATCCTGTCCTTGCGACCGACCATCGCACCGACATCGATCTTCGCGTCCTTGAAGCTGATGCCGTGGTCGCCGAAAAGGTGGCCCATGTTCCAGAACTGGCGCGAGGAATCGAGCAGCGCCTTGGACGGGATGCAGCCCACGCGCAGGCAGGTGCCGCCGAGCGCGGGCTTGCCGTCCTTGCCCAGCGCGGCGTCGATGCAGGCGACCTTCATGCCCAGCTGCGCGGCACGGATGGCGGCGTGGTAGCCGGCGGGGCCGGCTCCGATGACGACGATGTCGAATTGTTCGCTCATTTCATTCGCTCACAACGGGATTCGGGATTGGGGATTGGGGATTCGGGAAGCGGACCGGCTTTGCCGAATCCCCAATCCCGAATTCCGAATCCCGGCATGGCTGCTGGGGCCTACAGCCCCAGCACCATGCGGCCCGGGTTCTCCAGCTGGTTCTTGATGTCGACCAGGAACAGCACCGCGTCCTTGCCGTCGATGATGCGGTGGTCGTAGCTCAGCGCGATGTACATCATCGGCGCGGCGATCACCTTGCCGTCCTCGACGATCGCGCGCTCCTTGATCGCGTGCATGCCCAGGATCGCGCTCTGCGGCGGGTTCACGATCGGCGTGGAGAACAGCGAGCCGAAGGTGCCGCCGTTGGTGATGGTGAAGGTGCCGCCCTGCAGGTCCTCGAGCTTGAGCCCGCCCTCGCGCGCCGCCCTGGCGTAGTCGCCGATGCCCTTCTCGACGTCGGCGAACGACATGCGCTCGACGTTGCGCAGCACCGGCGTGACCAGGCCGCGGTCGGTGGAGATCGCCACCGAGATGTCGGCGTAGCCGTGGTAGACCACGTCGTCGCCGTCGACCGAGGCGTTGACCACCGGGTAGCGCTGCAGCGCGTTGGCCGCGGCCTTGGCGAAGAAGCTCATGAAGCCGAGCTTGACGCCGGTGTCCTTCTGGAACTGCTCGCCCAGTTCCTTGCGCAGCGCCATCACCTTGCCCAGGTTGACCTCGTTGAACGAGGTCAGCATCGCGATCGATTCCTTCGACTGCATCAGCCGCTCGGCGATGCGCTTGCGGATGCGGGTCATCGGCACGCGCTGTTCCGGGCGCGCGCCGCCCGAAACGCCCGAGGTCCTGCCGGCGGCGTAGTTGACCAGGTCTTCCTTGGTCACCGCGCCGCGGCGGCCGGTGCCTTCGACCTGGGCCGGGTCGATGCCTTCCTTCTGCGCGGTGAAGCGGGCGCCGGGCGGGAGTTCGCCGGTACCGCCGGTGTCGCCGGACACCGGCGCCGGCTTGGTCGAGGCGGGAGCGGCGGCTTCGGCCTTGGCAGCGCCCTGCTTGGCCTGCACTTCCTCGGCGCCGGCGGCGGGCTTGTCGTCCTTCGCCTTCGCGGCCGGAGCGGGCTCGGCCGCGGCCGCGCCTTCCTCGATGATCGCCAGCACCTGCTGGCTGGTCACCGTGTCGCCTTCCTTGTACTTGATCTCCTTGAGCACGCCGTCGACCGGCGAGGGGACCTCGAGCACGACCTTGTCGGTCTCCAGGTCCACGAGGTTCTCGTCGCGCTTGACCGCGTCCCCCGCCTTCTTGTGCCAGCCGGCGATGGTGGCGTCGGAGACGGATTCGGGGAGAACCGGAACTTTGACTTCGGTGGCCATGGGATGGCGTCCTTGGGGCGTTGAAGGCGGGGCGGTGTTATTCGGCGATCTGGTCGCCGGGCGGATTGACCAGCGCGTCGGCGACCAGTTTCAGCTGTTCCTCGACGTGGTCGGCGAAATGGCCGACGGCCGGCGACGGCGAGCGGCTACGGCCGGCGTAGCTCAGGGCCTGGCCCTTGGCGAGGCAGCCCTGCAGGTGGTGCTTGATCTGGTACCAGGCGCCCTGGTTCTGCGGCTCCTCCTGGCACCAGACCACGTCGGCGGCCTTGCCGTATTTCTTCAGCTCGGCGGCCAGCAGCTCGCGCGGGAACGGATAGAGCTGTTCGATGCGGACGATGGCCACGTCCCTGAGTTCGCGCTTCTGCGCGTCCTCGAGCAGGTCGTAGTAGACCTTGCCCGAGCACAGCACCACGCGCCTGGTCTTCTTCGGATCGACCGAGGCATCGGGAATGAGGTGCTGGAACTCGCCGTCGGCCAGTTCGTCCAGCGTGGAGACGGCCAGCTTGTGGCGCAGCAGCGACTTCGGGCTCATCACGATCAGCGGCTTGCGCGTGGCCATCTTCATCTGCCGGCGCAGCATGTGGAAGCATTGCGCGGGCGTGGTCGGCACGCACACCAGCATGTTCTCCAGCGCGCAGAGCTGCAGGAAGCGCTCCAGGCGCGCCGAGCTGTGCTCCGGGCCCTGGCCTTCGTAGCCGTGCGGCAGCAGCAGGGTCAGCCCGGAAATGCGACCCCACTTGGCCTCGCCCGAGGCGATGAACTGGTCGATCACCACCTGCGCGCCGTTGGCGAAGTCGCCGAACTGGCCTTCCCAGATGTCGAGCGTGTTGGGGTCGGTGGTCGAGAAGCCGTACTCGAACGCCATCACCGCTTCCTCGCTGAGCAGCGAGTCGATGATCGTGCACTGCTCCGGGCTTTCGGCGAGCTGCCGCAGCGGCAGGTAATAGCTGTCGGTCTTCTGGTCGTGCAGGATCGCGTGGCGGTGGAAGAACGTGCCGCGACCGGCGTCCTGGCCAACCAGGCGCAGGCCGTGGCCTTCGGAGAGCAGGGTGGCGTAGGCCAGGTTCTCGGCGAAGCCCCAGTCGCCTCCGACCTCGCCGGCGGTCATCCTGCGCCGGTCCTCGTAGATCTTGGCCACGCGCGGGTGCAGGTGCACGCCGGCGGGAATGGTGTTGATGGCCTCGGCGAGCTGCCTGAGCGTGGCCTTCTTCACCCGGGTGTCGACCTTGTCGTACAGCGTGCCGGTCAGGTACTTCGACCAGTCGATCGTCAGTTCGTAGTCCTCGGGCTTGGACCCTGCGAGCTCGGTGGTGACCTCGCCGGCGTCGAGCTTGTCGCGCAGGCCGTCCATCATCGCCTTCGCCGCCTCGGCCGTGACCACCCCGGCCTCCGCCAGCCGCGCGGCGTAGAGTTCGCGCGTGCTCGGGTGCTTGCGGATGGTCTGGTACATCAGCGGCTGGGTGGCCGCCGGCTCGTCGGCCTCGTTGTGGCCGTGGCGGCGGTAGCAGACCAGGTCGACCACCACGTCCTTGCGGAACTGCTGGCGGAACTCGTAGGCCATCCTGGCCACGAACACCACCGCGTCGGGATCGTCGGCGTTGACGTGGAACACGGGCGCGCCGACCATCTTCGCCACGTCGGTGCAGTACAGCGTGGAACGCGCGTCTTCCTTGTTGCTGGTGGTGAAGCCGACCTGGTTGTTGATGATCACGTGCAGCGTGCCGCCGACGGCGAAGCCGCGCGCCTGCGACATCTGCAGCAGCTCCATCACCACGCCCTGGCCGGCGAACGCGGCGTCGCCGTGGATCAGGATCGGCAGCACCTGGCGGCGCTCCTCGTCGCCGCGGCGTTCCTGGCGCGAGCGCGCGCTGCCGGCGACCACCGGGTCGACGATCTCCAGGTGCGAGGGATTGAACGCCAGGGCGATGTGCACCGGCGCGCCCGGGGTGGCGATGTCGGCGGAGAAGCCCATGTGGTACTTCACGTCGCCGGCGTGGGCGCGTTCGTCGTGTTCGAACTTGCCCTCGAACTCGTCGAACAGCTTGCGCGGGCTCTTGCCCAGGGTGTTGACCAGCACGTTGAGGCGGCCGCGGTGGGCCATGCCGATGACGATGTCCTTGACCTTGTCGAGCCCGGACTGGCGGATCACGCTGTCGAGCAGCGGGATCAGCGAATCTCCGCCCTCGAGCGAGAAGCGCTTCTGGCCGACGTACTTGGTGTGCAGGTAGCGCTCCAGCCCTTCCGCGGCGGTCAGCCGCTCCAGCACGCGGGTACGGGTCGCGGCGCTCAGGTCGTAGTCGCCCGCCGCGGTCTCCAGGCGCTGGTACAGCCACTGGCGCTGCTCGACCTCGGGGATGTGCATGAACTCGGCGCCGATCGGCCCGGTGTATGTGGCCTTGAGCCGCGCCAGCAGGTCGCGCAGCTTCATCCGCGGCTGCCCGGCCACGCCGCCGGTGCTGAACTCGCCATCGAGGTCGGCTTCGGACAGGTTGTGGAACGGCAGGCCGAGGTCGGGCGGGTTCATCGGCGGGGTCAGCGCCAGCGGGTCGAGCTTCGCGCCCAGATGGCCGCGCGAGCGGTAGGCGGTGATCAGCCGGCCGACGTTGCGTTCGCGTTCGTCGCTGCCGCCGGTGTCGCCGGACTTTGCGCCGCGCGCCGCACGCCTGCCGGCCTCGGCCACGGCCGCGGCCACCGGGGAATGCGGGACGTCGCCGGCCTCGCGTCCCTGGAAGCCGTCGAACCATGCCTTCCACTTCGGCCCGACGCTGTCTGGAGAAACCAGGTACTGCTCGTAGAGGTCCTCGATGTAGGCGGCGTTGGCGCCGAGCTGGGAGGACTGCGCAAACTGCTTCAGGAGACTGTCCACGTCGGGCACATCGGACTCAATTAGGGAGGCAAGCGACTGATCCGGAACGGGAATTCGGCGTCCGGCAGCGGGCATATGGGGAGTCGCGCATTATAGCCGTTGCGTTTGTCGCGATGCATCATGCTTTGGGCGGATGCAGGCCCCGCGTTCGGCGGGCGGACAGGCGGCTGCGGCGGCGGTCACAGCCCGAGCGCGCGCAGTTCGCTGCAGGGCCTGGCGCGCTCCCATACCCGGTCGAAGCCTTCCGCGAGTTGTCGTGCGCGGGCGCGCGCGTGGCTTTCCGCCTCGCCGTCGAAGCGATGGCCCAGCGGGCGGAAGTAGTAGCCGCCGGCGTCGCTGGCGATGAAGGCGGAAGGGTAGGTCCGGTCCACCGGATCCTCGACCTCGCGCAGGGCGAACACGCTGGGCAGGCGCTGTGCGAGCCCGATCAGGGGCGCATGGGCACGCTGCGCGGCGGCGGCGTCCTGCAGCAGGATGCGCGCCTCGCCCCCGACGCCGGCGGTGCCGAAGCTGCGCAGGGCTTCGATCACGCGTGGCTGGTCGTACAGGCCCGGGTCGAGTTCGCGGCTGTAGATCCACAGCCGCCGGCGCGCGACCAGGACGATCGCGGCCGTGGTCGCGACCGCGGTGGCACGATCCTCGATCGCGACCGGATGGTCGAGCCGGAACCGCATGGCCAGGTGCTCGATGCCGGCTTCCACGAAGCGTTCGCCCACCGGGGCGAAGCCGTGGACGCGGTAGAAATCGATCGCCCCGGCCTGCGCGTGCAGCGTCACCTGGTGCAGGCCGTCCTCTCGCGCCACCCGCAGCAGCGCGTGGAGCAGCGCGCTGCCGACGCCGCGGGCGCGCCAGTCGGCCAGTACCGCCATGCGGCCGATCCTGCCTTCCGGGCTGATGCGGGCGGTGCCGATCGCGATGCCGGCGGGATCGCGCGCCAGCACGTGGCGGCAGCGCGGGTCGAGGTCGTCGCGCTCCAGTTCCCGTGGTACCCGCTGTTCCTGCACGAACACCGCATCGCGTACCGCGCGCAAGTCCTCGAGCGCCGTGGCGTAGTCGACGACAGCGACCTGGAACGGGCCGGCGGGGTCGGTCAAGCGTCCTCCGGCGGCAGCAGGCGGTAGTGGCCGGCCTGGAGCAGGGCGTACACCGCGTCGCGCCCGGCCGCCGAAAGCGCCGCGTAGGCCCTGCCGTCGAGGCGTTCGCCGGCGGCGATGCGTTGTGCGTCGCGCACGGGCAGGGGATGGTCCTGCCCCGACACGTACAGCCGCGCGCCGCTGGCCGCGCGCCGCCAGGCCGTGCGCGAGAACGGATGCCGGTGCAGCACCGCGCCGTCGTGGTCGAGCGACCACTCGATTTCGATCCGTGAGCGTGCCTGTCCCTCGTCCGACGCCACTTCCGCGTTCCGGTAGCCGGTGATGAAGCGGCCGAACCAGTCGCCGAGCCGGTCGGGATCGCCGAAGCGCAGCACGTTCAGCGCCTCGACCACGCGACGCATGGCCTCGGCGTCGATCTCGTTCGGATCCTTCGCCGGGGCGAGGTCGGGATCGCCGTAGCGGATCGCCTCGTCGGCATCCGCGGCCAGCGTGTCGATGTAGTCGCCCATCAGCTCGGCCGCGGACGGCGCGCGCATGCCGACCGAGAAGGTGAGGCAGGGATCCTCGGCCACGCCGTGGTGCGGCACGCCCGGCGGCAGGTAGAGCATGTCGCCGGGGCCGAGCACCCAGTCGTGGGTCGGGTCGAACTGCCGCAGCAGCCGGAGTTCCACGTCGTCGCGGAACGCCAGTGGAGGCGCGTCCCCCGCGTCGACCTGCCAGCGGCGATGGCCATAAGCCTGCAGCAGGAACACGTCGTACTGGTCGACGTGGGCGCCGACCGAGCCGCCGGTGGCGGCGAAGCTGACCATGATGTCGTCGATCCGCCAGCGCGGCAGGAAGTCGAAGCGAGGCAGCAGCGCGGCGACGTCGGCGTCCCACTTGTCCACGTCCTGCACCAGCAGGGTCCAGTCGCGCTCGCCCAGGGTCGGGAACAGGGCTTCGGGGAACGGCCCGTGCTGTACCTGCCAGGCGTCACGTTCGCGGTCGTGGCGCACCAGGCGCGACAGCGCGAACTCCTCGCAGGCCAGGCCGGCCAGATCCTCCGGCGCGATCGGCGAGGCGAAGCCGGGGAATGCGTCGCGCACCAGCAGCGGCCGCTTCTGCCAGTAGTCGCGCAGGAACCGCGCCGGCGGCATGCCGAGCATCTGCCCGTCGCTGCCGCGGACCTCGATCGGGAGGGCGTTCACGGCGTCGTGGCCGCGGCCCTGGCGGCCTCGTCGGCCAACCGCTTTTCGAGGCGTTCGGCCCCCGCCTGCGCGTAGGCCAGGCAGGCGCCGTCGTCGACCAGCGGCCGCTGCGCATCCGGCCCGATGCGATCCCACAGTCCGCTGGCCGAGGGGTGCGGAGTGACCAGGATGTCGCAGGGAAGCGCGGCCACGCGCGCCAGCGTGTCCCGGAACGCCGCCAGGTAGCCCGGGTGCGCCGCGTCGTCGTCGTAGCGGAATTCGTCGTCGGAGATCGCGGTCAGGCTGTCGGCGTAGACCACCTGCAGGCAGTCCTCGCCTTCGCAGGAGCGCCAGGTCCAGCTGGTGCCGCCGGGCGTGTGCCCGGGCGTCGGGATCGCCTGCAGTTCGACGGAGCCGGCGCGGACCACGCCGTCCTGCGCCACGACGCGCACGTCGGCGACCGGCGGGAACGATTCGAGCGCGAGGAACTGCGGATCGGTACGGTCGCTGGTCCCGCGCCGCAGCGTGGCCACCGCGGGCGCCAGGGCGAAGACCGGCGCGCCGCTCGCCTCCTGCAGCGCCGCCAGCCCGCCGGCGTGGTCGAAATGCTCGTGCGACAGCACGATCGCCTTCACGTCGCCGGGATCGAAGCCGAGCTTGCGGATGTTGTCCACGATCAGCCCGCCGGCCTTCGGGGTGGCGCCGTCGACCAGCACGTGGCCGTCGGGAGAAGTCACCAGCAGGGCGCTGATGCCGCAGGTGCCGACGTACCAGGTGTTGCCGTGGACCCGCAGCGGTGCGGCCGGATCGTTCCAGCCGGACCTGTCGTTGCAGCGCGTGGCAGGTGGTTCGACGACCGAGCCTGCCGTCGGGGCGGTTGCGGACGCGTGCGCCACGCCGGTGGGCGGGGCGGCGGGCGTGCACGCGGCGAGCAGCAGCCAGGCGGCGGCGGGGAGCAAAAGGGAGCGGGTGTTCATGTGGCGATCTCGTCGTAGCCGCGGCCGAGGAATTGCAGCAGGCACCAGCCGTGCCCGAACGGGTCCGCGAGCTGGACGATACGGCCCCAGGCCGCCTCGCGCACCTCGCCTTCACAGGTCGCGCCGGCGGCAGGCGCGCGCGCCAGGGCGGCATCGAGGTCGTCGACCACGACGTCGCAGTGCAGCGGGGTCCAGTGCCGCCCATAGTCGCGGAGGCGGCCGCCGGCCCCCTCGCTGCCGGCGGCCTTGCGCAGCAGGTACACCGGCGCCTCGGCGCCGGTCAGCTCGACCACCGCGTCGCCGAACCTGCGCGCCGGTGCGAGGCCGAACGCGGCGACGTAGAACGCCTCCGCGGCGGCGAGGTCGGGAACGTCGATGTTGAGCAGCAGCCGCACGCTCAGACCTCGCCGGCCAGCCTCGCGGCCAGGCCGGTGTAGTCGGCCGGCGTCATCGCCAGCAGCCGGCGCCGGTCGTCGGCGGGCAGCTCCAGCGATTCGATGAAGCGCCGCATCGACTGTTCGGTGATGCCCTGGCCGCGGGTCAGGGCCTTGAGCTGTTCGTAGGGATTGGGCAGGCCCTCGCGCCGCATCACCGTCTGCACGGCCTCGGCCAGGACCTCCCAGGCGGCGTCGAGGTCGGCGGCCAGCCGCTCCTGGTTGGGACTGAGCTTGTCCAGCCCCCGCAGCAGCGCGTCGAAACCGATCAGCGCGTGCCCGAACGCGGTGCCGAGCGCGCGCAGCACGGTGGAATCGGTGAGGTCGCGCTGCCAGCGGCTCACCGGCAGCTTCGCGGCGAAGTGCTCGAACAGCGCGTTGGCGATGCCGAAGTTGCCTTCCGCGTTCTCGAAGTCGATCGGGTTGACCTTGTGCGGCATGGTCGAGCTGCCGACTTCGCCGGCCACCACCGACTGCCGGAAGTACCCCAGCGAGATGTAGCCCCAGACGTCGCGGCACAGGTCGATCGCGATGGTGCCGATGCGCTTGTGCGCGTCGCACAGCTCGGCGATGCAGTCGTGCGGCTCGATCTGGGTGGTCCAGGGATTGAACTCGATGCCGAGCGATTCGACGAAGCGCCGGGCGAACGCCGGCCAGTCGACATCCGGATAGCTGGCGACGTGGGCGTTGTAGTTGCCGACCGCGCCGTTGACCTTGCCGGTGATGGAGACCGCGGCCAGCTGCTCGCCCTGGCGCTGCAGGCGCGCGACGACGTTCGCGATCTCCTTGCCGACCGTGGTCGGCGAGGCGCTCTGGCCGTGGGTCCGCGCCAGCATCGGCAGCGCGGCATGTTCGTGGGCCATGCCGCGCAGCTTGCCGATGAGCGCATCTAGCTTCGGCAGCAGCACCTGCTGGCGGGCCTGGCCGAGCATCAGCGCGTAGGCGAGGTTGTTGATGTCCTCGCTGGTGCAGGCGAAATGCACGAACTCCAGCGCCTGCGCCAGCGACGCCTCGTCCTTCAGCCGCTCCTTGATGAAGTACTCGACCGCCTTGACGTCGTGGTTGGTGGTACGTTCGATCTCCTTGACCCGCGCCGCGTCGGCCACCGAGAAGCCCTGCCACAGGGCCTGCAGCGCCGCCGTCTGGGTCGGGTCGAAGGCGGGCAGCCCGGTGATCGCCGGTTCCGCGGCCAGCGCGATCAGCCACTCCACCTCGACCCGCACGCGGGCATGGATCAGGCCGTATTCGGAGAAGATCGGGCGCAGCGCGTCGACCTTGCCGGCATAGCGTCCATCGAGCGGCGAGAGGGCGAGCAGGGTGGCGTCTTGCAGTGCGGTGGCGGGCATGGAGGCCTGGCGGACGCGGGCGGGGCCCATATTCTAGAGGCTGCGGAGCGGTGGGGCACGCCGCGACACGCGGGCCTGCGCGCGGCGTGTGCGATCGATGGGCAGGTCGCGCGCGATGCGATTCCCGCGGCGCGTCCGCATCTGCCTGGGCCACGCTCGCAGCGCCGCCACGGCTGCGCCGCTATCCTGCACGGAGAACGGGCGCGCATGCAGCCGTCCGCGCGAGAGGAGTCCCGAGCGATGGGCAAGTCGAAGACGCCGGCCACGAACGCCCGGTTCCGGGTCGAGCACGACAGCATGGGCGAACTGCAGGTGCCGGCCGACGCCCTGTGGGGCGCGCAGACCCAGCGGGCGGTGCAGAACTTCCCGGTGTCCGGGCAACCGATGCCGCGCGGCTTCATCCGCGCGCTGGGCCTGGTCAAGGCCGCGGCCGCGACCGTCAACGGCGAGCTCGGCCTGCTGCCCGAGACCACCGCGAAGGCGATCCACGCCGCCGCGATGGAGGTGGCCTCGGGCCGCCACGACGCGCAATTCCCGATCGACATCTACCAGACCGGCTCCGGCACCTCGTCGAACATGAACGCCAACGAGGTGATCGCCAGGCTCGCCTCGCGGGCCGGGGCGAAGGTCCACCCCAACGACCACGTCAACCTCGGCCAGAGTTCCAACGACGTGATCCCCACCGCGATCCGCGTGTCCGCGCAGCTGGCCGTGGTCGAGGACCTGCTGCCGGCGCTGGCGCACCTGCGCAAGGCCATCGATCGTCGCGCGCGCAGCTTCGGCAAGGTGGTCAAGACCGGGCGCACCCACCTGATGGACGCGATGCCGATGACCGTCGCCCAGGAATTCGGCGCCTGGTCGTCGCAGCTGGCGTCGGCGCAGGCGCGCATCACCGATGCGCTCGGGCGCCTGCGCCGGTTGCCGATCGGCGGCACGGCGATCGGTACCGGCATCAATGCCGACCCGAAGTTCGGCAGGAAGATGGCGCGCGAGCTGTCCCGGCTCACCCCGACCACGTTCGTTTCCGCCGACGACAAGTTCGAGGGGATCGCCGCGCAGGACGACGCGGTGGAGCTGTCCGGGCAGCTCAATGCCCTGGCCGTGGCCCTGATCAAGATCGCCAACGACCTGCGCTGGATGAACTCGGGCCCGCTGGCCGGGCTCGGCGAGATCGAGCTGCCGGCGCTGCAGCCGGGCAGTTCGATCATGCCCGGCAAGGTCAATCCGGTGATCCCGGAGGCGGCGGTGATGGTGGGCGCGCAGGTGATCGGCCACCACGCCGCGATCACGGTCGCCGGCCAGACCGGCAACTTCCAGCTCAACGTCGCGCTGCCGCTGATCGCGGCGAACCTGCTCGACTCGATCGGCTTGCTTTCGCGCATCCTCAGGCTGCTCGCCGACGACGCGATCGCCGGACTTAACCTGCGCCGCGACCGGATCGACGCCGCGCTGCACCGCAATCCGATCCTGGTGACGGCGCTGAACCCGGTGATCGGCTACGAGAAGGCCGCGGCGATCGCCAAGCGCGCCTACCGCGAGCAGCGACCGGTGTTCGACGTGGCGCTGGAGGACAGCGGACTGTCGGCACAGGCGCTGAAGCGGTTGCTCGACCCGGCCGCGCTCACCCGCGGCGGGATCCATGGCGCCGGTGGTAGCGGCGGCTGAGACCGGGAAAGCCGCCACCGGGCGCCGGCCGACGGGTCATGCTGCGTCGGCGCGCTTCGACCTTTCAGCGCTTGCGTGGAAGCGACACGGTTCCGGTCACCCCGCTGTGGTCGACATCGCCGCTGCCGACGGAAGACACGGTCAGGTCTCCGCCGACGCCGGTCACGTCGAGGTCGCCCGAGCCGATGGACCCGAGCGAGACGCTGCCGCCCACGTCGGTGAGTTCGGCGTCGCCCGAGCCGATCGAGCGGATGGTCACGTTGCCGGTGGCGCGCGCCAGGCTGAAATCGCCGGAACCGATGCTGCCGACCTCCACGTCGCCGCGCAGATCCTCCGCCTCCACGTCGCCCGAGCCGATCGACAGGACCCGCAGTTCGCCGGCATCGTCGACCAGGATGTCGCCCGATCCGACCTGGGCCGTCACGCGGCCACGGGTGCGGAACACCTCGACGTCGCCGGATCCCACGTCGGCGCTGACCGCGGAAGCGCCGTCCACCCGGCCGTCCCCGGAGCCGACGTCCAGTTGCACCATGAGCTCGGCTGGCACGCTCGCCTCGAGCGTCATGTAGGCGTAGCGGTTGCCGAGCGTGAGGCCGCTCCAGTCGTTGTCGTGCTCCAGGCGCACGATCAGTTTCCCGCCGCTGCGCTCCTGGGTCAGCGTGAGCGCGTCCAGGCGGTCCGCATCCGAGGCGCAGGCGCGACCACGCACGGCTCCCGTCGCCGACGCCGAGGCGTCGACGCGCAGGTTGTGCGGACCCACGTGGAACATCACCGCGGTGACGCCTTCCAGGTCCAGGTCGAGGCTGCGGGGCGCGGAATGGCGGCACTTGTCGTCGGCAAGCACGGGCGCGGAGGCGGCGGCGAGCAGCAGCAGGGCGAGCGTGGCGGGGCGGGTCATGGGCTGTCCTTCCGAGGGTTGGAGGAACTGGGATGCGCCGGACGCGCGAATGGTTGAAGCGGACGACCCCCGCGCCCGGACGGGTTCACCGTTCCGGGTCTGCTGCGGAGGCGGCATCGGCCGCGGCGTCCGCCTCGGCAGTGGCATCGGCTTCGGCGGCGGCATCGGCTTCCGCGGCGGCGTCGAGCCGCCTGTCCGCGTTGTCTTCCGCCGCGTCGTGGTCGCCCTCGTCGGCGTGGCCGTTGCGGCAGTCGTCGATGTCGCCGGCGTCCATCCGCGCGTAGGGCGCGAACTCCGGCACCGCCGCGGCCAGCGCCTGCTGCGTCGCCAGCAGCCGGGGCAGCCGGTCGCACAATTCCATCGCGGCGACTTCGAGCTGCTCCGCTTCGGCCTCGACCCGCTTCTCCATTTCCTCGGTATCGCCGCGCAGCAGGCTGCCGATCGCGTCGCCGGCGGCCTTCATGCCGAGGTCGGCGCCACGCACGCCGAGATCCATGCCGGCCTCGGCGATGTCGATCAGGGCCAGGCGATAGTCGCGGGCCAGTGCACGCGCGTCGTCATCCATCGCCACCATCGACCCCGAAACGCGCAGTTCGCCCTCGGGCGTGATCTCGGCGGGCGGCAGGTCGCTGGCGTCGTGGCGGATGCGCTTGCCGTTGATGCGCACGTCGTAGTCGCCGTTGAGGCTCATGTCGCCCTCGCGCAGTTCCTTGCGCGCCTCGTCCATGGCCCGGGCGACGGTGCGGCCCAGGGCGGTGGTGGGCGCGGGCGTCGCCTCGGACCCGGATTCCGGGGTCGGCGGCTCGTCGCGCTGGCAGGCGACGAGGAGGGGCAGGCAGGCGGTCAGGGCGAGGGTGGCGAGGGCTTTCATGGGCGTTGTCCCTTCGGAATCGTGGTGGGCGGTGCTATGGCGATTCTGCTAACGCGGTTGTCGCGACGCTGCGTCGTGGCGCCGCGGTGGAGCGTTCGGTAACGCGCGGCAGCGCCGGCTTCGGTGTCCGCGCGGCGCCATCCAAGGCGGGGCTGCAGGGCTCCGGATGGTCCGGCCCGGCCATCCCTGGCCGGGCGTTCGCCCGGGCGCGAACTGACGATAGGCCAGTTCGCAAGCGCCCGGCCTCACCCGGCCCGGCGCAGCGCGCCGGGCGTTCGGCCGCGATGCGAAGCGATGCTTCGCGAGCATCGCGGCCTCACCCCTCATCCCGCCAGCGGCGGAGGCGGATGGCGCCGAAGATCATCGCCGCGCCGGCGACCACGCCGATCCACAGCTCGGGATTGGCCAGGTTCCGGTATACCGACGCCGGATGCATCAGGTTGCGGGCGGCGCCGGCGACCTCGAAGTCGACCTGTTCCAGGTACTGCAGGTCCATCCAGGTCATCGGAAACACGCTGGTCAGCATGCGCAGCACGACGTCCCTGAAGAACGGCCAGGTCACGTCGTGGAACACGCCGAGGAACTCCAGCCAGGCGACGAACAGGCCTGCGAACAGCGGGATCGTGATCGCCCACAGGAAGGGCTTGCTCTTGGCCCATGCCGAGCACAGCATCAGCCAGCCGATGGTCGGCATCGCCCACAGTGCGTACACCGGGATCGCCGCGATGTACTGCGCCGACAGCACCAGCGGGCTGGACGGGCCCCACAGCAGCGTCATCGGGTTGCCGCCATAGGCCATCGCCACCACGCTGATCAGCACGAGGAATCCGAACATGGTGGCGATCGCGGCCAGCGTCGCCAGCAGCGGCGCGACAAGCGTGGCGCTCGCCACCTTCGAGAGCACCGTCGATCCATCCGACAGCGGCAGCGACTTCCAGAACAGCACGCTGCGGTCCTTGCGCTCGTCGTACAGCGCGCCGAGGCAGTAGAAGAACATCACGAACGCCAGCACGATGAACGGCCAGCTCGAGGCCAGGATCAGGGTGACGTCGATGCCGTCGCCCAGCCGTGCCAGGTCCTCGTGGCCGAGGCGCGAGGTCAGCATGCCTAGGTCCAGGCCGTTGACCTGGACCCGGGTGCCGTCGCCGAGCGAGATCTGAGCGTCGTCCGGGACCTTGCCGCGCGCGGCCACGATCGCCATCACGATGCCCATCGCCGAGAGCAGCAGCGAGATGCCGCCTGCCACCAGCGGCGCCCACAGGAAGCCGCCCTTGTGCTCCCAGAACTCGCGCCGCAGCAGCCAGCGGAAGCGGTGGGTGGGATGGATGTGCCCTGCGCCGGCCGGACGCGGGGCATCGGGCAGGGTGTCGGCAACGGCGTTCATGCGTAGGTTCCTTTCATCGTGGCCACGAACAGGTCTGCGAGCCCGGGTGTACGGGTTTCGCCGAAGGCGGCGAGCGTGGGCGGCGGCACGCCGTCGAACAGCATCACGGTCTTGCCGAACGGCAGCGAGCGCTCGTCGATCGGCCCCAGCTGGCGCGCGGCATCGGCCTGGTCGGCATTGACCAGCACCTCGGTGAAGCGCTCGCCGACGTGCTCCATCGGCGCGTCGAGCACCACCTTGCCGTCGCGGATGAACATGACGTCGGTGAGGATGTGCTCGACCTCCTCGACCTGGTGGGTGGTGATGACGATGGTCTTCTGCTCGTCGAAATAGTCCTCCAGCAGGCGCTGGTAGAACTGCTTGCGGTAGAGGATGTCCAGGCCCAGGGTGGGTTCGTCGAGCACCAGCAGCTTCGCGTCGATCGCCATCACCAGCGCCAGGTGCAGCTGCACGATCATGCCCTTGGACATCTCGCGCACGCGCTGCTTCGGCTTGAGCTGGGTGTTGGCGAGGAAGCGCTCGCACTTGGCGCGATCGAAGCGCGGATGCACGCCGGCGACGAAGTCGATCGCCTCGCGCACCCGGATCCAGCGCGGCAGAACCGCCACGTCGGCGATGAAGCACACGTCCTTCATCAGTTCGTCGCGCTGGGTGCGCGGGTCGCGGCCGAGCACGCTCAGCTCGCCGTCGAACGGGATCAGTCCCAGCATCGCCTTGAGCGCGGTGGTCTTGCCGGCGCCGTTGGGCCCGATCAGGCCGACGATGCGGCCGGCTTCGATGCGGAAGCTGGCGCCGTCGAGCGCGAGCTTGTTCCTGTACGCCTTGCGCAGGCCGCGCGCATCGACCACCTGCAGGTTGTCGGCCATCGCGTTCATCGCGTACCTCCGTTCGCCGGTGCCCGCATCAGGTCCCCCAGCGCGAGACCCAGGCGCTGGATGCGTTCGAGCACCAGCGGCCATTCCTCGTGCAGGAAGCGTTCGCGTTCGTTGAGCAGGAGTTTCTTCGCGGCTTCTTCGGTGACGTACATGCCAAGGCCCCTTCGTTTTTCGACCAGCGACTCGTCCGCCAGCTCCTGGTAGGCGCGCGAGACGGTGATCGGATTGAGTTGGTATTCGGCGGCGACCTGGCGCACCGACGGCAGCGCGTCGCCCGGTTTGAGTACCCCGTCCAGCATCATCGCGATCACGCGTTCCTTCAGCTGGCGGTAGATCGGAGCGCCATCGCTCCACTGGATGTTGGTCATGGCATCAGCTCCGGCCGGCGCGGCCGGCCCCGCGTGCGAACGAGAAGTAGGGGACGGCGATCGCGCTGCGCACGCTGCCGCTGCGGCGGGTGCGCGTGGCTGCCGCTTGTTCGCCGCCGGAGGCGGTGGCGCCGGCATCGGCATCGGCTGGGGTCGACCCGGTGGCGATGGCGACGACGAAGCCCACGGTCATGGCCACTGCGCGCTGCAGCGATTCGGCATCGACCAGGGCCGGGGTGTAGCGGGGAACCCGGGTACCGAGCGGTGCGGACGCCGCTTCGGCGGCCACCGCATCGCCCGGGGCGTCGAGCGCGGCGAGGGGGATGAGCGGGGCGGTGGGAGCTGCTGCCTGGACGACGGGGGCGGTCGCGCCGGCCTCGTCGGGCAGGACCGGATGCGCGGCAAGCAGGCCCACGGCCAGCGCCATGCCGGTCACCGAGAAAGCCAGTATCGTGTTGCGGAGCTTGCGGTTCATGATGAACGTCCTGCTCTGGTGGATAGGTGTTGTATTCAACTATAACACCAAGACAGCCGGGTGCAAGGGGTTTCCGTGCAGAATCGACCCAACTGAAGTCATGGTCCGAATACCTTCCGAAACGACTGGCCGAAAAACGTCATGAAAACAATGAGATATCTCGCAGCGGCAGCTTTACTGGCCGTATCGGCGGTGGCGGGAGCCTCGGATCTGCTCGAGCGCAGCTACCGGCCCCTGACCGGAAAGCAGCCGGTCGACCTCGCCAGCACCTACGGTGGCCAGGTGCTGCTGGTGGTCAATACGGCGAGCAAGTGCGGCTTCGCGCCGCAGTTCGAAGGGCTCGAAACCCTGCACTCGCGCTACAAGGCGCGTGGATTCGCCGTGCTCGGCTTTCCGTCCGCGGATTTCCGCGGGCAGGAGTTCGAGGACGAGAAGAAGATCCAGGAGTTCTGCACGCTGACCTACGGCGTGAAGTTCCCGATGTTCCAGCCGGTGCACGTCATCGGCGACGAAGCCACGCCGCTGTATCGCGATCTGGCCAAGGCCACCGGCGAAGCCCCGGCCTGGAACTTCCACAAGTATCTGGTCGGCCGCGACGGCAAGGTTCTCGCGTCGTGGGGCAGCCGCACGATTCCGGAAGACCCGGAGATCGTCGCCGCGATCGAACGCGCGCTCGAGGCGCCCCGGCCAGGGACCTGAGGTGCTGAACGCCGCCGGGCCGCCGCGGCGCCCCGTGATTGCCGTCGCGGGCGCCGCTCGCGACAATAGCGCCATTGCGTCGCCTGCATCGGCGCGTGCCGGAGTCTCGTTTCAATGAATCGTTTCGTGCGTGGCTTCGCCGCGCTGGGGCTGTCTGCGCTGCTCGCGGGGAACGTCGCGCCGGCGCCGGCGCAGTCGCTCACCAGCCTCGCGGGCGAGCGCGAGCAGGTCAGCTACCTGATCGGCATGGATGTCGGCCGCTCGCTGGAAGCGGCGGGACCCGACATCGACTACGCGAGCTTCGAGCGCGCGGTCGCCCAGGCGCTGGCCGGCGGCGAGCCGCTGATCGGCGAAGCCGACGTCGCCCAGGTGGGGCAGGCACTGATGCAGCGCGTGGCGGCGCGCAGCGGGCGCAGGATCCCGGGCATGGCGCCGGGCGCGCAACCGCCGCCGGTCGACCGGGCCAAGGTCGGACTGATGACCGGCCTCAATGTCGGTCGCTCGCTGGCGCCGCTTGCCGACACCATCGAGGTGCCGGTGCTGGTGCAGGCGGTGCGCACCGTGATCGAGGGCGGGACGCCACTGCTGTCCACGGAACAGGCCTCCGAAGTGCGGGCGACGCTGGAACAGCGCTCCAAACGCGATGCCGAGCGCAAGGCCGAGGCCAACCGCCAGGCCGGCGCCGAATTCCTGGCCCGCAACCGGACCGCCAAGGGCGTGTTCGCCACCGGGTCGGGCCTGCAGTATCGCGTGCTGCGGGCCGGTTCGGGTCCGCGACCGAAGCCGGGCGACCAGGTCCGCGTGCACTACCGCGGCACCCTGCTCGACGGCACCGAGTTCGACAGTTCGATCGCGCGCGGCGAGCCGGCCGAGTTCGGTCTCAACCAGGTGATCGCCGGCTGGACCGAGGGCCTGACCCTGATGCCGGTCGGCAGCAAGTACCAGTTCTGGATCCCGGGCGAACTCGCCTACGGCCGGGCCGGCAGCCCGCCGCTCATCGGCCCGAACGCCACCCTGGTGTTCGAGGTCGAACTGCTCGGCATCCCCTGACACCAATCCCGCGCCGGCGCCCTGACGCCGGCCTCGTCCCCCTGCTTTTGTGTTCCGTCTGGAGTCCCCGATGAAAGTTACGATGCGTTCCACCTCCCTGGTCGTGCTCGGCGTTGCGCTGTCGGTCGCGCTGCTGGCCTGCAAACCCCTGGACAAGGAAACCGGCAAGCCGGTCGACGGCAGCGGCGAGGACGCGCCCGCGGTAGCGGCGAAGGGTGGCCTGAAGACGGAGAAGGAACAGGTCAGCTACGTGATCGGCATGCAGATCGGCGACAGCCTCAAGGCGGCGAAGGACGAGGTCGACCTGGATACGGTGTTCAAGGCGGTCAGGAGCACGATCGACGGCAAAGAGCCGGTGCTGACCCAGGAAGAGGCGATGCAGGTCATGCAGGACTTCAGCATGCGCATGCAGGCCAGGCAGATGGCCGAGATCCAGGAGTCGGGCAAGAAGAACGCGGCCGAGGGCGAGAAGTTCCTCGCCGAGAACGCCGGCAAGCCGGACGTGCAGACCACCGCGTCCGGGCTGCAGTACCAGGTGTTGAGCGAGGGCTCGGGCACGAAGCCGAAGGCTGGCGACACCGTCCGGGTGCATTACAAGGGCACGCTGCTCGACGGCGAGACCTTCGATGATTCCTATGCGCGCGGCGAACCGGTCGAGTTCGCGCTGGCGCAGGTCGTGCCCGGCTGGCAGGAAGGCCTGCAGCTGATGCCGGTGGGCAGCAAGTACAAGCTGTGGATCCCCGGCAAGCTGGGCTATGGCGAGCAGGGCACGCCGGGCGGTCCGATCGGCCCGAACGCCACCCTGGTGTTCGAGGTGGAACTGCTCGACATCGTCAACGCGGCCGAGTAAGCCCGAGGGAGACCGCAGGGAATGCACGTCGCCATCTTCGGCACCGGTTATGTCGGCCTCGTCAGCGGTACCTGCCTGGCGGAAGTCGGGCACGACGTGGTGTGCGTGGACATCGACCAGGCCAAGATCGACGGTCTTCAGAGGGGCGTGATCCCGATCTACGAGCCCGGCCTGGAACCGATGGTCAAGGCCAACCACGCGGCCGGGCGCCTGAAGTTCACCACCGATGCCGGGGCGGCGGTGGCCTCGGCGGAGATCGTGTTCATCGCCGTCGGCACGCCGCCCGACGAGGACGGCAGTGCCGACCTGCAGTACGTGCTGGCAGTCGCGCGGACGATCGGGCGCCACCTGCGGGCTCCGGCGATCGTGGTCGACAAGTCGACGGTGCCGGTCGGCACCGCCGACCAGGTGCGCGCGACCATCGCGGCGGAACTGGAATCGCGCGGTGTCGACATCGACTTCGACGTCGTCTCGAACCCCGAGTTCCTGAAGGAAGGCGCGGCGGTCGAGGACTGCATGCGCCCGGACCGGATCGTGCTCGGCAGCCGTGAACCCGCGTCGATCGAGAAGCTGCGCAGGCTGTACGCGCCTTTCAACCGCAACCACGACCGGATCGTGGCGATGGACGTGCGTTCGGCCGAACTGACCAAGTACGCCGCCAACGCGATGCTCGCGACCAAGATCAGCTTCATGAACGAGATCGCGAACATCGCCGAGAAGGTGGGCGCGGACGTCGAACAGGTGCGCCGTGGCATCGGCTCGGATCCGCGCATCGGCTGGCACTTCATCTATCCCGGCGCGGGCTACGGCGGCTCGTGCTTCCCGAAGGATGTGCAGGCGCTGGCGCGCACCGCCGCGCAGCACTCGCTCGAGCCGACCCTGCTCAACGCGGTCGAGGCGGTGAACGATCGCCAGAAGGCCCATCTGTTCGACCTGTTCGTGCGTCATTACGGCGCCGCCGGCGTGTTGCGCGGCAAGACCGTGGCGCTCTGGGGCCTGGCGTTCAAGCCCAATACCGACGACATGCGAGAGGCCTCGAGCCGGCGCCTGCTGCAGCAGCTGTGGGACGCGGGGGCGCGCGTGCGTGCCTTCGATCCCGAGGCGCGTGACGAAGCCCGCCGCATCTTCGGCGAGCGCGAGGACCTCGTGCTCTGCGACACCGACGACGAAGCCCTGCAGGGGGCGGATGCGCTGGCCGTCATCACGGAATGGAAGCAGTTCCGCAGCCCGGATTTCGAGTTCCTGAAGCGGAGCCTGCGCGACGCGGTCGTGTTCGACGGCCGCAACCTGTACGAGCCGGCGGAGATCGAAGCCGCGGGGATCGCCTACTGGGCCATCGGCCGGGGCCGGTCGATCCGGCAGGATCGGGCCTGATGGACGACGCGCTCGAACGACGCCTGGTCGAACTGGAAACCCGCCTGGCGTTCCAGGAGCAGGTGATTTCCGAGCTGAACGACGCCCTGACGGCGATGCGGCTGGAGTCGGCAGGGAACGCCGACCTGTTGAAGCGCATGCTCGAGGACCTGAAACTGGCACGTGGCGACGGTCCCGGCGATGCCGCGCTCGAACCGCCGCCGCCCCATTACTGATCTACGCACAGCCATGAGCGATTCATTGCGCGACCAATTGCTGGGCCTCGGTTTCAAGCCCGCGGCCAGGCCGGCGCGTCCGCAGAAGCCGGCGCAGGCGCGCGACGTGCCGCCGCACGATCGGCGGGGCAAGCCGAAACCAGGCGCCGCCGGTCCCGGCAGCCCGCGCAGGGGCGGCAAGCCGCCGCGCACGCGCGAGGACATCGACCTCGCCAAGGCCTACGCGATCCGTGCGCAGAAGGAAAAGGACGAGCGCATCCAGGCCGAACGGGCAAGACAGGAGGAAGCCCGCCAGCGCCGCGAGGCGCGCGCGAAGCTGGAAGCGTTCCTGCAGGGCAGGACCCTGAACGACCCCGAGGCGGATGTCGCCCGCCACTTCCCCTATGGCGGCAAGATCAAGCGCATCTATGTCAATGCCGCGCAGCTCAGGGCGCTCAATGCCGGAGAACTGGGCGTGGTGCAGCTCAACGGACGCTACCTGCTGGTCTCCGCCGCGGACCTCGCGCAGGCCGAAGCGCTGTTCGCGCCATCGGTCGCATTGAGGGTGGATCCCCACGCGCCGGCGGCGGACGATCCCTACGCGGACCCGCAATACCAGGTGCCGGACGACCTGGTCTGGTAGCCGACGCGGGTCGCGCCGTCGCGCTGTCGTCGGGCCCGGCTTGCCGCGGCCCGACGCGATGTGGCGGATACAGGACGGGTGCTATTCCGGGTCGTAGTCGAGATTCGAGGCCAGCCAGCGCTCGGCCTGCGCCAGCTCCACGCCCTTGCGCCTGGCGTAGTCCTGCGCCTGTTCCTTCGAGACCCGGCCGACCACGAAGTACTGGCTCTGCGGATGGCTGAAGTAGTAGCCCGATACTGCCGCGGTCGGCAGCATCGCGAAGCTCTCGGTCAGCGACATCTCGGCGTTGCGCCCGGCGTCGAGCAGGCGGAACAGGGTGCCCTTCTCGCTGTGTTCCGGGCACGCGGGGTAGCCGGGCGCGGGGCGGATGCCGCGGTACTTCTCGGCGATCAGCGCGTCGTTGTCGAGCGCCTCGTCGGCGGCATAGCCCCAGTACTCCTTGCGCACGCGCTGGTGCAGGCGCTCGGCGAAGGCCTCGGCGAGGCGGTCGGCGAGCGCCTTGAGCAGGATCGCGTTGTAGTCGTCGTGGTCGGCCTCGAAGCGCGCGACATGCGCGTCGATGCCGATGCCCGCGGTGACGGCGAACATGCCGATCCAGTCCTGCCTGCCGGAATCCTTCGGCGCGATGAAGTCCGCGAGGCAGAAGTCCGGCCGGTCGGCGGGCTTGTCGACCTGCTGGCGGAGGAAGTGCAACAGGCAACGGGATTCGGAATTCGGGATTCGGGATTCGGAAGCGGGACCCGGATCGGCGGGATCGGCCAGGGTCACTTCAACGTCGTCGCCGATGCTGTTTGCAGGCCACAGCCCGAACACGCCCTTCGCGGTCAGCCACTTCTCGCGCACGATCCGGTCGAGCATGGCGCGCGCGTCGCGGTACAGCTCGGACGCCTGCGGGCCGACGATGGCGTCCTCGAGGATCGCCGGGTACTTGCCCGCCAGTTCCCAGGCCTGGAAGAACGGCGTCCAGTCCATGCAGGCGATCAGTTCCTGTAACGGATAGTCGTCGAACACGTGCAGTCCGGGCTGCCTCGGCGCCGGCGGTTCGTACGTGTCCCAGCCGCCATCGAACTTCTGGCCGCGCGCCTTGGCCAGCGATACCAGCCGCTTGGCGTCGCCGCGGTTGCGGTGGCGTTCGCGGATCTCGGCGTAGTCGGCGTCGTTTGCGGCGACGAACTTCTCCCGCAGCTCGGGGCTGATCAGCGACTGCGCCACGCCGACCGCGCGCGAGGCGTCCTTCACCCAGACCGTGGGCGCCTTGTAGTGCGGGTCGATCTTGAGCGCGGTGTGCGCGCGCGAGGTGGTCGCGCCGCCGATCATCAGCGGCATGGTGAAGCCCTGCCGCTGCATTTCGCGCGCCACGTGGCTCATTTCCTCCAGCGACGGGGTGATCAGCCCGGACAGGCCGATGACGTCGGCGCCGACTTCGCGTGCCCTGTCGAGGATGGTCTGGGTCGGCACCATCACCCCGAGGTCGATCACCTCGAAGTTGTTGCAGGCCAGCACCACCCCGACGATGTTCTTGCCGATGTCGTGGACGTCGCCCTTGACGGTCGCCATCACGATCTTGCCGTTGTTCTTGCCGACATCGCCCGTGCGCAGCTTCTCGGCCTCGATGAAGGGCAGCAGGTAGGCCACCGCCTTCTTCATCACCCGCGCCGACTTGACCACCTGCGGCAGGAACATCTTGCCGGCGCCGAACAGGTCGCCGACGATGTTCATGCCGTCCATCAGCGGGCCTTCGATCACGTCCAGCGGCCGCGACGACTGCTGCCGCGCTTCCTCGGTATCGACCTCGGCGTAGGCGTCGATGCCGTGCACCAGCGCGTGCGCCAGGCGCTCGCGCACCGGCTTCTCGCGCCACGACAGGTCCTCGACCCGCGCCTCGCCCTTGCGGCCCTTGAACTTCTCCGCGAGTTCCAGCAGCCGCTCGGTGCCGTCCCTGCGACGGTTGAGGATCACGTCCTCGACGCGTTCGCGCAGTTCCGGGTCCAGGTCGTCGTAGATCGGCATCGCGCCGGCGTTGACGATGCCCATGTCCATCCCGGCCTGGATGGCGTGGTAGAGGAACACGGCATGGATCGCCTGGCGCACCGGTTCGTTGCCGCGGAACGAGAACGAGACGTTCGACACGCCGCCGGAGACGTGGCAGTGGGGCAGGGTCTGCCGGATGATCCGCGTGGCCTCGATGAAGTCGACCGCGTAGTTGTCGTGCTCCTCGATGCCGGTGGCGACCGCGAAGATGTTGGGGTCGAAGATGATGTCCTCGGGCGGGAACCCGACCCGGTCGACCAGGATCCGGTACGCGCGGGTGCAGATCTCCACCTTCCGCTCGCAGGTGTCGGCCTGGCCGACCTCGTCGAACGCCATCACCACCGCGGCGGCGCCGTAGCGCAGCACCTTGCGCGCCTGCTCGACGAACGCGTCCTCGCCTTCCTTGAGCGAGATCGAGTTGACCACGCTCTTGCCCTGCAGGCACTTCAGCCCCGCCTCGATCACGCTCCACTTCGAGGAGTCGACCATGATCGGGATCCGGGCGATGTCCGGCTCGGACATGATCAGGTTGAGGAAGCGCGTCATCGCCTTCTCGGAATCGATCAGGCCCTCGTCCATGTTGACGTCGAGGATCTGCGCACCGCTCGCGACCTGCTGGCGCGCGACCTCGACCGCGTCCTCGTAGCGGTCGTCCTTGATCATCTTGCGGAACTGCGCGCTGCCGGTGACGTTGGTGCGCTCGCCGATGTTGACGAACAGCAGGTCCGGGGTGATGAGCAGCGGCTCGAGGCCGCTGAGTCGGGTGTGGCGCGCAATGGGGTTCATGTGGGCAGGCAGGTTGTGTGCCTTCCACCGCTCGGCGGGGCATCGTGCCCTCCATGAGTGGAAGCTGGCGCAAAGCGCCGGGTGGGGGCGCAGCCGATCACGCGGCCTCCGCCAGTCGCGCTGGCAATGCGCGCGGTGCGACGCCGGCCACCGCATCCGCGATCGCGCGGATGTGGTCGGGCGAGGTGCCGCAGCAGCCGCCGACCAGGTTGAGCAGGCCGGCCTGCGCGAATTCCTTCAGCACTTCGGCCATCTCTTCCGGGGTCTCGTCGTAGCCACCGAAGGCGTTGGGCAGGCCCGCGTTCGGATGCGCGCTGACGTAGCCGTCGGCAACGGTCGCCAGCGTCTCCACGTGCGGCCGCAGGTCCTTCGCGCCCAGCGCGCAGTTCAGGCCCACCGACAGCGGCCGCCCATGCGCGACAGAGGCGTAGAACGCCTCCGCGGTCTGCCCCGACAGCGTGCGCCCGGACGCGTCGGTGATGGTGCCGGAGATCATCACCGGCAGCCGGCCGCCGCGCGCGTCGAACACTTCCTCCACCGCGTACAGCGCGGCCTTGGCGTTGAGCGTGTCGAAGATGGTCTCCACCATCAGGGTGTCGGCGCCGCCGTCGATCAGCCCCTCGATCGCTTCGCGATAGGTTTCGCGCAACTCGTCGAAGCTGGTGTTGCGGAAGCCGGGGTCGTTCACGTCCGGGCTGATCGAGGCGGTGCGGCTGGTCGGCCCGAGCACGCCGATGACGAAGCGCGGCTTGTGCGGCGTGGTGGCCTCGATCGCGTCGCAGCATCCGCGGGCCACGCGCGCACCCTCGCGGTTGAGTTCGTACACCAGGTGCTCGAGGTGGTAGTCGGCCTGGCTGACCGAGGTGGCGTTGAAAGTATTGGTCTCGACCAGGTCGGCGCCTGCCTCGAGATAGGCGGTGTGGATACCGGCGATGATGTCGGGCCGGGTCAGCAGCAGCAGGTCGTTGTTGCCCTTGAGGTCGTGGCCGCAGGCCGCGCCGTGGCCCGCGTGCGCGGCCTGGTGGGCGAAGTCGTAGCCGGCGGCGAAGCGCTCTCCGCGATAGTCCGCCTCCTGCAGGTCGTGGCGCTGGATCATCGTGCCCATGGCGCCGTCGATCACCAGGATGCGTTCGCGCAGCGCCGTCTCCAGCAGGGCGACGCGTTCGGGATGGAGCCAGGGCAGGGTGTTCATGGGGACCGGTTCACAAGAGAAGGGGATTGGGGCGCATACGCATGCAGGGGACGGGCTAGGGCCCGCCCTACGGCTTGCGGGCGATCATCGAGATCACCTCGAAGTGCGGCGGGCGCTTCTCGCGGGTGACGGTCTCGGCGTTGACCAGTTCCAGTCCCGCGCGCGAGACGAAGCGGCGCAGGTCCTTGTCGGCGAAGCCCAGGTTGGCGTGGCCATAGGCCTGGACCACGTTCTGGTGCTCGTGCCGCGCCAGGCTCGACAGCAGCAGCCGGCCGCCGGGGCGCAGCACGCGCGCGGCCTCGGCCACCGCCTGGGCCGGCTTGTCGGCGTAGGTGAGCGCGTGCATCAGCACCACCAGGTCGAACTCGCCGTCGCCGAACGGCAGCGCGTGCATGTCGCCCTCGCGCACCTCGACGTTGCGGAACTTGCGCAGGCGCTCGGCCGCGGCGGCCACCACGCGCTTGCTGCTGTCCACGCAGACGTAACGGTGCGCGTGCGGCGCCAGCAGTTCGGCCAGCACGCCGTCGCCCGAGGCGATGTCGAGCACGTCGCCGGTGTCGAGCAGCGGCAGCGCGCTGCGCGCGAGCGCCTCCCAGGTGCGGCCGGGCGAGTAGTGGCGTTCCATGTCGCCGGCGACCGAATCCGCCCAGTTCTGGTCGGCCGCGCGCATCGCCAGCACCCCGGCGACGCGCTCCCCATCCTGCCGCAGCAGCGGATCGTCGCTGCCGGTGGACAGGGCCTGCCACAGGGCGCGCTGCGCCGGGTCGAGGGAGTCGTCGTCGAAGCGGTAGTAGGCCGAGACCCCGGCCCGGCGGTCGCGCACCAGGCCCGCCTCCTTGAGCTTGGCCAGGTGGGTGGAGACGCGCGGCTGGGCCAGGCGGGTGATCGCGGAGAGCTCCGCGACGGTCAGTTCCTCTCCTTCGAGCAGCGCCAGCAGGCGTACGCGCGTCGGGTCGGCCAGCACCTTGAGCCGGGCGGACCAGGCTTCGAGGTCCATAATATCTCCATATCGCGATATAGAGATATTTTGGGCTCGCGGCGCCGGCGCGTCAACCCGATGCCTGTTCCGACGGTCGGCTTGCACGACGCGACATGAAGGTGTCCGGTAGGGTTCGCGACAGGTCGCGGGCTACAATAAGGTTTCTCCGGAAACGATAGAGGTCGCCGTGGAGTTCGGGTTCAGCGAAGAGCAGTTGATGATCCAGGACGTCGCGCGGCGCATCGCGCAGGAGAAGATCGCGCCCAGCGCCGAGCACCACGACCGCACCGGCGAATTTCCGCTCGAGAACATCCGCCTGCTGGGCGAGAACGGCCTGATGGGCATCGAGGTGCCGGTCGAATACGGCGGCGCCGGCATGGATCCGGTCGCCTACGTGCTGGCGATGGTGGAGATCGCCGCCGGAGACGCCGCGCATTCGACCATCATGTCGGTCAACAACTCGCTGTTCTGCAACGGCATCCT